>JBILTQ010000403.1:0-4927 GCA_044371435.1 Pirellulaceae bacterium | reverse complement strand
CACGCAGTTCCGTGTTCCGACTCTTGGAAGGTACGATTGCCGAGTACCTCGGGGATAGTCCGCCTTAGCAACCGGTTTTTCCAGGCTCCTGATCCCTCGCTGACGCGTCGGGTTGTGATGGGACTCATGCCGTCGGATTCCGCATTTTCCGCGCGGTTTTTCCGGGCTCTTGATCCCTCGCTGATGCGTCGGGTTGTGAGTTGAAACCTGCCCGCTCACCGGAACCGAATCGATGACGAGCACCGAAGAAAGCTGAAACGCGCAGCTTCTCCGAGAGCGAGTGAGCCTACGAGGGCTTGGTCGCCTTCATCAGCGATACCCACGCCTCGGGCTTGTCGATAACGCCGGTAAGTTTGACGCCGAAGCGATCCCCCGATTTGACCACCTCGCAATCGGCGATCGGTTGATCGTCGATTTCCAATGTCAGCGGAGCGTCACATGACTTCTCGAATTGCAAGATCATCCCCGGCATCAGGTTGACCAGCTTCTCCAAGGGCATCGACCGTCTGGCTAAAGTGACCGCGACCGGCGCCTGGATCTTGAGCAAGCTCTTCCAATACGCGACGCGTTCGGGCTGTTCAGTCGTCAGCATAGCGGGGGCACCTGGGGGCGAGTTGGGTTCGTTCAGCAATTTTGTTCTATCGTCGGCCGAGGCTAGCGACATCCAGGAAATTTCCCGATAGACTAGATTTTTTCCTCGTCCTCATGGGTCCTTGGATATGGCTAGCAGCATTACCGATCTCAGCGAGCTTCCCTTTGCCCCGTACCGTTCGCTCGCCAACCAAGAACTGATCGAGCGGATCGCTGCGGTTCGTCGGCAAATGGGGAGCGAGTTGCTGATCCTGGGGCACCATTACCAGCAGGATGAAGTCATCGCCCATGCCGACCTAACCGGAGATTCCTATCAGCTCAGCAAACTGGCGGCCGATAGCCCGGATTGTCGGGCGATCGTTTTCTGTGGCGTCCACTTTATGGCGGAGACCGCCGACATCCTGGCGAACCGTCCGGAACGGTTGCAAGCCAGGCACGGAGCCCGAGTCAATGTCGTCCTCCCCGATATGGCTGCCGGTTGCAGCATGGCCGATATGGCAGCCATTCGTCAGGTCGAGTCGGCCTGGGATGTGCTCGGAGAGTTCATCGACACCCAGGACCTGACCCCGGTCACCTACATCAACTCGGCCGCCAGCCTGAAAGCCTTCTGCGGTCGCCATGAAGGGATCGTCTGCACCAGCAGCAACGCCCGCGCCGTCCTCGAATGGGCCTTCGCCCGGAAGCGTCGCGTCTTCTTCTTCCCCGACCAGCACCTCGGCCGCAACACAGCGCTCAAGATGGGAATTACCAACGCGGAGATGCCTGTCTGGAATCCGCATGCGGTCGATTTAGGTGGGAATACCGAACAAGCCATCCGCCAAAGTCGCGTCCTTCTTTGGCAAGGCCATTGCAGCGTGCATCAGATGTTTACCGCCGCTCATGTGCACCAGTTCCGCCAACAGCACCCCAACATCAAAATCCTGGTCCATCCGGAATGCCCACAGGCGGTCAACGACCTGGCCGATATCTCCGGCTCCACCAGCAAGATCATCGAGACCGTCCAGCAAGCGCCCGCCGGTACCCAATGGGCGATTGGGACGGAACTGCATCTGGTGAATCGGCTCAAGGCACAACACCCGGAGCAGGAAATCCATTTCCTGTCGCCGATCGTCTGCATGTGCGCCACCATGTACCGGATCGATCTGGCCCACCTCTGCTGGAGCCTCGAGAACCTTCGTCAAGGAACCGTCGTCAACCGCATCGTGGTCGATGACGAGACGGCCCATTGGTCGCTGGTGGCGCTCCAGCGTATGCTCGAAGTGACCGCCGCATCCAAGCCTCGCACTTAACTCCCCCTTCGAGAAAGGCAACGCATGTACTTCCTTCCCGTCCACGTCGTCGCCAAGCGACTCTCGCCTCTGATGACTTTGGGTTGGCTGACCTGCGGCTGGATGGCAGCCACCCTGGCCGGTGACCCTATTCCAGGGATCGGCCCCATCGGTCCAACGGTGAAAGTGGCCGGCGACTTCCAGTTTACCGAGGGGCCGGCTTATGATGGGGTCCGCTACCTGTATTTCAGCGACATCCCGGCCAACCGCATCCTGCGATGGGATACGACCCAACCCTCCCAAACGCCTGAGATCTTCCTGGAACCTTCCGGGATGTGCAACGGTTTGATGCTCGATGGTCAAGGCCATCTGCTCGGCTGCCGGATGGAGTTCGGCGAAGTGGTGGCCTTCGATTTGAAGTCCAAGCAACCTCTCCCGTTGGCTACCCAGCATCAGGGGAAACGCTTCAACGCGACCAATGACTTGGTGATTGACAAGACCGGCGGCGTCTACTTCACCGACCCCCGCTATCGCGCCCCCGAACCATGGCCGCAAGGGAAAGAGGCGATCTATTATCGCTCGACGCAAGGAGTGATCACCCGCCTCGATGACAGTTTCATCGCCCCCAATGGCATCATCCTGTCGCCCGATGAAAGCCGTTTGTACGTCATCCCCAGCCTGGAAGCGACCATGTATGTCTACGACATCCTGGAACCCGGTCGCCTTGGCCCACGCCGCCCCTTCTGTCAACTCGAACAACCGAGCGGGCAATCAGGCAAAGGGGGCGATGGCCTAACCATCGATAGCCAAGGCAACCTCTACATCACCTCGGCCTTGGGACTGCAAGTCTACTCACCCCAAGGCCAGCGACTGGGGGTGATCGAAGTCCCCGAGCAACCGGCAAACGTGACTTTTGGCGGTCCCCAAAACGCTACCCTCTACGTCACCGCGCGAACCAGCCTGTACGCCATCCCGACCTCGGCCAAGGGGCATCGTTTCCAAGGGCCGGTTCCGATCTCTGCTAGCCGTTGACCGAACGAGCTTGCCAGAACGAACCCCCGGTCAGCTTTGCCTCCAACAAAATCCCAGGGCCTCCAACAAAATCCCAGGGCCTCCAACAAAATCCCAGGGCCGCTCCAAGTTTGCCGAGGCCGTGAGGCCGAGGCCAAGAAGCCCGCTCGGTTCTCAGCCAAGGAAAATCGCCACCCAAACCACCGCCAGGCTGGCAGCGGCGAATGCATCGCCCCATTGCCAGCGATGGCTGCGGGGGTGTCGCCGTAGGTAATTCAGAAGCGAACCGGTAACACAGCCATAGCGGCAGTACCCCATCGGGATGAAGAGCGACAGGACCAAGCCGCCGATGGCGATGACCACGCTCGGCCAGGCGGCTACCCGCCACACGTAGGCATCGAAGGGTTCGATATCTACCAGGCTGAAACTCAAGCCACCGGCGACCACCACGACCACCCAAGCCAGCAGCAGCGGGCGAATCGTCAGCAACAGCCGCCGCCCCCATCCCGGCAACCGATGCTCCACCTTCCAGCCGCGTGGCAGCAACTGCTGGACGGCGCCGTGCGGGCAGAGCTGCGAACAGTAGACGTTGGATTTGGCCATGATCGGCATCAACACCGCCGCCAGCAGCCCCAAGCCACCGGCAGTCCGCCACGGGATGCCATGCTCCGCCCACCCGACAAACATCGCCATCGAAAGCAGTTCGCCATTCATCAGCCCCAGATAAAAAATCACGACCAGTTGGAAAGCCAGACGCATCCCGCGACGCCCCTGCAAAGAAGCCAGGCTAAACCAGCAACCCAAGGCAACGACCGCCAGCGTCCCCCACCACCGCCAGCGGCCGCGCCATGATTCGGCTGCCGCCTGCGCCTGGGCTGCCTTGCCCTGCTGGTATTTCCTGGCCGTCGCCAGAATACCTTCGGCCACCGCCATGCTGGTCATCGTTGCCCCCGATACCCCTTCAATCCCGGCAGCCTTTAAATCCAGACGAGCCAACTCGTCGAGCGTATAGCGGGTGAAGAGGGAAGCGAAGCCACGGTCGCGCTGCACATAACCGACGTAGGGGTCGTTATCGAAACTTTGCGGGAGACTGATGCCGAGCACCTGACCGCTGGGATCGACCGCGATCAAAGCTCGGCTCGGCCCTTGGTAGCCGACGGTGGTGTCGGCGGTTGGGGTGGTCGAGAGCAACCGTCCGCAGGGCTCGCCACGCTGGTCGAACACCTGAATTTCCCCGGTCGAGCTATCCAACAGCTGATAGCTGGCGGCTTCGGCAAACAGCTTCTTAATTTCTTCCAGCCGAACCACCACTTCAAATTGGCTCGGCACCGCCTCGCCACCCAAGCGACTGTACAACCCCTGAAGGATGGCGTTGCTGGTCAAGGTCGCTCCGGCTACCTTCCGCGTCGTCCGTTCGCCGACGATTTCCTCCCACGTCCGGCCTTTCCATGCGTCCCAAAAAGCCTGGTCCCGCTGGACCAACTGCACATGGTCGCGCGTGTCGCGGCTGCTGAGCACCGAGGCCTGGATCAAGCGATGGTTGGGATCGAAGGCCAACAGCACATTGGTGGGTCCGGAGAAGCCGAGATACCGGTCGCTTTCGGGCGACGTTTGAATCACATAGCCCAAGTCCTCCCCCCTATCGCCCAGGACCTCCAGTCCGCCACGGGCGTTGGCCTGGCCCAAGACCGCTGCCTCGCCGTAGATGCCACGCAAGCGAGTCAGCTCCAAGGACGCTAGCGAACTGGCCTGCCGCCGTCCCTCCAGTTGCTGATGGAGATAATGGATCGACAAGGCCAGGGCCGCCATCAAGCCGGCTCGCCCCAGCTGGACCAACCACGGCTGGAGCCTAAGGGAGCGGGAGGATTTGGACAGCGTCGGCATGCACGTTTCCTTGGGCATCATCCGTGGTCAGGACCACCGCCAGCGTCTGGCCTTCGCGCACCTGAAAGTTGCCGAGGGACTTGAAGGTCCCGGCGATGGCCGGCTTCTCCCGCATGTTGATGCGGAAGTTTTGCGTCTGATCCTCGACAAGCACCGCCACCGGTCCGTTCGCC
>JBILTQ010000402.1:0-4935 GCA_044371435.1 Pirellulaceae bacterium | reverse complement strand
GGGGGGGGATCGTACTTAGCGTTCTTGGTTGGGGCTGGATAGGAGGCGTGATGGCTGCTAAGGGACTGGACTTGGAGGAACCGGCGGCAGGGACGATCCGCGTGGCCACCTTCAATGTCTCGCTGCATCGCAAGGAATACGGTGAACTCGCGAGGGATCTGGAGCAGGGGGATGATCAGGCGGAGCGGTTGGCCAGGATTATCCGGGCGGTCCGGCCGGATATTTTGTTGGCCAATGAAGTCGACTACGACGGGGGGAGTTCGGCCAAAATGCTGCTGGCAAAGTATTTCGGGAATGCTTCGGCTACGCGTCCGCTTCGCTTTTGCTACAGCAGCGAAGTCAATACGGGGCTCTCCTCGGGGCTGGACCTCAATGGGGATGGCCGGGTCGAGGGGCCCGGGGATGCTTGGGGGTTCGGAGCGTATCCAGGACAATACGGGTTGGCGGTCTTCAGCCGTTTTCCCATCGATGAGAGCCGGGTGCAATCCTTTCAGAAATTCTTGTGGAGCCGCATGCCGGGGGCGTTGCGGCCGAGGAAATCCGATGGGACTGCTTATTGGCCGGATGCGATTTGGAATCAGCTGCGGTTGAGCTCGAAGACGCATCTCGACATCCCGATTACGATCGACGGGCAGGTATTGCACCTCTTGGTTTCGCACCCCACACCGCCGGTCTTCGATGGCGCGGAGGACCGCAACGGTTGCCGCAATCACGACGAGATTCGCCTGTTGAAGGATTATGCGACGGGTGGGGCGGGTACCGAGTACCTAGTCTCAGATCAAGGGCGGGTAGGGCCGTTGCCGATGGGTAGCCGATTTGTCATCTTGGGGGATCTCAATGCCGACCCGATCGATGGGGACGGCCAACATGCGGCGATTGCGGGGTTGCTCGCCTCACCCCGAGTTCGCAGCCAGCCGGTCCCGCGAAGTCTGGGGGGAGCCGAAGCGGCCAAACGCCAAGGGGGGGCCAATCGATCGCAGGTCGGCGATCCAGCAGAGGATACCGGGGATTTCAACGATTCCAGGCCCGGTAACCTGCGGTGTGATTTTGTCCTGCCGTCGATCGAATGCGAAGTGGTGGCCTGTGGGGTTTACTGGCCGAGCATCGATGAGTTAGCCGCGAGCGACCCGAAGCTACTGGAGGCGAGCGATCATCGTTTGGTTTGGGTCGATCTGAGGTTGCCCTGAGCGGTTTTGCGATCCCGCCGCGGGGAACTCGTTGTTCCCAGCCGCAGCGGTTACGGGACAGCCTTGAGTTGGTGCAGCGGAATGTAGAATTTTTCGTAGCGTTTGCCGTCGTTGTACAGGATTCCCAAGGGACTCTCGACCAGCACGGTGGCGCGACGGGTGATCCGGTTGACGATCCCTGTCCGCCGCTTTCCCTCGACCACGAAGCTGACTTGGCTACCGAGTTGGATGTCGAAAAGCTTCTGGGCTCGTTCGCGTTGGGTCACCAGGTCGTGTTGGTGTTCGGTATGCCCGAAAAAACGATAGGCGATGGATTGGAAGCGGCCGGCGGCACAGTTGCTGTCGGACCAGACCAGCATCTCCGAGAGATGGATCATCTCGTGCTCGACAATTCGTTGCATGGCTTGGAATCGATTGCGGCACAAGCAGCCGCAGACCCGTACTTCGCGGTCCTTGTGCTGGAAGGTTTGAAAGAGCAGCGAACTGGAGAGGGTGATCTCGTAATGGATCTTCGCCGGTTGGAGCAGGCTGCCGCGGGTGGTGAAGCGGGTGGTTTTGCCGCCTGCCTTCGTCATCCGGCTACTCCAGCGGAAGGTCATTCCGTAATGTCGGGCTAAGGCCAGGCAGGAATTCTCAAAGAAGAGACTGTCATACAGCTCCGCCATCCGACGCAGGTCGGCGATGCTGGTGGCGCGGAAATTGTTTCCGGACATATGCCGCGATTGCTGCAGGATCAGCCGCTCCATCTCGCTGGCCCGCGCGCCATAATGGGCGGTCGGAACACGCTGATCGTGGAGCAAGCCTTCCAGGCGATTTTTTAGCACAGCGATTCGCGGCGCCAGCTTGGGGCGGGGGCCGCCGGCGGGCTTACCTTTCATGACCGGATCCTTGGACGACGTTGTGTTTTCTCCTCCACGACCTGTTATAGTAAAGACTCTGCGGTTTGCTTACCAGCGACTTGCTTCCAGCGTGTCCCACCCATCCTCCCGGCCTCAAGGAACCTGCCATGCCTGAGACATATTCCTCCGAACCTGCTCCTGCTATTTCGCTTCCCCAACGCCGCGACGTTTTGCGCGGAGGGCTGGCCGCCGGGAGCGCGTTGGGGGTGGTCTCCCAGGAATTCCTCGCCCGCAGTGTGCATGCGGCGGGCAGCGATATCATCAAGGTTGGGTTGGTCGGTTGCGGGGGACGCGGCAGCGGCGCTGCCAAGAATGCGATGAATGCCGAGCGTGGGGTTCAGTTGACGGCGATGGCCGATATTTTCGAGGATCGGCTGCAGCGAGGACGCCAGGCGATCGAGAAGTCCGCTAAGGAGCTCGATGGCCAATTCGCTGTCAAGGATGAGAATTGTTTCAGCGGTTGGGATTGCTACGATAAACTGCTCGAATCGGGAGTTGATGTGGTGCTGTTGTGCACGCCGCCGCAATTTCGGCCGATGCAGATGGAGAAAGCGGTGGCGGCCGGAAAGCATATCTTCTGCGAGAAGCCGGTGGCGGTCGATCCGGTCGGTGTGCGGCGGGTCATGGCAGCTTCGCAAGCGGCAGCCGAGAAAAAGTTGTCTTTGGTTTCAGGTTTGTGCTGGCGCTATGACCTCGGGGTCCTGGCGACGATGGAACGACTGCTCGGAGGAGCCATCGGGAAAATCATCGCCAGCCAAGCCAACTACCTCACCGGGACCCTTTGGTTGCGTAGTCCGGAGCCCGACTGGACCCCGATGCATGTCCAGGTCCTCAACTGGATGTACTATCGTTGGCTCAGCGGAGATCATATCGTCGAGCAGTTCATCCACTCTTTGGACAAGGCGTTATGGCTGCGCCAAGACGAACCGCCGACACGCTGTTATGGACAGGGGGGACGCCAAGTCCGCACCTCGGCGGATTATGGCGACGTCTATGATCATTTCACGGTGATCTACGAGTGGGCCGACGGCTCCAAGACCTTCGCGTCCACCCGTCAGATGGCAGGCTGCTTCAACGAAACGCAGGACTACGTTTTTGGAACCGACGGAACTGCGAAAATTTTGGCCCATGAGATTCAAGGCAAGCAACCATGGAAGTATGAATACGGTGGCCAAGGGGCCAAGCCGAGTATGTATGACTTAGAGCACATCGCCTTGTTCAAATCGATCCGCGAAGGGCGGCCGCTCAATAATGGGGACTACATGTGCAAGAGCACCCTGATGGCCATCATGGGGCGGGAGGCCTGTTATTCTGGCAAGACCATTACCTGGGAGGAGGCGATGACTTCCCAGCAAAGCTTGGGGACGAGCGATTACCGTTGGGGCGAGGCGCCCGAGGTCGCGGTCCGCAATCCAGGCAGTTATCAAGCGTTGAGCTAAGGTAGTCGAGGTCGCGTGAGGATGTCGGGCAGGGGCGTGCGTCCGGCATCGCCAACTCTCGCTTGGCCGTCCAGCGGCTGCTTCCCAAAAGCGGAAGGCTCGTCGATTTCTCGGCGAGCCTTCGGTTTTTTCGAGACAATTCCTGCTGCGACAACCAAGGGTTATCGGGTCAGTGTGCTGCTTGGCGGCAAACTATACCCAGGATTGCTCATTCCATTGGCCGTGTTGGGGACAGCGGTCGGGGCAATCGCTCCCGCGGTGGCTGGCGTGCCCGCCGTTGCTGCCGGGGCACCGAAGTTGTATCCGGTGGGGCGACTGGTGCTGCCTGGGCGATAGGCGGCGGTGGTGGCCGGAATCCCGGCTTGGGGGTTGGTATAGCCTGCGGTCTGCGCCGGAACCTGAGTGAAACCGCCAGGTGCCGGTGCACCATGGTAGGTCGGAACCGTCATTCCAGGGGTAGCTCCCGGCATCGAGATGCCCGCAGGGCTCTGGGATGGGGCAGCTTGTGCTAGCCCGCTCGGGACGGCACTGGCGCCGACCGGGGCATAGAAATTACCGTTCGCCGGCATCGAGGCTGGGAAATTGGGAGCACCTGCAGGGGGGCCGACTTGGGGTGGGCTGTTCGGTGCGGACGTTTGAGCGACACCAGCAAAATTGCCGGGGGGGGCCGCAGGTCTGGCCGGCATCGCCATCCCAGCCATGCCGGTGGTTCCCAAGGGCGGGGTGCCGGCCGAAGGCATAGCTGCGGAGGCTACGGTACCAGGCCGTCCCCCGTAGGCCGCCGGCGAGGCAGCTCCGTAAGACTGACTCGACGGAAGACCAGGCGTCGACGAGGTATTCGCGGGCATCGTCGCGGCGAAACCGACTGGCGGTTGCGTACCTGCACCCGCCATCATCGGCATACCGGGGTTCATCGGCATGCCGGGCGTCATCCCTGGAGCCGTGCCCATCGGACGCGCCGGGACGCCGTTGTTGGCCAAGGCGGCCGCCGCTCCCGCTTGCCCGAAAGTGTTGTACGGGCCTGTCGCATAACCGTTAGCCATGGCCGCCGCACCGGGGTTTGGCGGGGCGTAACCCGGCACGGACGTGGGGGGCGTGGCCGTCGCGGACTGTCCCATCGGCATCGACGTCGTCGGACCCATCGGCATCCCCTGCATCGATGGAACCGCGTTCTTGGTCGCCGCGCTTGCTAAAGCGTTCGGCGTTTGCGTCGTGGCCGGCGACGTCGGGTAGGTCGGCGCTGGACTGGAAGAACCAGCCAGCGTCGATTCGCTGGGTTTCTTGCCCCAAGAGAACATCTTCGAGGATGGCATCTTCCAGCCGCCAGTGCTACAGCCAGTCGAAGCGAGTGAAGCGACCATCAACCCAAGGGTCGCGTGCCGCAGCCAACGTGGAATATCAACTTTCATT
>JBILTQ010000401.1:0-4937 GCA_044371435.1 Pirellulaceae bacterium | reverse complement strand
CAGCGGGCGATGTCGGTGGATGATTACGCCGTCAGCTTACGGTCGATGACGATTCAAGGCCTGGCGGTTGCGAACCATCGCCAGCCTGCCGTGGTCGATGCCTACCAACGGTCACTTACTTTTTTCTTAGTCCCGATTTCAATGACCCTATCTCGAATGATGATCAAGCAAAGCCGCTCCCTCTTCCTGCTCATCCTTGCCTTGGCGGCCAAGGTTCCAGCGACGGAAGCTACCCACCCCAACGTGGTCGTGATTCTTGCGGATGATCTCGGATGGGGCGATTTGAGTTGCTATCCGAAGGATCCGAACAACCCCGATGCCGCCATGGATACACCGCATCTCGACCAACTGGCGGCTCAAGGGGTCAAGTTCACCCAAGCCTACGCGCAAACGATGTGCACCCCTTCCCGGGCCATGCTGCTGACGGGACGCTTCCCCCAACGCTTCGGGTTCGACAATCTTTCCGCCGCCCGCTTCGGTATTCCCAAGACAGAAAAGACCTTGGCTGAATTACTGAAGGAGCATGGATACGCGACCGCCTGCATCGGAAAATGGCATGTCGGCCTCGAACCCGGTGCCCGACCTCTCGAGCGGGGCTTCGATCGTTTCTACGGTTTTCTCGGACCGGCTCATGACTATTTTGATCCAGCCTTAGGGGTCGAGGATCACGGTCCGATGGTGGAAGGGGTCTATGTCTATGACCAGGACAAGCCGGTCAAGGAAATGAAGTATATCACCGACCAACTGACCGATGAGGCGATCGACTTTATCGAAAGAAGCAGCCAGAAATCGCAACCGTTCTTCCTGTACCTTCCCTACAACGCCCCGCATGGTCCCGTCCAACCCCCGCTCGATACCTGGGCGGATTTTGAAAAGCTACCAGCCAAAGAACCAGATAGGAATCGCGTGCGAGCCTGCGAAGATAATATCGATCACAACGTCGGGCGGTTGCTGAAAGAACTCTCCCGCCTTGGTCTCGAAGACCAGACGATCGTGGTCTTCTCCAGCGATAACGGGGGCAATGAATATGAGACGCGCGATGGAGAGATTCGTACCCACGCGCATAACGGTGGCCTTCGCGGCTGCAAGTTTTCCTCGTGGGAGGGTGGCTTCCGCGTCCCGCTGCTCATCCGATGGCCGGGTCGATTTCCCGCGGATACGACCTTCACCCAACCAGTAAGCCTGGTCGACATCTACGCCACTGCGGCCGCTGCCGCGTCCATTGAGCTTCCTGCATCCCCCGCCTTGGATAGTGTCGATTTGCTGCCGTATGTGACCGGTGCCAAGAGCGGCGCGCCTCACGATGTACTCCATGCCAGCAACAATACGGTGGGAGCCGATTGGTCGGTCCGCCGAGGGGATTGGAAACTGGTCAGCGAGTTAGCTTTCCGCGATCCGCAAGATCGCGAATCCGTGCCGCGGATCCTGGGGCTCTACCACATGGCTGCCGAGGTTCCGCAGGAGCGGGAGAACCTGATCGACAAGCACCCGGAAATCGCCGCCGAATTGCGGCGAATTCATGACGAGTATGTTGCGTCTTGCCCACCCAGCCTTGCACGCCAAAAAGCCATGGAGAAAGCGCGGAAAGCCAAGAAGCTGCCAACGCCAGTGCCCTAAGGTCGGCGAAAGATCCCGCGGACCAACCGGACGCCGTGGCTCAGACCAAGGTCAACCGACCGCGCTCGAGCCGCACTTCGAGGTCGCAGGCATGGGCGACGCGGTGGGCAGACCTCCGTTGGCGGTTGCCGTCGGAATTTTTTCCAACCAGCGACTGATCAAATCGAATAGCTCCGATCGATCCACCTGCAGCGAGATCAAGTGATCCCAGGCAGGGCGATAATGGACCTCGATCGAGGGATGCCCGGCCAACCGGGGAAACATGTCGTGGAACTGGTTGGGGTAGCTGTAATAGTCGACGACCCCGCCGGTATAAAGGAACTGGAATCTTACGCCGCGTTCTACCAAGGTAAGCAGCGCGGCTTCCGATTCGTCACGGCCAGGGTATTCGCGAATGTCGGTCCCCATCGGCATCGAGGCGGGCTGCGACGCTTGACCGCGGCATTGGTCCCAAAGCTCTTGCCATTTTGTCGCTGCTGTCCAGCGTTGGACTTTGCGCAAACCCCAATGAAGATAATGGCGAGCGGTCGGATAGCCGCATCCATCCAGCATGCAGCAACCGATCACGCGCGGGTCAGTCGTCGCGGCAGCCAACGAGTCGTCAGCCCCCGAGCAGATCCCGAGCAGGACGCAACGGCGAATCCCTTGCTGCGAATGCAACCAATCGATCGCCCACCGGATTTCCCTCGCCGCTCTCTCTAACGACGACCCCGACACCCCGATCCCCAAACTTTCTCCGATACCCGAGAGATCGAATCGCAGCGAGGAGATCCCGGCTGCGGCCAGACGTCTGGCTAGCTGGACATGAAGTCGCATCGGTCCTGTCCGGTTCAGCATTCCCGGATTGAGCATGATGACGCTAAAGTCCCGTTTGGTTCCTGCCTCTGCCGAACAATAGACGCCAGATAGATGCTTCAAGTCACCGAAGACAATGCCGCTTTCCATCAGCTGTTCCCTTCAAGGAGGTCGACGATCGTGCCGAAGGCCGCAGGCGAACTGAACGCTGAGTTCTTCCACTTCACCATGTCCCAGTAGATTTCATCGTCCGTGAAGAATTCATGCCAGCGGGGAACGCTGAGCTTTGCCGAGTTCATCCCTTTCGACCAGACCACTGCCCCGACTTGCCCTTCGATCAACTGTGGTTCCCAGTGAAAAGTTGCCAACTCGTCCGCAAAGTGCTCGGGCCAAGCATAGCCCATGCGCTCGTCAGGACGACTGTGGCGGCGTCCCAGGAAAAGGGTGCGACTGCGGAGTTCATAGTCGTGAAAACGCTGGATGAGTGCCGCATACGCGGGCCCGTCGAGAACCGGGTCCCAGGCGACATGCTGCAAGGCATTCCGAATCCCGGCCGCCTGGACGACGGCTGCCCCGAGTCGATGGCTGACCAGCGATAAGGGGACATGGCCAAGCTGTTGACGAAAATAGGCGATAACGTGCTGTAAATCATCGGCCCAACATTCCAGCGAGACCCGTTCGGCCGTTCCTTCGGAATCCCCCGTTCCGCCGTAGTCGAACCGCACTACGTGGAAACCCTTTTGAGCGAGGAGCACGGAGAGTTGCTGCAGGTTACGGTAGGCCCGTACCTGCTCGTGAGCATAGGATGGGCAGACGATCACCAGTCGCCCGGGCCCGGTTGGCAGTGACTCCTGCGGGACTGGAGGATAATGCATGGCTGAGAGTCGGATCCCCGACGCCGGTACCCCGATAGGTCGCAATTCGGGTAGCGTCCGTCGCAGCCAGCCGCGCGATCCGTGCGCAGTGCTTGGGAGCGCTAACGCGGACATTTGCTCGGAAAGGGCTGCAATCGTCGGATTGGCGAAGAAGTCGCGCACTGGGATGACGATTTGTCGCTTCCTGACCACCTTGGCGATCACCCGTGTCACCAAAAGGGAACTGCCGCCGAGGAGGAAGAAATCGTCATCGATCCCAATCCCGGAAAGTTGAAGCACTTCTTCCCATACCTCCTTGAGGAATTGCTCCCATTCGTTGCGCGGCCCACGCTTGGCCGCGGTCAACGCGGTCACGGATACCTCGGGTGACGGCAAGGCGAAGCGGTCGATCTTGCCATTGATCGTCTTCGGCATTTCATCCAGCAAGACATACTTGGCCGGGACCATGTACACCGGTAACCGGCGTCGAAGGAACTCCGCTAAACCATCGAGGGTGAACGTGGCATCCCCGACCACGTAGGCTACCAGGCTTTTGATCGACTCGCGCTCTACGCAAATCACCAGCGACTCGCGGACCGATGGGTACTGGTGGATCGTGGCTTCGATTTCTCCCGGCTCAATACGGTAGGAACCGATCTTCATCTGGTGGTCGACCCGTCCAGCAAAGTCGATCTCACCGTTCGGCAACCAGCGAGCCAGATCACCGGTCCGATAGAGTCGCTTGGCCGACGCTGTCCCAGGAAGGGTAACATGCAGGAAGGCTTTGGCATCCAGATCGGGGCGACCCAGATAACCGCGAGCCAAGGCTGGCCCGCCGATAAAGAGGCTGCCGGTCGCACCAGCTCCCACCGGTCGTAGCTCATCGTCGAGGATATGGGCTTCATAGCCCGACAGCGGTTTACCGATCGGCATCTGCGATCCGGACCAACCGTCGGGTGGGATGAAGACGGTGCAAGAGACGGTCGTTTCCGTCGGGCCATAGGCATTGCACCACAATATGTCGTGCTGGCAAAGTTTCTGCCAGCGACGGTAATGCTCGACTGAGATCTTCTCCCCGGTCACGATCACCAACCGCAAGCAAGCTGGAACTTGGGACCCGTGGGCTACCATCAGGTCGACCCACTCGTTCCAGTAGGCTGTAGCTACATGGATGGCGGTGGCCTGATAGGTTTCGATCCAATGCGATAGCTCGATGGCAGCTTCAGCACGCTGCCTCGGACGGACCACTACCGTACTTCCCACCAAAAGCGGCGGGAGGATCTCTTCGATGGCGATGTCGAAATTGAGCGTGGAAAATTGCAGCGTACGATCGGTCGGATGCAACCGGTAGATTTCGATATCCGCCTGACAATAGGTGGTCAGGGCCCGATGCTCAATCTGAACCCCTTTGGGTTTCCCCGTCGACCCCGAGGTAAACATGACGTAGGCCAAGGATTCGAGGGGCAGGTCGAGCGGAAGATTCGCGTTGTCTTGTTCGCTGCCGGGCGGCTGCTGCGGATCCCAGCGTACCAGGAGTTGCCGGTCACTTGGGGTGAAGAGTTGTTCGTAGGCGGCGTGGCAAAGAATCCGGCGAATTCCCGCGTGCTCGACGATGTAGTGTAGACGCTCCTGCGGAAACTCGGGATCCAGGGGGACGAAAGCCAGGCCAGC
>JBILTQ010000097.1:0-16243 GCA_044371435.1 Pirellulaceae bacterium | reverse complement strand
TCGGCTACCGTCAGCGTGCCGGACAAGTCATGGGGGTTGTCGTTCGCCCCCTGGATGGTCACCGTGATCTGCGTGGTGCTGGTCAGCCCGGCCGTATCCCGCATCGTGTAGGTGAAGGTGTCGGTCAGAGTCTGGCCGCTGGTGCGGAGGGCCTGGACAGAAGCGTTGGCATTATCGACGTTATAAGTAAACGCGCCATTGGCCGCGATCGTAATCGAGCCATAAGTCCCAGTGACTGCAGAACCGACATTCCCCGAAGCACTCCCGACGCTACCGACCGCCACCCCGGTCACCGTCTTGGTATCCCCTGTATCGACATCCGTATCGTTCGTCAGGACGTTGCCGCTGGGGTTGGTCCCCGCCGTCCCGTTGCTCACCCCACCCGCTTCAACAGCCGTCGTTGTATCAGCCACGGCCGTCGGCGTTTCGTTGGCGTCGGTCAGGCTGATGGTGAAGATCTGTGTCGAGAAGCTGGCATCGGCCGAGGTCGCCCGGATGGTAATACTATGGCTGGTCGCCGCTTCGAAGTTCAGCAGCGAACTATTGGCGACGGTGACCACCCCGGTGGAGGAGTTGATCGTGAAACGTCCGCCGGCATTGTCGTCCAACGAGTAGGTGATGGTATTGTTAGTCGCATCGGCATCCGAGGCGCTGGCGGTTATCCCGACGACTGTCCCGTTGGCCGAGTTCTCGGCGACGCTGTTGGCGGTGGCATTCGCATCGCTGACCGCGCCGACATCGAATTCGTCAACGTCGGTGAGGTTGATCGTGAAGACAGTAGTCGAGAAGCTGGCATCGGCCGAAGTGGCCCGGACGGTGATATTGTGACTAGTCGCCGCTTCGAAGTTGAGCAGCGAACTGTTGGCGACAGTGACGATGCCGGTGGAGGAGTTGATCGTGAAACGCCCACCAGCATTATCGTCCAACGAATAGGTGATGGTATTATTGGTCGCATCGGCATCACTGGCCGATGCGGTGACGCCGACGGCGGTCCCATTGGCCGCGTTCTCGGCGACGCTGTTAGACGTCGCGTTGGAATCCGTCACAGTACCAACGTCGAATTCATCAACATCGGTGAGGCTGATGGTGAAGACCTGAGTGGAGAAGCTGGCATCGGCCGAAGTGGCCCGGATGGTGATATTGTGACTAGTCGCCGCTTCGAAGTTCAGCAGCGAAGTGTTGGCGACGGTGACCACCCCGGTGGAGCTGTTGATCGTGAAACGTCCGCCGGCATTGTCGTCCAAGGAGTAGGTGATGGTATTGTTAGTCGCATCGGCATCCGAAGCGCTGGCGGTGATCCCGACCACCGTCCCGTTGGCCGAGTTCTCGGCGAGGCTGTTGGCGGTTGCGTTCGTATCGCTAACCGCGCCGACATCGAATTCGTCGACGTCGGTGATGGTCACGCTCATGACTTCATCGTAGGTGGCCCCAGCCGTATCGGTAACGCGGACGGTAATGTTGTGGCTGGCAGCCGCTTCGCGATTGAGCAGCGTACCATTGGCTACGGTGACGACACCGGTCGAGGAGTTAATCGCAAAGCGTCCGCCGGCATCGTCGACCAGCGAATAGCTTGCTCCGTCACCCGAGTCGACGTCGCTGCGGGTAATCGTCCCGACCGAGGTCCCATTGGCAGCGTTTTCGGCCACCGTCAGCGTGCCGGCCAAGTCGTGGGGGGCGTCGTTCGCCCCCTGGATGGTCACCGTGATCTGCGTGGTGCTGGTCAGCCCCGCCGTATCCCGCATCGTGTAGGTGAAGGTGTCGGTTAGCGTGTTGCCGCTGGTGCGGAGGGCCTGGACAGAAGCGTTACCATTAGCGACAGTGTAGGTGAACGCCCCATTGGCAGCGATGTTGATTGTGCCGTACGTACCGCTGACAGCGGTGGCGACATTGCCTGTGGCACTGCCAACGCTACCCGCGGCTACCCCGGTGACGGTCTTCGTATCGGCTGCGTCAACATCCGTATCATTGGTCAGCACATTACCCGTCGGGTTGGTCCCGGCGGTGCCGTTGCTGACCCCGCCCGCTTCCACGGCGGTTGTGCTATCGGAAACAGCGATAGGGGCGTCATTGGATGCGGTGATATTGACCGTCACATTGCCGCTGACCGATAACGCACCTCCGGAACCTTGGGAGCCGCTGTTTCCGTCGCTGAAGGTCCAGTTGATCTGAACCGAGCTCGGAGGGTTATCGCTGGAGTTGGCGTAGGCGATCTGACGTAAAATCGCATCGACATCGGCCGAGGTGGGGATTTGGCCGTTCGCGTTAGTGAAACTGATCGTCAATTGACCTGGAGTGCTGGTCGTATTGAACGTGGCGATCGTTTGGCTATTCTTGATTAAGTTGCTACCCGAAAGCGTAATCCCATTGCCATTGACGAAGCTGAAGAGATCTTGGGCATCAACGCCTCCATTGCGGACGAGCGTGATGCTGGCTCCCGCATAGTTGCCATTACCGCTGTTGAGGGCATCGAGCTCCAAGTCACTGATGCTTACGTCGGTGTCGAGGAATACTGCAGCTCCACCCTCGGTGTACGCTACCGTACCGCCCAGCGTATTGATACTTCCGGAGCCCGTACTCAGCGTTCCATCGGTTGAGTAGAGTGCGATCGCAAAGTCGTCATTGGTTCCGTTGTGGCTGAAACCGGCTAAGAGGAATCGTCCATCGCTGAGAATGACCAAACTTTCTGCCGAGTCCGCTCCGGAACCGACGGCGGTGGTAGTGATCCCATCGCCGCCACCAAAGCTACTGTCGAGCGTGCCATCGGCATTGTAACGAACGAGCGTGAAGTCGTCGTTGCTACCATTGGAAGTCTTCCCGGCAACCACAAACTTACCATCGCTCTGCAGTTTTAGGCTGTAGCCGTAATCGTGCCCGGAGCCAATGGCAGTCGTCACGATCCCATCGCCACCACCAAAACTAGTATCGAGCGTGCCGTCGGCGTTGTAGCGAGTTACCGCGAGGTCATTGTTGGACCCAACCGTGCCATATCCTGCCGCGAGAATCTTTCCATCCGTTTGAACCGCCAGACTACGGATGTAGTCGCTGCTGGTGCCTATGGCGGTATTGACCTTGCCATCTCCACCACCGAAGGTCGTGTCCAGCGACCCGGTCGAGGTGAATCTTGCCAGGGTGAAATCCAAGGTAGATCCAACGAAGCCGCTTCCCCCTACCAGGACCTTTCCATCGCTCTGAACCGCAACGCTAGAGGCATCGTCATAGCCTCCCCCAAATCCCGTCGTTTGCTTTCCGTCGGAACTGAAAGTCGTATCGAGCGTTCCATTGGTATTGAAACGGGCAACTCCGAAGTAAAAAATTCCATTGTCTTCCGCTTGCCCGGCCACCACGATCTTCCCATCCGTTTGGAGCGTAATCGCGCTGGCCAAGTCGGAACCAAAGCCGAAAAACGAGGTATTGGCAATGCCGTCTCCACCACCGAAGGTGGTGTCGAGCGTTCCATCGGTGTTGTAGCGCACGACGGCGAACTCGCTAAAGGCTCCCGTTCCGATGTATCCTGCGACGAGAATCTTGCCATCGGATTGAAGGGTGACCGCTCGGCCGCGATCGTTGGCCAGACCGAAGTCAGTCGTGACGATGCCATCTCCACCACCGAAGGTAGTATCCAGCGTTCCATCGATGTTATAGCGAGCGACGGCAATGTCTTCATCATTTCCATTGTGACTGTAGCCGACGACGACCAGCTTCCCGTCGGCTTGAGTGGTGACACCTGAAGCTCGATCGGCCGCGGAACCTATGGCTGTCGTGGTAATACCATCGCCACCACCGAAGGCTGGCTGGGGGATTGAAAAGGACGGGGCTACATTGGCCGTGACAAAGGAGACAAGGAGGTTATCGATATCCAGAGTGTCTGCCCCATCGTCAGCGCTTACATAAAAACGAAGGACAGTGTTCGATGCGATGTAAGGGCTGATATCGTAGTTCTTCGAGCCGCTATCGGGGTTCAGCGTATCGTTGAATGTGTCCAGGGTTGTCCAGTTGGTCCCGCCATTGGCCGAAATTTGAAGCAGGATTTCATTGTTCGGGCCTTGGTAAGCCAGCCCATTGTTATAGGTGAAGCTCAGGGTTGCCGATTGAGCTCCAGTCAGATCCACTCGGCGAGAGATCGAATTGCCGATGAATTCCGGACAAATCGACAAGGCACCGCCACTGATTTGGATGGATCCGCCAGAGGCCCCCAAACCGTAGCCGTCGTTCTCAGACCAGCTCGTACTCCAGTTGCTGGTTCCGTCATTATTACTGTAGGACACCGTTCCAAAGTTGTCGGCGACAGTGAAGCTTTGGAGTAGATGCTCCCAGGAAATTCCTTGGTCACCCGCAAACGCGAGGCTGATTGGCCCCTCACCTACTCGATACTCGAGTTCCCAGTCGCCGCCCAGCGAGCTATGCCCTGTCGCATCGGTGCTAGCGGCGATATCGACATCGAGAAGCTCTGAAAGTTGATCGACAAAAGCGATACCGAGCGTTCCATCCGCGATGGAGCAACCATAGAGCAACAGCTCTGCCTCGGCGGTCAGGCCCGATCGCCAACCCTCGAATTGCGAGGCGTAAGCCTCGAGATTTCCTGCCGTCAGGAGGGTATTCCCTAGCTGTAAGCCGCCGGCGAAACCGTGGCTGACCAGGTGGATCGCATCGTACTGCACAGCCGCCTGGCTTAAATATTGGCTGATCGATTCTACGCCGTTGACGGTCTGGTCGACATAGTGAACATCCCAAAACTGATCCGGGGACGTGTTTGCACCCCAGGCAGAAACCAGTTGCTGGTAGTTCGGCAAACTCGTATCCACCACGATCAGGTGCTTGGTGGTCGAATCGCTGGAGTTCACCACGAGGACATCCTCGATGGTCGGCGGCTGTTCGATGTTGGCCGCCCACACGATTCCTTGCTGACGGAAGTCGCGGATCACCAGTCCACGAAGCGCACTGCCATTCGCCCCATCCCCGAAAGTCAGGCCGCTCTCTTGGAGGCCATTTCCATCGAGCACGACAGGGACGAATCCGCTGGCGAGATAGCCCGCCTGAGTCGTGCCGTCGAGAACGAGTTGATCGGTGATAGTCGGCAGGACCGTCGCCAGGTTGAGGACTTGCGTCCCGCTACCGGCGATATGAAAGAGGATCGTATCCAGTCCTGGATTGGCATTGGCATCCAGGATGGCTTGGCGTAACGAACCGGCCCCCGAATCTTGAGTATTGGTGACAACATACGTGGCCAACAGACCGCTGTAGGAAGCTTGGAGTTGTCCAGAGAAGGCAATTCGAGTTTCCACCGAAAAGCTGATATCTTCCGAAGGAAGAAGGACCTGCTTCGCCGGCAACTTGCCGCTAGCCTGCAGTTCGGTGGATTCCAGGCGGATGGGTTCGGCGAAGGGCTCACTTGACTCAAGCAGTCGAGCGTCACCCGAAACAACGTACTCCAAATCCCAATCGCCACCACCTGCCGCACTTCCTGTCTTGTCGCTCGAAGCGGCCACATCGGCCCCGCTATAGACCGCGATCGTCTCTAACAGCGATCGACCTACGCTAGTAGCCGCCACGTCGCAGCCATAGACCAAGATATCCCCCTGGTCATCGAGCGTCATCCCCCAGCGTTCGAGCTTGTCGAGATGTGCGCCGACGTTGTCAGCCGTAAGCCAAGTCCCTCCGAGTTGGATCATCCCATCGCTGCCGTGGGTGACGATATGGATCGCCTCGAGGTCCTGGTAGTCGGCCAGGTAACGTTCGATCTGAGCGAAGCCGTCCTCGAGGCGATCGAGCATCAGGACGTGGAACGAACGATGGGGATCGTCTTCAAAAATCCCCGCTGATGTCAAAGCCAGCCCATCCAGCCCTTGCTGAATCACCACGACTTCGTGCCGCACCGGTACTGCCATCGAGTTGTCCAGCGACTCGGCGTTGCGTGACTCCTCTGTGTCCTCGATCGATACCTCGCTACCGATTGACTCTGGATCGGTAGCTTCTTCGGTCGTGGTTGCTGAGGATTCGTCCTGCGAAACACCGGGGGAAGGGGACGCGTATGGCTGGCTTACAGCATGGCTGGCGGACTCTGTGGCCGGACTCACTTCGGCAGAAGAGGGATCCCATTGCGAGAGGAGGTCTTCCAACGCTTCCAGGGCGAGAGGATCGGGGCTCCACTCCCCCATAGGATCGATCGGATCTGCCAATCCAATCAAAGGCGAGGCGCTGTAGAGAATTCGATCCTCGAGGACGATTGCATCCAGCGGGGGCAGCTCCGTGGAGGGCTTCGCCTTTTCGGCAAGCGAACTTCGGAGCCATCGTCGAAACCAATACCAGGGAATGGCGGCCAACCTCAAGGTGCGATTGGCACCTTGAGATTCGCTCCACTTTCTGTCTGGATCACGGTTATGAGGATTCATGGCGGGTTAGGGCTTATGCCGATTTTGAGGGGTGAAGGACATCCACTCCCCCCATACAGAGTCCACGCGGGAACTATAGTGCGCGCCGAGCGGCAGGCGGTTTTTCCCTCTGGGAAAGACAGGACATCTGGGAGATTTCGCCCGGCAAATACCGTCTGTACCTTGATGGGGTGTAATGACCTACAAGCCGACGAATCTTGAGGGATCTGAGCGGATTCACCCAAGTTTTGATGGCGATCGCGACGGGTCCGGCTCCATCCGGAAGAAAAAAGGGAAAACCACCTTTAGAATATAATAAAGTAAATAAAAGCACCCTTGATTTCAGCTAGGCCTCCAGGGCTGGAGGTTGGTGGGGGCCAGGTTGCGGGGCCTCTTATCGGCCTCGGCAGACGTTGTGCCGGCCCTTCGGGCCTGGGATCGGGACTCGAACGGATGGCGACAAGCGGGTTGCCGCGGACGATGACCTAGGTTTGAGGGGAGCAGGTATCCTAGCACCCTCATCAGCTCTTGCTTCCCTCTCCCCGAACGGGGCAAGGGGCTGGGGGTGAGGGGGTTGTGAATCTTGGCAATTAGCTCTGCCTTAGGCCCGAAGGAACGACACAACCTTAGCCGGCGGCGCGCGCCTCCGGTGGTGAATCCTACCCTAATTTCTTCAGTCCCTAAGAGCCGGCATCATCCTCCGTTTGGCAACCGGCTGGCCCGGCCAAGGACGAATTTCGATCGTGCCAAGTTTTGGTAAATGCTGCTAGCAGTTACAATCCAAGGGCAAGACATCCGGGGCCGTAGCCCGCTCGCGGGGCGCGGTCAGCGCGGCCTTAGGCGATACCCGTGCGCTACGATCGATAATGCCTTCCCACCTGCTGATTCCCGGCCCGTTGCTCCGCTAAACTGACCTTCGGTACCCTGGCTTGCCGCGGAAGACTGCCGCCCGACAACATTCCTGTCCCTACCTGACGAAGGTGAACGATTCGATGAGCTGTTGCGATTGTGTTGCTTGCTCAAGGACTTCATTCGCGCTTCCGCGCGCAAGCTTGGTTGGGTTGTTCCTTTTTCTCCTCGGCGGTTTTGGGGCGATGCTGCCGACGGTTGCTCATCCGGCGGAAGCCATTTCCTTCAGTCGCGAGATTCGTCCTATCCTGTCCGAATATTGTTTTTCGTGCCATGGCCCTGATGAACAGGGACGCGAGGCCGGATTGCGGCTGGATCTCGAGTCGTCGGCCAAAGGAGGGGAGGGAAGCCCGCTGGCGATCGTGGCCGGGAAGCCCGAGGCTAGCGAGTTGATTCGTCGGATCGAGAGCCAGGACGCCGACGAGCAGATGCCGCCACCCAAACTGCACAAGAAAATTCCGCCGGAGCAAGTGGCTCGGCTGAAAGCCTGGATTCAGCAAGGAGCTACCTGGGGGAACCACTGGTCGTACGAGCCGGTGCGGAGGCCGGAGGTTCCGGCCGATGGACAAGCGACGGCGATCGACGCATTCCTCGGGGAACGGCTGGCTCGAGAGGGGCTCGATTTTTCTCCTGCCGCCGATCGACGGACGCTGATCCGGCGGGTCGCTTTAGATACGACTGGCCTGCCTCCCACGCTCGAGGAGTATGAACAGTTGGCCGAGGGGAGCCATGAGGAGATCGTTGCTCACTATTTAGCCAAGCCCAGCTACGGCGAGCATTGGGCCCGCGAGTGGTTGGACCTGGCTCGCTACGCCGACAGCGCTGGCTATCCCAGTGATCCTGGCCGAGAGATTTGGGCGTATCGGGACTGGGTGATCCAGGCGTTGAATCGCAACATGCCATTCGATCAGTTTACCATTGAACAGATCGCTGGCGACTTGTACCCGCAGCCCACCGAAGATCAACTCATCGCGACCGCCTTCCATCGCAATACGATGACGCAGAATGAAGGCGGGACCAATGATGAGGAGTTTCGGACGGCGGCGGTCATCGATCGGGTGAATACGACCTATGCCGTGTGGATGGGGACAACGATGGCTTGTGCCCAGTGTCATTCGCACAAGTATGATCCGATCAGTCAAAGGGAATATTTCGAAAGCTATGCCTTCTTCAACCAGTCCGCGGACGCTGACCGGAAGGACGAATCGCCCCTGCATGAAATGATCGATGCCGCGACTCGAGAGAAACGCGATAGCTGGCGGAAGGAAGTCGAAGCTTTGGAGGCGCAGTTCAACGCTCCGCCGGCGGGTTGGCTGGAGGGGCTAGACGCTTGGTTGCAGTCGTCCCCAACAATCCAAGGTGACCGTCGCTTGAAGGAGGCCTTGGCCGCGGCACCAGAGACCCGCACCAAGCAGCAGTTGCGGTTGATTGAGCAGCATTATGTACGGAACATTTCCCTGGCGACCAAAGAGGAACGCCAGCAATTAGCCAAGCTGCGCAAGGAATTGGAAGGCAGCAAGCCAGTCACGGTTCCGATCATGCAGGAACTGGACAGCCAGCAGCGACGAAAAACGTTCATTCAACTGCGAGGTAACTGGCAGGCGTTGGGCGATGAAGTCCAGGAAGGAGTGCCGGTTGCCTTGCATCGCCTGCCACAAGATGCTCCCCGCAATCGGATGGGTTTTGCCTGCTGGCTGGTCAGTGGTGAAAATCCCTTGACAGCCCGAGTGGCGGTCAATCGCATGTGGGAGTCTCTGTTCGGGGTTGGGATAGTAAGGAGCAGCGAGGAATTCGGAAGCCAAGGCGATATGCCGGTGCATCCAGAGTTGCTGGATTGGTTGGCCGCCGAATTCATCGAAAGCGGTTGGGATGTGAAGCACATGCTGCGATTGATGCTGAATAGTCGAGCCTATCGTCAAGTCTCGACGGTGACGGCCAAGCTGCAGGAACGAGATCCCGACAATCGGTGGTTGGCGCGTGGTCCGCGTTTTCGGCCGTCGGGTGAATTGTTGCGTGACCAGGCCTTGGCGGTGAGCGGTTTGTTAAGCCCGAAGATGTTTGGGCCACCGGTGCGACCGGTGCGGCCCAATTTGGGGTTGGGAGTTGCCTTCGGTGGGAAGGGGGGGAAGGATTGGGAGGCTAGCAGCGGCGAGGATCGCTACCGTCGTAGCGTCTACACCGAAGTTCGTCGCAATTCGCCTTATCCCAGTTTCACAACCTTTGATGCTCCCAACCGCGAGGTCTGTACCATTCGCCGCGGGCGGTCCAACACCCCGTTGCAGGCCTTTGTCACCCTGAACGATCCGGTCTTTATCGAGTGCCATCAAGCTTTGGCACGGCGGATGGTCGCAGTCGGTGGCGACGATTGCCAGGCGGCCCTGCGTTTTGCCTACCAGGTGTGCTTGGGGCGAGAGCCGTCGACAGCCGATCTCGAGACGTTGCTTCAAGTCTACGAGGAAACACGCCGTCAGTACGCGGAGCATCCTGATTTGGCGCTCAAGATGGCCACCGAACCGCTAGGGCCGCTTGCCGATGGCAGCGATGTGGTGGCCTTGGCCGCCTGGACGAATGTCGCCGGTGTCCTGATGAATCTTGACGAGTTCCTGATGCGGCCTTGAGCCCCTTTCCTTCCAAGCGATTTTCATCCATGCATCCTTTACGTCGCTCCTTGTTACAAGCTCAGACTCGCCGTCATTTCCTCGAACGTACTGGACAGTTCAGTCTCGGGGCGATCGCCATGCAGGCGATGGCCGAACCTGCCTCCCGGGCGGCGAGTGGCGTCAGCAATCCCTTGGCCAGTCGCCCCGCGCCGCAACCGGCCAAAGCCAAGCGTGTCATCTATCTCCATATGTCGGGCGGCCCACCGAACCTCGACATTTTCGATTACAAACCCGAGTTGGTGAAGCGTGATGGCGAGGCCTGTCCTGATCGCTTCCTCGAAGGCCGTCAGTTTGCCTTTACCAGCGGTGTCCCGAAATTGATGGGAACACCTCGCAGTTTCCAACAGTATGGTCAGGCCGGGATGTGGATGAGCGATGCGGTACCGCATTTTCATGAGCTGGCCGATGACATTACCTTGATCCATTCGATGCATACCGATCAGTTCAATCATGCCCCGGCCGAGCTCTTGCTCTTCACCGGCCATGCGCGGCAGGGGCGTCCGTCGATGGGGTCGTGGGTGACGTACGGGTTGGGGACCGAGAACCAGGACCTTCCCGGCTTTGTCGTCTTGATTTCTAGCGGCGTGCAACCGAGCGGTGGCCAAGGCTGTTGGGGAAGCGGCTTCATCCCATCCGTATTTCAGGGGGTGCAATGTCGCAACCAGGGGGACCCTGTGCTGTTTGCCACCGATCCGCCGGGAATGACCCGCGAGCTGCGGCGAATGACGCTCGACGCGATGCGGACGATCAACGAGCGGCAGCAGCGAGAGCTTGGGCATCCGGAAACTGAGACTCGTATCGCCCAGTATGAGTTAGCCTTTCGGATGCAGACGAGTGTCCCCGAGGTGATGGATATCAGCCGAGAGCCCGCCGCGGTCTTGGAGGAGTATGGTGCCCAGCCCGGCCAGGCGAGTTTCGCCAACAATTGCTTGCTGGCGCGGCGTTTGGTCGAACAAGGCGTTCGCTTCGTTCATCTCTTTGATTGGGGCTGGGATTTCCATGGCACCGGGGTGGATAATGGGATTACCGAAGGCCTGACCAAGAAGATGGCCGAGACCGACAAGCCGGCAGCCGCATTGATCAAGGATCTAAAACGCCGCGGGTTGCTTGAAGATACCTTGGTGGTCTGGGGCGGTGAATTCGGGCGTACCCCGTTCCGCGAAGGACGCACCGCAGCTAGCCAGGTGCTTGGCCGCGATCATTATCCCGATTGTTTCAGCCTCTTCCTGGCGGGTGGGGGCATCAAGGCGGGTTTCGATTACGGCGCGACCGACGAACTAGGTTTTTCCGGTGTCGAGCATCGGGTCCATGTCCACGATTTGCAAGCGACTATCCTCCATCTGCTGGGCTTCGACCATGAACGATTGAGCTACCGTTTCCAAGGCCGCGACTATCGGCTGACCGATGTCCATGGTCAGGTCGTCGAGGATATCCTGGCATGAAATGGCACACCGCAACAGCCATGATTCTCGCGGCGGGGTGCCTTGCCTTCAGCCCTGGTAAAGAAGCCGGGGGAAGCGAATGGCTGCCCGCTTTCGCCGCCGAAAGTAAGCAGCATTTTACCGCGCATGTCCGACCTTTCCTCGACACTTACTGCGTGCGTTGCCATCACGCCGAAGAGCGGACGTCGGGGGTGAGGGTCGACCATTTGGATGGGACCCTCGACGACCGTCAGCTGAAGCTTTGGGAACACATCCGAGACCAAGTGGCCGAGCGAGCGATGCCGCCGGAAGAGGAACAGGCTCCTTCCTCGGCCGAACGGCAACGGGTGGTGCAATGGATCGAGCAGTTTTTAGCGCAGGCGCGACTACAACCTTCGCCTAAGAACGGCTTGGTGCGGCGGTTGACGGTCGCCCAGTATCGCAATACGCTTCGCGAACTTTTGTTGCTGGAAGACGAGTTAGCGGACATCCTGCCAGCCGACGCAGTTTCGCGCGAAGGCTTTGTCAATAATCAAGAGACGTTGCTCCTCTCGCCGTTGTTGCTGGAAGCCTATCTGGAGATCGCCGAGCAAGCTTTGGCGCGAACTATTGTCGACCCCGCGGCGAAGCCGGTCATCCAGAATTTCCGCGTCGACTTGGGACGATCGATCAACCCCGAGCCGTGTCCGGATAAGTTGATTTTAGGAGCTGGGAGTCTCCTTCTGGCCAACCAAGATGTGCTGGTTCGTCCCTTGATCCCGGAAAAAGCTTTCCCTTTCGAGCCGTTCGTGATGCAGACCAGGTATCGCTTCGAGGAGGGATACCGCGGCAACGCCACCGTCCGCGGTTGGCGCGACTTTGACAGCATCTATCACGCGGTGTTTGCCTGCATGCGGGGATCGACCGGCTATCCCAAAGGCTTGGCATACAGCACGGTGCCGGAAGGCTTGTTGTTGCGTCCCGCGATTCCTAGCGTTGAACAGTTCCGGGTCGAGAGCACCTTTGGGCCCAAGGCCAACTTCAAGATCTCTTTGCGAGAATTGCCGGACCAGGGGCGCTTTCGTGTAAGCATTACCGCGGCCAAGTACCGTGATGGATTGCTGCTCGAGACCAGCGATCCCGCGCAGCCACCGACCGATCCCGCGGCGATCGTGCTCAGGGAACTCGAGTCGTCGCCGACGTTGGTTGTTCCGCGGGCAGGGGTCTATCAGATCGATGCATACCGCGCCACCTCCCCGTTCGCCAAACCGGAACCCGATCCATCGCATTTGACCGAAGGGCTCCTGGGGCATTGGACTTTCGACGGCAATTTGGCAAACTCTCAGCCCGCCGGGGTGGACCGCCAGCCAAGTCAGTTTCAGGGCGGGGCTGGCTATGCGGCTTCGCCCCTGGGCCAGGCCCTGTCGCTCCAAGGCAATGAGGATCGAGCCATTATCTCTGGCGGGGTTTCGCCGGGCAGCGTCAAAGGCTTCACGATCGCCCTTTGGATCCACCCCGAGCAACTGCGCAGCAGTCGCTTGGTCGCCCAACGCGGCGAGGGTCGCAAGGACGCGTGGCGTTTGGAGATGCCCAGCAATCAAGGGGTTCTCCAATTCGAGACGGTGGGGAAAGACCAATCTAGCCTTGGGGTCATCACGACGCCTGTCGGGGCGGTGGTCCATCGAGGTTGGCAGCATGTCGCTATCGTCGCCCGCCGCGGCCGCAAGCAGGCGGCTATCTACATCAATGGCCGGCTGATGGCCCGCGGTACGATTCCGTTAGCCGAGCTCGATCAGCCGCTGTCGGCTTTGCAGTTGGGCGGCGATTCGGAAATCGATAGTTTTCGCGGCAAGCTTGACGAACTCCGCATCTATCGACGCGCCTTGGGGGAAGCCGAGCTCCAGGCCCTGGTCGACGTCGGACGCGATTGGCTGGTCGAGGCGGCGGGGGACAAGCCGCAGGAACTGGCGCTGGTTTTGGGGGATCGGGAATTCGTCGCCACCCTGCGCAAACCAGCCTTCCTGGCGGTGCGACTGGAGCAAGGCGAGCTGCCGATCCAGGTTCGATATCCCGGCGGGGTCCCCTTGGATCAGTTGGTGCTGACGCCGCTGGCCGAGGAGCATCCGATCGCGCAGCGTTTCGCGGCGATGGAGCAGCGGTCACCTCATTTGGGAGTCTATTTAGGTTTGCGCCGCGACTGCGGCAGTACCTTGACGCCGGTACAGGCCCCGCAAGTCGTGGATTCCCACGAAGGCAATCGCTATGTGTTCGAAGGAGCCATCGGTAATTTTCCGGCTCCGGAAGTGGAATCAAACAACGTCAATTATTTGGCAGGGGTTCGCGAAATCGGTGTCCGCAGTGAATATACCGATGGTCGCGACATGCCGCGGCTGCTGATCCAGGCGGTGGAATTCGAAGGACCTTTTTACGAGTCTTGGCCACCGCCCTCGCATCGCAATATTTTCTTCGAGTCATCGCTCAGCGAGGAGGACCCCACGGCCTACGCGGCACAAATCATTCGGCGTTTCGCCGCGCGGGCTTATCGCCGCCCCCTTTCCGACAGCGAGTTCGCGTCTCTCTTCGCCGTCTTTGAGCAATCCGCCAAGGCTGGCCTCACCTTCGAAGAGAGTATTCGAGACGCCCTGCAAGTCGTGTTGACTTCGCCGCAGTTCCTCTTCCTGATCGAAAACAGCCGCACGCCGGCACCCGAACCGATCAGCGGCGACGAGTTGGCTTCCAAGCTGGCTTATTTTCTTTGGAATGGCCCACCCGACCACAGTTTGCTGGAGGCGGCCGACTCGCGGTCGCTGAGAAGCAGGCTCGATCAGGAGATCACCCGGATGATCGCCGATCGACGCTTTGCTCGTTTCCTGGAGGAGTTTGTACCGCAGTGGTTAGGATTGGACAAGTTTGCTGTCCTGGAAGTGGATCGCCAGCGTTTCCCGCAACTTACCCGCGATGCAAAACATCATTTGAAGGAGGAGCCAGTCCGCCTGGTCGAGTACCTGATCCGCCATAACTTGTCGGTAAGCCATTTGATCGAATCGGATTTCATCGTCGCCAATGAAGTGGTGGCAAGCTATTACGGTTTGGGAGACAAGATCGAGAGCGGCCTGGCATTCGAGCCGTTGTTCCATCGTCGCCGCGATTTAGGTGGGGTACTGACGCAAGCCGCGGTTTTGGCGGGATTATCCGATGGAAGAGAGCCGAACCCGGTCAAACGCGGGGCGTGGTTGGCGAGGAAAATCATCGCCGAACCGCCGGAGGATCCGCCGCCCAACGTCCCGGCGCTGAAGGAAGCCACCGAAGGTCTGAGCTTGCGCCAACGGTTGGAGGTGCATCGCAATCAGGCGGGTTGTGCCCAATGCCATGCCAAGATCGATCCCTGGGGGATTCCTTTCGAGGAATTCGACGCTGCCGGAAGATTCCGCCAGGAAGCGGTCGATGCCCGGTCGACCCTACCGGACAAGTCGAATGTCGCGGGGGTCAACGATTTGAAACGCTATCTTTCGCAGGAACGCTTGGATCAGGTCGCTTTTAGTGTCGCCAAGCATCTGGCGATTTATGCTACCGGGCGCAATCTGTCGTATTATGAGTTAGACTACCTGCGGCGCGAGTTGCCCCGTCTTAGCCAGGACGGCTATCGCTTGCAGGATATGCTTCGGTTCGTCGTCCACAGTCCGATTTTTCTCGAGAAGTGAAACGATAAGCAGCGGTGCTATCTCTGGAAATGATCGAGCTTGGACTGCCAGCCGCCCTCCTTCCCCACCCCACTTGTGAGATCCCTCACCATGTCCTTCCGACTCGATAGACGAGCGTTCCTTCGCGGCGTCGGCGGTGCTACTTTGGCTCTTCCGGTGCTCGAGGCGATGGGCGCCGCGGTGACTGCCAAAGTCCCTCGCCGTTTTTGCGCACTCTATACGGCCAATGGGATGTCGCTGCCGAAGGCCGAGCATGCGATTGACGAGTGGAGTTGGTTTCCGCGGCAGCAGCAAGATGGGCAGTTTGTCTTCGGGAAATCGACGGAGCCCTTGAGTCCTTTTCGTCAGCAGTTGAGCTTCCTGGGTGGTTTGCATCATCCCAGCGGGCCGAAGGCCGACCCACACCTCTGTTCAGACATGTGGTTGACCGGGGCACCGCTCTACAACCCCAAACCGGGGACCTTTAACTCGGTGGGGCTAGACCAGGTCGTCGCCCTGCACACCAAACAGTACTGCCGGCAGCCATCGCTGGTATTGTCGATCGATGCCGGGACCGGATTCCTTTCCCGGACCGGAACCATTTCCTATAGCCTCGAAGGTCGACCGATCCCAGCCGAGAACAATCCGCGGCGGGTCTTCGATCGTTTGTTCCGGGCCGATCAGGCATCGATGCAAGCAGAACGCGACGAGTTGCAGCGGCGGATCAAGCTGGTCGATGCGGTGTTGGAAAGCGCTCGTCGCTTGAACCGGCAACTCGGCAAGTCCGATCGCGAACGCATGGACCAGTATTTGACTTCGTTGCACGAGGTCGAGTCGCGGTTGATCGCTTCGGAGAAGTGGATCGATATTCCTCTCAAAGAGCAAGACTACTCGCGTCTAGACCTCGAAGTGATGCCGGATGGTGATGACCCCGCCAGCTATTACCGCACCATGTTTGAACTGATCGCCCTGGCCTTGGATGCGGATATCACCCGCAGCGTTGCCTTCATGCTCAATCGGGAGGATGGGATGGGGATTAGCGATACCTTCCCGCTGAAGCTGGGACTATCCAAAACGCATCACGGCTTGTCGCATGCCAGCGACAAGGAAGGCCAGTTACAGTTCGCCAAGTATGACCTGTTCCTCAGCCAGCAGGTAGCTTATTTCCTCCAGCTGCTCGATAGTTATCAGGACCGAGCTGGAAGCGTCTTGGAGAATACGATCGT
>JBILTQ010000219.1:0-9118 GCA_044371435.1 Pirellulaceae bacterium | reverse complement strand
CGGCGATGAGGTCAAATAACTCATAAGCATCCTGCTTCCAATAATGAATCAGCTTGTGGGTGGCAGTCCGCACTCCGAGATGAGCCGCGGTGTTGTGGTGACCGGGATCATGGTAATAGCGATAATACACGCTGGAACGCCAGTCTTTCGGCGACTCGCCCCGCAGCAGCGGGACAAAGGACCGACCTTGCATCGAGGCAGGGACGGCAAGTCCGGCAAGATCGACAAAAGTCGGGGCCAGGTCGATATTGGCAACGAACTGCGGAAGGACGCTCCCCTTCTGCACGCCCGGCCCGCGGACGATCAACGGCACATGCAAACCTGGCTCATACATGAAGCGTTTATCGTACAAACCAAGGTCACCTAGGAACCACCCGTTATCGGCGGAGTAGATGACGATCGTATTCGCAGCCAGCCCAGACTCATCCAGGTAATCGAGGACCTTGCCTACGCCGTCATCTACCCCCTGCACGCAGGCCAGGTAGTCGCGCATGTATTTCTGATATTTCCACTTCACCAGTTCCTGGCCGGTCAAAAATTTCCCGTCCACCTGCAACTCCGTCGGTCGCTCGTTGAGCCACTTCTGCAAGTCAGCCCCTTGAAGATGGCTAGGAGGCTGGAGCTTCAAATCGCGGCGGGTGAGATCGCGGGCGATGGTTTGCTGATTGATCGGCAAAGCCGTCGGCCGTGTGGCATAATCGTCCCAGAGCGTTTCGGGTTCGGGGATCATCTTGTCCTTGAACATCTCGAGATGCCGAGTGGCCGGCTCCCAACCGCGATGCGGGGCCTTGTGGTGGAGCATCAGAAAGAAGGGCTTCGCCTGCGGCCGCGTCTTGAGCCATTCGATACCGAGTTCGGTGGTGATATCGGTACAGTGCCCTTCGATCGTTAGTTTCTGCTTCCCCGGCAGCAGGAATTGCGGATTCCAATAACTACCTTGACCAGGCAACACGATCCAGCGGTCAAACCCGGTCGGATCACTGCCGAGGTGCCACTTCCCAATCATGCCGGTATGGTACCCCGCCGCTTGCAACTGCTTCGCCGCATGGTCGCGGCTACCGTCGAAGCGGTTAAAGACCGGAACGCCGTTCCTATGGGAATATTGACCGGTAAGCAAGGTCGCGCGACTGGGGGTACAGATGGAATTGGTAACGAAACTGTTGGTGAAACGCGCACCGGCTTGGGCCAACCGATCGAGGTGAGGCGTCTGGTTCACCCGGGAGCCATAGGCAGAGATCGCATGCTGGGCATGGTCATCGGAGAAAATAAATAGGATATTGGGCCGCCCCGCAGCTATCGAAAGCTGGCTGCCAACGCAGCCCAGCAAGGCGAACATGGCAATGATCAATCTCACGATGATTCTCCCGGTAAACAGGTTCGATGGTGGAAGGGACCCCAGGATGACCAGGTCTACGCGATCCAAGGATACCCCGAAACGATTCGAGACTTACAAGAGTCGCCTGGCTAGGAGGAGCCTACAACTCCCGATACGGCATCTGGTCCCTATCGTACCGAGGCAACCGGAAGCAGACCAACCCCTGTCCGCGGAAAGACGGAAGAGTTGGCTCGAAGCCGGTATCCGCCCAGCAGCGGTCGCCTGGACCGAACGTCGGGCAAGCTGCAAGCAGCGACAACGGCGTTCGTTTCGCACACCCGTACTACCCTAGCGACCGGAGACTTACGCGAGGCCAGTCGCAGCCTTGGAACTCACCGGCATCCGCCGAGTATTCCATCATTCGATAGCGAACATCAAGCCGGGATGGTCTTGGGACTCTTGCATCCACCCCCTCAATAAGCGTCGATGCTCCCGCAAGGTCAACTGGTAGTCGGGGATCGTTGCGACGTTGACCAGCTCACCGGGATCGTTGCGCAAATCTACCAGTGATTCGCGAGGATTGCCTTGGCTGTAGAGGCAGTACTTGAAATCTCGCGTTCGCAACATGCGCCCGGTATGATTCTCCGTGACTACAAACTCACGCCAGGCTGGATCTTCTCTCCCGGCGGCCAGGGTGCGAAGGCTCCTTCCCATGGCAGATTCAGGAATTTCAATACCGGCGAAATCGCAGAGGGTAGGCAGGATGTCCATACCGCTCGAAACAAAATGCTCATGGTCGACATGGCCCGCCAGCACCTGCCCGGGATACTTGAGAAGGAAGGGTACTTTGACTGATTTCTCATAAAAACGACCTTTGGAAGCCAAGCGATGGCAGGCATCCATGTCGCCGTGATCGCTGGTGAAAACCACCAGCGTCTCGTCATCGATTCCCATCCGCTGGACCGCATCCAGCAAATCGCCGACCAACCGGTCGGCTTTCTCCGTCAAGCGGCAATAGATCCAACGGTAGATCCGCCATTCGCGTTCGTCATACTTCTGACGCATGATTCCGGAAGGAGTGACAGCGTTGGGACTGGAAAAGAGTTCGATCGCCTCGGGTTCTCCGCGTGGTACCTCAAAATTGAAAGGCAAAGGAGGCAACTTCTCCATCGGCAAGGCCGCCGCTTGCTGGTACAAGGCCTCCACACTCTCCTTCTTCCTGGCGGACTTCCCTTCAAAGGCCTGGTAGGCAAAGCAGATATCATGCGGGTTGATGAACGATGCCACGACCAGGAAAGGACGCTCGCGTTTACGTTCCATGAAGTCGATACATGCTCGCGGTAGATCCTCGCGTTCATCCCTGAAATATTCGTCGTAGCCAGCATCGAGCGGATTCAATTCCGGACACATGTGAACCTTGCCGCCGTAAAAAGTCTCGTACCCTGCCCGCTTGAAGAGTTTCCCCAACGAGTTAGCCTCGACCTCTGGCGGGACGGTCGCTCGCATCCCGTTCTCAAAGACCCCTAAGCGACCAGCCATCACCCCGGTAGCCATGCTGATCCGACTGGGGACGCACACCGGATTGGTGACATAGGCGTGCTCAAAGCGGACCCCTTGCTGAGCCAAACGATCGAGCGACGGTGTGGACAGGTCGCGATTGCCTGCGCAACTCATCATCCCGGCATGCTGCTGATCGGTGATGATAAAAAGAATATTCGGTGGCTTCGCCGGTAGATAACCGGATGCAGAGACAATCGCAACTACCCCGAACACCATCGCTAAAGGGCGGACCCGGGACCGGCGATGACCGAGCAACATAATAGCCAACCTCCAAAAGACTCAAAGACCGCTTCCAACAAGAGTTTACCCCAAGCAACAGCGCCAAGCGATCGGGCCGGTGTCCTCCACGCTTCGCCTCAGCGCAGGCCAGGACTCCACCGTATCGAAGGTGACCCAACCGACGACTATCGTACACAGCTCGAAATAGATTCAATTCCGGGGCGGACCGTCGCGTCCATTCTGAAGCGACCATCCTCGCCGAAACCAGGCTTCGCCTGCCGACGTTGGGGAGGAAGCCTTCCGCGAATCCTTTCCGCGGAACCGGGGGTTCTGCGTTCCCGGCATGGGAGCTTGGATCAGCTATGGACTAGGCTCGATGAACGATAACTTGCCGACCTTCGTCGTCTTACCTGATCATCGCGGCTACCCGTCGAATGGTCCGAAAAACTGGTCGTGAGCTTTTTTACCGGCGAGCACGCAAGGGACGACGCTCTTTCCACAGCGTGAGGTTCCGATCGAGGATTTATTGCCGAAGTCCGATTTCGTGACACCGGCCAGCGACCGCGAAGGACTCCGGCTGTTGAGACGCCTGAATCGCGGCTTCGAAGAACAGCGACCGGGCGACTCGCGGTTGGAGGCTCGCATCAAGACCTATGAACTAGCTGCCAAGATGCAGCTCAGCGCACCCGAAGCGCTCGACCTCAGCCAGGAACCAGAATACATCCTCAAGCTATACGGGCTGGAAACAGCTGGCCGGAGTTACGGGCCGGAGATCAATATCCCGGAGGAGGCAGAGTATTTCGGGCGAAAATGCTTGATCGCCCGAAGCTTGCTCGAGCGCGGTGTGCGCTACGTGCAAATCTGGTCGGGCAACGACAATAGCTTCCCCCGCCGCAATTGGGATATTCACGAGGACATCGAACGCGATCACCGCCCGCTGGCTAGCGGCATGGCAATCGGCGCGGCGGCCCTCATCAACGATCTGAAACAGCGCGGCTTGCTTGAAGACACCATCATCCTTTGGACGACTGAATTCGGAAGGATGCCATCCACCCAAGGCAGCAAGGGCCGCGAACATAATCCGTATGTCTTCAGCAGCTGGCTATGTGGCGGAGGTATCAAGCCCGGAGTGACCTACGGGCCATCGGACGCGTGGGGTTACAAGCCACGCGATCGAGACAATCCCACCCAGGTCTACGATATCCATGCCACGATCCTGCACTTGCTGGGAATCGACCATACGCAACTCACCTTCCGCAGCAACGGCATCGATCGCCGACTGACGGATGTCCACGGCCACGTTATCGAAACACTGCTCGCTTGAACCACGGGGCAGGCGACTATTTTTTAACGACGGGCACCGGCCAGTCGTCGGTGCGGAAGGGGGTGGCGGGCAAGCCGGCCCCGTTGGCAAGGCTATATTCCGGCCAATCCTTCCACGCGTAGCGGACAGCAACCGGTTCGGCGACTTCCGGACTGCTTACCACCACCGTTTCGCCGACGATTTTCGCCTCGGCAGGTTTCCATTGCTGATCGGCTCCGGCGATCTGGAATCCGGTAAGCGGGCCGCCGCGGATGGACTTCAGCCCCCCCTGGGTATGCTTGAAGGAAACAGTGATGGTCTGGTCTCGGATGGTGGCGCCCGCTGGCAGCGGGCCGCTAATCGCTGGAACTTGCTTACCGTACACGGAGCCGAGGGCCCAGTAGGAAAGACGCTTGCCGACGTCTTGCTTGTTCTTGGGATGGATATCCTTGGCATCGCCGAGGTCAATGGTGATAGCCATACCGGTCTTCGGCAGTTCCAGCGTCTTCAGCATCGACTCGCGCACCCGCGGCCAACCTTCGCCGGCGGCCGTATAGTTGGGTAGTTGCACCCAGGCGAAAGGAAGCTCCTCCCCCCAAAGCCCGCGCCAACTGGTGACGAGTTGCGTGAGTTGCTTGTGGTAGAGGTCGGGATTATTCGTATTGCCTTCCCCCTGATACCAGAGCATCCCGCGCACGGAGTAGGGAACGAGGTTGAAGACCTTGCCGTTGTAGAGGCCGGCTGGTCCTCCCTTGAGCTTATACATGGCCAGCGGGTCTTTCGGCGGGGGGATGACGAACGGCGCGCCGGTCGCCTTGGCCTTGTCCGCAGCCGCCTTCCAGATCGCGAGTTGCTTCTGATGCAGTGCAGGAACTTGGGCAGGATCGAACTGCTCGTAAGCCTCGAGTCGCGAGTCGTAGACGGCCTTGGTCTCTGGATCGGCAGACTGCACCGCGGCGGGTACCCAGGATTCGATCGCCGTCCCACCCACCGACGTATTGATCAGCCCAATGGGAACCCCGAGTTGCTGGTGAAGCTCACGGCCGAAAAAGTAAAGCGTTGCCGAGAAACCACCCACGGTCTCGGGCGTGCACGCTTGCCAAAGCCCCTTGCCTTCGGCCTGAGGTTGCTCGGCCGGACCCGAACTTTCCCGATAATGTCGGATCCAAGGATACGTTGCGGCGGTCTTTTCCGTGTCGAAGTGGTAACAACCGGCGACGGTCATCGCCATGTTGGACTGGCCGGATCCGAGCCAGACTTCACCGACGAGGATATCTTTCACCTCGAGCCGATGGCCTTGCATGCCGGTAACCACTAGCGAACGCGGTTCGGTAGAAGCCGGCAGCGAGTCCAAATTGAGCGACCATTTCCCATCGACATCAGCTGTCGCCGACTTCGTTTCACCAGCGAATGAAACCCTGACCGTCTCACCGGCGGCGGACCAGCCCCAGATAGCGATCGGCCTTTCGCGTTGCAGCACCATATGGTCGGCGAAGGGCGAACCGAGCCGAAAGTCCTCGGCCAGAAGGTAAGGCTGGATGGCGACGACTAAGGTCAGCACGAGTCGGTGAAGAAAAGGGAATTGCATGAGAATTTCCTCGGAGGGATGTTGATTCGAATCCGCAGTCTACCATTTTCCTTGGAGCCGACTTGTGGGGCATGGATAGATTGGATGAGGTGCAGGATGCTGGCCCGGGGAGTCACCCAGAGGCCGGAGTTTAGACGGATCGTCGATGGGGTCCTGGTCAGGGAACGCGACAAGCAGGATTCGGGCTCCAGCAGAAGGCTTCTTCGGTTGGCCGCCATCAAGGCCGCCGGCCCAAGCTTCACTGTTATCAACCCAGACGATCCGTGGTTCGAGTATCGATCGGACGAGGGAGGGGAGAGCCGACTTAAGCAGCGATGGGAGACGTCCATCCGTGGTGCGAAACTGGCAGTCCGTCTCCGAAGGTTTCCCTGGCTGGCATACCGAAACAAGCCCCCGCGGCCGCAGCCTGAGTTATCTACGCGATAAGTTCATGGATCACGTGCCCTTTCACATCGGTCAATCGCATATCTCGACCGCCAAAGCGAAACGTGGAACGCGTATGATCGACTCCGAGAAGATAGAGCATGGTTGCATGTAAGTCGTGAATTTCAACGCGATTCTCGATGGCCTTGTAACCGAATTCATCCGTCGCTCCATAGATGATCCCCGGTTTGACGCCGCCACCAGCCATCCAAACGCTGAACCCGAATTGGTTGTGGTCTCGCCCATCCTTACCCTGCGCGAACGGCGTCCGTCCAAACTCTCCCGCCCAAACCACCAGCGTTTCGTCGAGCATCCCCCGTTGCCGCAGGTCCTTGAGCAAGGCGGCAATCGGCTGATCGACGGCGCGGGCGTTGTTCTCGTGTCCTTTCTTGAGGTTGGAGTGCTGGTCCCATCGGTCGCCGCCCACCTGTGGGCAGGTCAACTCGACGAAACGGACCCCGCGCTCGATCATCCGCCGCGCCAGCAGGCATTGCGCCCCATAAATCCGGGTCGGCTCATATTCCGACTCCATTCCATACATCCGCTGGGTATCCACCGACTCATTGGTCAGCGACATCACTTCGGGAACAGCCATCTGCATGGCATAGGCGAGTTCATAGTTGCGAATGGCGGACTCCAAACTGTCATGCGAGCCAAAGCGTTCGACCGCCAGTTGGTCGAGTTGATGGGTAAGGTCGAGCATCCCACGCTGCCGCGGTGATGTCGCTTCCTTCCCTTCGACGTTCGCCACACCGGTCCCTGTCGGTTTGAAGACCGAGCCTTGGAAACTGGCGGGGAGGAAACCACTGCCAAAACAGTCGAGACCACCGGGAGGAATCAGCCCGCCGTTGATCACTACGAAGCCAGGCAAATCCTGGCATTCGCTCCCCAGTCCATAGTTCACCCAGGCGCCCATGCTGGGTCTCCCCTGCAAACCGCTGCCGGAATGGAGGAAGTAGTTGGCGAAGGTATGCTCCGGAAATTCGGAGACCATCGACCGGATCACTGCCAACTCATCGACACACGTGGCAACATGCGGGAAGAGACTGCTCACCGGGATCCCCGATTCGCCATGCTGCTCAAACTTCCAAGGACTGGCCAAGACGTTCCCGTTATTGTTGAACTGGGTCGGCTCTACCTTGAATAGTTCCGAGGGATTGCGTCCATCGAACCGCTCCAGCAAAGGCTTGGGGTCGAAGGTATCGAGCTGCGAAGGCCCTCCGTCCATATAGAGGAAGATGACCTGCTTTGCTCGAGCAGGATGATGCGGGCCATGCCCGGCCAAAACAGGCGTGGGCGATCCATCGGTGGGTTGCGCGAAGGCAGGATCGCGGAGCAAGGCGGCCAGCGCCACACTACCGAAGCCGTTGGCACAACGCCTTAGCATGTCGCGACGCGATGCGGGGAGCGTCTGCAGCCGCTGACAGGGGAATACATACGACGGAATCATCTTGCCGTCTCCTTCACTTCAAAAAGATGAATTCCTTGGTATTGACCAAGGCATGGGCCAGGTCGGACCACAACCCGTGAGCGTCGTCCGTGACGCCGCGTCGCTCGGCTTCCGCCGAAAGATATTCGCGAATGGCAGTCATTTCCTTCACCGCCGGTGACCGGCCGAATGCCGCACGATACATCCTATCGATGCGAGCCGCCTCATCCTCCGACAGCGAGCACGTTTGGCGAGCCCAAGCGTGCGCCAGGTCCACCACCAGCGGGTCGTTCATCAAAATCAGCGCCTGGGCCGGGACGTTCGAAACATTCCGACGGCCCATCGTACTGAAGGGCACCGGAGTATCGAAGGCCAGCATGAAAGGGGAGAGAAAATTGCGGCGAATCGCCAGATAAATGGACCTTCGCCCATAGCCGTCGAGCGGACCGCTTTGACTAGGTTTGCCGCGGCCATCCATGAACGGGGTCAGATGCACAGGCACGGATGGGCCGAATGGTTTCGCATCCAAGCGACCGGAAATCGCCAGCAAGGCATCGCGAATCGCTTCCCCTTCCAGTCTTTTCGGCGGCCGATGATGCCACCACCGATTCTTCGGATCGGCCGCGACCGCTGGCGGCTCTGGCTGGCTTGACAGCTGATAGGTGCGAGACAAGACCATGGCGCGGATCATCCGCTTGATGCTGCCACCATCTTGGACAAATCGACTGGCCAGATGATCGAGCAGTTCCGGATGGGTCGGTGGCTGTCCCAGCACCCCGAAATCGTCGGTGGTAGGCACGATCCCGCGTCCCATCAGGTGATGCCAGAGTCGATTGACGATGACGCGCCAGACGAGCGGGTTGTCGGGAGCCGTCATCTGCTGCGCCAGCTCCAGCCGACCACTGCCTGTCTCAATATCCATCGGAGCTTCGCCAGCAACGGCTGCAAGGAAGCGGCGCGGGACGAGCGGTCCGGGTTTGGCGGCATTGCCGCGGATCAAGAGGTGGTCATCTTCCCCCGTACCGTCGAGCATAGCCATGGCTAGCTGCGATCGGTGGCGGAGTTGCGACCGCAACCGCTCGCGTTCGGTTGCCCATGCCACCGCCAAAGACGGTTGGTGAGCTTGCAACAATGACTCGGCCTGGCGGGAGAACTCTTCCCCCTGGTGGGCCAAGCGTTCGGTCCAATCGCTAATCTCCTGGCGGACCTCCGGAGAGGCCCCCTGCAGGACCAGGGACACTTCAAGCGACCGATCCTTGGCGGGGGTGAACTCCAGGTGCA
>JBILTQ010000296.1:0-7129 GCA_044371435.1 Pirellulaceae bacterium | reverse complement strand
TGACCAACGTAGCGTTGCAAGTCAAGGATTGTCCATTCGGTCTTGGGCTCAATCCGCTGGATGGTTTGCGCGTGTAGCGGACCCAAGACCAGGCGATGGGAATCGATACAGGCTACGACATGCCCATCGCCGCGCACGCGGCAGGCAAGCTCACCGCTCGTCAGAGTGAACGTTGGGGATCGTAAAGTCCGTCCGCTGCGCGGCAGTCGGGCGAGCGCGTTGCGATTCTGTATCGCCGGCTCGGGGATCGCCTCCAAACCATTCCAGAAAAGGTCGCTGACCGCGGCCGTCGCATCCGCGAAGCGCACCTGTGGCTCCTTCTCCTCGACAGCTAACCAGGCGTCACCCACCCGGCGAGGCCCGGCCCCAAAGATAAAGCCATCCTGACGGTATTCGGCCGATGGCACGGATCCGTAGTCGACCACCACATACCCTCGTAAGTCCTCTGGCAGCGGCTCGAACTTCGGCGGCGTTAGACCATGACTCGCCAGGATCGCTTCCGTTCGTTGTCGATAGTGTCCCTCCAACGCCGCCAAGGCTGCGGCAATCCGGCGGTTGTGCTCGAGCGAGTCCACCGGCACCTCGCGGTAATCACTGCTTTGCAGGAAACCCGACAAAGCATAATAGTCCGCGCTCGAGATCGCATCGAATTTATGATCATGGCACCGGGCACAGGCGACGGTCATCCCCAGGAAAGTCTTCGACATCACGTCGAGCATGTTATCGAAGCGATCGGTTTCATCCTTGCGGATATCGACTGGCGAGTGCACCCATTCCCCGAGAAACCAGAAGCCGGTACCCAGAATCGATTCGTTGGCCCCGCTCCGAGGATGTCGTCGCGGTTCCGACAGCAAATCTCCAGCCAAATGTTCATGAACCAATTGTTGGTAGGGAATGTCTGCATTGAAGGCTCGGATGATGTAGTCCCGATACTGCCAGGCGTAAGCCGCATCATTGTCGAACTCGTGACCGCGAGACTCGGCGTACCGCACCAGGTCTAGCCAGTGACGCCCCCAGCGTTCCCCAAAGTGCGGCGAAGCCAGCAAACTATCCACCAGCCGCTGGGTCGCGTCGACCGAGTCGTCGGTGAGGAAGTCTTCGACCTGCTGCGGCGTCGGCGGCAGGCCGATCAGATCGAAGTACAACCTCCGGAGCAGCGTCGCGCGATCGGCGTCAGCCGCTGGAGACAGCCCTTCTGCCTCAAGTTTGGCGAGGATGAAGTGATCGAGATCGTCGCTTGGCCAGTGACTCGCTTTGACTTCGGGGAGCGGCGGATTCGAGACCGGCTGCCATACCCAGTGCTCGGCTTTCCGCTGCAGCCAATCGAAGGCGGGGACTCCATCCTGGTTCCGAGCCACCTCTTCGGGCGGCCAAGGTGCCCCCATCGCAACCCAGCGCTCGAGCATCTCGATCTCGGCGTCGCTGAGTTTGCCTTTCGGCGGCATCTCATAGGCTTCATAGTGCACCGCCTGAATCACCAAACTAGCTTGCGGATCTCCGGGAACGATCGCCGGACCGGAATCCCCGCCGCGAAGCAAACCGGAGCGACTATCGACAAACAATCCGGCCTGGAGCTTCTTGGCTTCGCCGCTATGACACGCATAGCAGTGTTCCGACAAAAGCGGTCGCACTTTCGTCTCGAAAAACTGAAGCTGCTCCGCGGTCGGCTGCCCCTCCTGGGCAAGCGTTCCGACACCGGCCAGGAAGACCAGCAAGCACCCGCCGATCCGCCCAGTCCACCCAGTCAACGGCGGACTCCAGGCGTTCAAGCGGTAACGAAAGACGACACTCCCAACCATGTTGAAACATCCTCTCATGCCGTATATTTTACTCGATGGAGCCGAGGCGTCGATGACGATCTGCGACGTTATATTAACGATTTGCGACAACCTTTCTCGCGATCTGCTGGGCGATGAAGCAAAGCTCCCGCCCCAAGATCGCCTTATTGGTGGAGACCTCCCGCGCCTACGGGCGGGATCTGCTGCGTGGGGTCGCGAACTTCGCCCGCACCTTCAGCAACTGGTCGCTGCTGCATCAGGAACTGTCGATCGACGCCGCCCTCCCGCAATGGGTTGCCATTTCCAATGTCCAAGGGGTGATCGCCCGGGTCGACATCCACAACATCGATCCGCTGCGCGAGTTGCAAGTCCCAATCGTCGATGTGCGCTGCAGCCGACGTTTTGCTGGAGTGACTCAGGTGCATACCGATGACCGGGCGGTAGCGTGCCTGGCTTTCGAGCATCTCTGGGAACACGGCTTCCGACGTTTCGCTTTCTGCGGCTTCCAGTCGGCGCATTATTCGGAAAACCGGCTCAAGCATTTCCGTGAGATTGTCGCAGCCGCTGGCTGTCCACTGTCGGTATATACCACCCACAACCACTCCCGGCTATCGTTGAGTCGTATCGAGGAATCGGGAATCACGGAAACCGAGTCCCTCGCCGCTTGGCTGCGGACCCTTCGTCCTCCCACCGGAGTCTTGGTTTGTAACGATATTCGCGGCCAGCAGATCCTCAACGCGCGGCGTCATGCCAACGTGGCAGTCCCCGATGAACTCGCCGTTATCGGTGTTGACGACGACGACGCTATCTGCCTGTTGTGCGACCCGCCGTTGTCGAGCATTCATCCGAATGCAGAACAAGTCGGCTATCGAGCTGCCGAGCTCCTGCATCGCATGCTGTGCGGCAAGCCGGTCCCCGAGAGTATCGAGTATGTCGCTCCGCTAGGCGTTGTGGCACGCTCGTCGACGCTGGTCAGCGCTGTCGAGGATCGCGAAGTGGCTCGCGTCTGCCAGTTCATTCGCGAACATGCCTGCGATGGGATGAAAGTCTCCGATATCGAACGCTTTTCTCAGCTGTCGCGCCGCCAACTGGAACGCCGCTTTCGCGAGGGCTTGAACCGCACCCTCCATCAGGAGATAACCCAAGTCCAACTGCTGCGTGTCAAGCAACTGCTGACGGAGACGAAGATGAGCCTTGAACAAATCGCGCCGCTAGCCGGCTATACCCACAAGGAACGCCTGTACAGTGTCTTCAAACGCGAGACGGGAGAAACCCCTGGACAGTACCGGCAACGCGCCAGCGGAAGTCATTTTCGCCAACCGTTGCCGCAGCCCCACTCGCTTTCGCCCCGGCCGCTGGACTTCTGAGGCAACCCGGTGTTTCCAGTTAGGCTGCAGCCCTGCGGAGTCTGAACGCCGAGGCTTCTTCCCCGGTGATTGCCGCCGGAACCCCTCCCCTCGGGTTGCTGAGCGGACCGGTGGAATCCCGTCAAGGCCGCCCGCCGGCCACCGAGCACCGACGGTGTCCGCCTGCCGGAGGCGGTGGCTTGCAGCCTCGGCCTACCGGCGATATCCTTCCTGCACAATCGTTTGCACAACGGGTAGCACGACAGGCCTTGGCCCGCCAGCACCGCCCCCACCTCGCTCTCTCCCAGGAATTTCGCCGATGTCTACCGCGACTTTACGCGATGTGGCCGCCGCTGCCGGCGTAAGCATCTCGACCGCCTCGCGAGCGCTCGGCGGCAAGGGGCAGGCCTATCGGATTAGCGAGCGTACGGTACAGGCGGTCAAGCAGCAGGCGCTGCGGTTAGATTTTCAGCACAACGCGGTCGCGAGGTCGCTTCAATCGCAGCGAAGTGGCTTGATCGGCATGGTGGTACCCGATGTATCCAATCCATTCTTTGCAGCCATCACCCGGGAAGTGACCCTTCGCGCCGAGGATCAAGGATGGTCGGTCCTGGTGGCTGACAGCCGCGAGTCGACCAGCGTGGAAGTCCGCTTGCTGTCACAACTGCAATCGCGGCGGGTGGAGGGCTTGGTGGTCTGTCCCGTGGGACAGAGGAAGAATCATCTGGAAGCCTTGCATGCGTCCGGTACGCCGTTGGTGATCGTCGACCGCTGCTTCTCCGACAGTTCCTTGATCAGCGTGATGTCTGACAACAGCAGCGGCGCCGAAGCCGGCGCCGAGCAGTTGCTGAGTCTGGGGCATCGTGTCATCGGTTGCATTCAGGGTTTGCCTGGAACATGGCCGAACGAATTGCGATTGACGGCGCTCAAGAGGCGTTTGAAGGCGGCGGGGATCGTCTTGGATGAGACGTTAATCGCAGGCGATAGCTTCACCGAGCAGTCGGGATACGAAGCCGCTTGCAAGCTGCTCCAACAGCGCCCGGAGATCACGGCCTTGTTTTCCTTGTGTTCGCCGGCCGCCTTCGGTGCCCTACGGGCGGCGGAGCGGTTGGGACGAAAGGTTCCGGAGGAAGTGTCGCTGATCACTTTCGATCATTCGCCCGTGGCTGACTTGTTGCGAACTCCGCTCTCCACTATCTCCCAGGATGTTGAGCAACTTGGACAAGTCGCGGCCAGGCTGCTGATGGATGAGCTCGTGACGGGCAGGAAGCCGCCGACCAAGGAGCACATCATCCCGGTTCGCATGGTCGTCCGTCAGTCCGTGACGCGACCGCATCCCAAGTCTTCCGGCAGCCTGGCAAGAAGGGGCCGAACCGGTAATCGCCCTTAGCCAACGGCTCATGACCACGCTCCTTGGATTTTGAATTCCTTTTGCACTTTTTTTGAAACACTGATCATGCCGGAATTCCAGGCAACCACCGCCTCAGCCCCTCGCATCGCCGTCCTGGGATCCATCAACATGGATTTAGTCCTGTGGTGCCCCGAACTCCCTGTCCCTGGCGAAACGATCCTGGCCGAGGCTTCGTCCGAGTTTTGCGGTGGTAAGGGGGCGAATCAGGCAGTCGCGGCAGCCTTGGCAGGCGGCCAGGTATCGATGGTGGGAGCGGTTGGCGACGATGCGTTTTCCAGTCGATTGATCGCTGGCCTGCAGCGTCATGGGATCGATTGCCGAAAGGTTTCGCAGCTTGCCGGCTCGAGCGGTCTGGCGGTGATTGCGGTCGATCGGAATGGCGAAAATTGCATCGTGGTCGCACCGGGTGCCAACGCGCGGCTTTCTTTGGATGCGGTCAACGCCGCCGAGGCTCTGATTGCCGGCAGCGACCTGCTGATGGTACAGCTGGAAATACCCGTCGATCGTGTGGTGGCCGCTACAGAAATCGCGAGGCGTCATCAGGTCCCGGTGATTCTCGACCCGGCCCCCGCCCCCGCGGTGTATCCGCCGGAGTTACTGCGGGTCGATCTGCTTTGCCCCAATGAAACCGAGGCAGCGTCGCTCACCGGCCGGCCGGTCGGCACACTCGAGGAAGTCCGCGCCGCGGCCGAATGGCTGCATGCGGCCGGAGCTGAACATGTGGCGATCACCCTGGGAGCGATGGGAACCTGCTTGCTGAGCGAGGGACGTTTTCTGCAGATCGAACCGTATCCGGTCGAGGCTATCGATACCACGGCGGCTGGCGACGCTTTTGCCGGTGCCCTGGCTGTCCGCTGGCGGCAAACGGGAAATCTGGTCGAAGCGATACAGTTTGCCAATGCCGCCGGGGCCTTGGCCGCTTCGCGTCGCGGGGCCCAGGCCAGCATGGCCGATTTTCACGAGATCGAAACTTGGATGAGAAATAAAGAATGAAAAACATACCCTGGCTCTTGCTGTTGGTGACCTTGGCTGGCTGCTCGTCCGCGACCCAAAGCTCCTCCTCGACGGCGGACCGTCCATCGTCGGACGGCGGTGGTTCCTCCGGCGGAAAACCGCGGATTGCCTTGATCATGAAGTCGTTAGCCAATGAATTTTTCGCGACGATGGCAGATGGGGCCAAAGCCCATCAGTCGGCCCATGCCGAGCAATACGACTTGATCGTCAACGGCATCAAGGATGAGCGGGACGTGACGCGGCAGGTAGCCTTGGTCGATGAAATGGTGGCCAGTGGCGTCGATGCGCTGGTGATCGCCCCGGCCGACTCCAAGGCCCTGATACCGGTCCTGCGTCGAGCCAGGCAAAGCGGGGTGGTGGTTATCAACATCGACAATCAACTAGATGCCAAGCAACTGGAGACCGAACGGTTACGGATTCCTTTTGTCGGTCCCGACAATCGAGTCGGAGCCAAACTGGTCGGCGACTATCTGGCGGCGAAGCTTAGTCCAGGGGATGAGGTCGCGATTCTCGAAGGGTTACAAACCTCGGAAAACGGACGCTTGCGCAAGGAAGGATTCGAGGACGCGATGAAGGCTGCGGGCATGAAGATTGTCGATAGCCAATCGGCCCAGTGGGAGATGAGCAAAGCCAACACGCTCGCTTCATCGATGCTGGCCGAGCATCCGGAGATCAAGGCGATCCTGGCCGCCAACGACAGCATGGCGCTGGGCGCGATGGCCGCCGCCAAAAGTGTTGGTCGCGAGCAGGATTTGTCGATCGTGGGGTTTGACAATATCGCCGCGGTCAAGGATGCGATTCGGGCTGGGCGAATCTTGGCGACCGCCGATCAACATGGCGATCAATTGGCCGTATTCGGTATCGAAGCGGCGCTGCGGGCGCTGGCGGACAAAGACAGCGTGCCAGCGGATATTCAGACGCCGATCGATCTGGTCACGGCGGAAACGCTCGGGCAATAACACCACCTGCGACAATCGATATGCCAACCCTTCTCTCTTGCCACAAGATCATCAAGCGATACGGTCACGCTACCGTCCTCGACTGCGAGCATTTTGCGGTAGAGGCGGGAGAGATCCATGCGCTGCTGGGGGCGAATGGAGCGGGGAAAAGTACCCTCTGCCGAATCCTTGCGGGCTTGCTGCCACCCGACGAAGCGACCATGCAGCTCGCCGGGATTGAGTATCGGCCGGCCAACAAGCAGGCGGCCGAAGCCAAGGGTGTCGAGATCGTCCAGCAGGAATTGAATCTCATCGCCACGCTCTCGGTGGCGGAGAATCTTTTCCTGACGAGGTTGCCACATCGCGGGGGTTGGCTGCGACGCCATCCATTGCGAACGCAGGCGCGGGCGGCTCTCGAGCGTTTTGGCTTGGGTGAGATCGATCCCGACCTGCCGATGGGTAGGCTGGGGGTTGGCCAGCAGCAGATGATCGAAATCGCCGCCGCCTTGAATCGAAGCTGCCGCTTGCTGATCCTCGATGAGCCCACCGCGGCTTTGAGCAGTGGCGAGGCGGCAAAACTCTTTGAGCACCTCCGCGATTTGCGACGCCAGGGCGTAGGTATCATCATCATCACCCATCGTT
>JBILTQ010000400.1:0-4968 GCA_044371435.1 Pirellulaceae bacterium | reverse complement strand
AACCATCGGAGGTGCCGCTGGTAGCTGCATCCACCGCATTGACATAGGGTGACTTCTGATCCTGAGGCGGCGTCGAACCCAAGGTTTCAGGAACTGCCTGCTCCGGCATGAATAACTTGGCCAGGTACAAGCTGCAGGGACAGGCCATGACGCAGGTGGTCAGGACCGCCACCGGATTGGCTCCATAGTTGATATAGACCGCCATCATCCCGCCAGAAATATGGGCCATCCCGCTGGTCATCAAGGCAAAGAGTTCGGAGTTGGTCATCCGCGGCACGTAGGGTTTGACGATCAGCGGAGCTTCGGTCTGTCCCATGAAGACATTAGCTGACACCGAGAGCGTCTCCGCTCCGCTGGTCCCCATCAAGTGCACCATGACCTTGGCCAAAAGCTGTACACACTTCTGCAGGATGCCGAAGTGGTAGAGCACGGTGAAGAAGGCCGAGACGAAGAGAATGGGCGGTAAAGCGTTGAAGGCGAACGGGAAGAGAAACTTGTCGCCGAAGACCCCAGCCACATCCGCTGGCTGGGCCAAATTACCGAAGACGAACTTAGCCCCTTCGCCGGCAAAGCCAGTAAAGACCTTGACGATTTCGCCGGCCCATTCAAACAGACCGTAGACCGAATACTCACGCCCGCCCAGCGTCACCCGACATTTGAGGACGAGCAGGGCCAACAGCAACTGCAAGCCGATACCGCCGAGGATCGTTTTCCAGTTGACGGCCCGCAAGTTGGTGGAACAGGCCGCCACCAGACCGAAGAAGAAGACGACCCCGACCGCTGCTTGCCCCCGCAAGCCAATCGTCTCCCGCAAGCCATAAGCGATCCCCGCCAACAGTACGATGCCCGACAGGATCGCCAACCGCCAACCCCAAGGGGTACTCCCCGCGGTGGCGGGCGGGTGGGGCTGGCTAGGAGGGGGTGAATCCGACGCTAGATGGCCGGAAGTCGAAGCTTTCGCCGCAGCCAAGGTATCTACGCTCGTGGAAGGTGGATCGGCAGGACTCATCGTGGATTCCTCGGTTCGCATCGCGTCAGGGAGGAAAATGATACACCCTGCCCGCTCGCTGTAGAACAGGCCGTCGGCGGCGAGGCATGCGGACACCGGCCGCGAGCCGACCGCTAGTCGCCACCGGTGAGGCCGGCCAGCAATTCGCGTTCGACGCTAGCCTCGCCCTTCGCGCTCGTTGGTTTTGCCCCATGCGGCCCTTCGATGAGTCGTACCCAGTCGGGATGAACTGCCATCGCTCCCACCCTCAACCCGCGGCCATTTTGCGACAACCCTTGGGACCCTGAGCCTTCTCGGTCGCTCAGCCTCGGCGATCCACGATCGCGTCGTGTAAATCGTTCTCATGAACAATCAGGAGCAAGGAACCCGCCCGCCGATAATTCATGGCCTGCTCGACCTTGCGCCCATAGCAGCTGTAGGCCCAGCAAGGATTCCCCTCGGCACCCAGGATGAGGTAATCCAGGTCGCGGGTGACCCCTTTTTTGACAACTCCGCCAAGATCCATGATGACTTTCTCGAAGTGGCTACGAAAGTATCTTTGGGAAGTGCCGGTGAGACAAAATTTTCGTTGGGTGAATTCTATCGCTGGACAAACAGCGCATACGCCGGTAGCAGCCACTTGGATTTCGCCGGGGCTTTGGCTCCCGCGCCATTCGCAAAAATAGCCGAAGAAATCTAGGAGGATCCTCTGCTGATCCGGGTCGATCGCGCCGCGGCCGAGTACTCCGACAATCAACGCTTCGATTTCGTCAAAGGGCCACATCCTTCGTAGATGCTCGTGCTCGTCAAGCCAAGCATGAAGATGCTGCAGTTCTTCTTGATTGACTACCCCATCGGCGATGATACCCTGCAAGAGCCCATGAAGCTCCTGAAAGTCGGTCTTGACCGATTTCGCCAAGTCGCCACGGAGGATCTTTCGCGCCAACCAAAGGAGATCCTCCTTCTCTTCAGGGTCTAAAATCCCATCGGCCAAAATCCCCGCCAGCCGCGGAATGACTTCGTTGAATGGGTGATTCCTTTCCAAGGGGCGATGATAACCCAGCCAAGCGTTGAGCAAGGAAATCTCTTCGGTGGTCACTGTACGGTCCGCCGTAATCCCCTCCACGATCCCGAGGAGGGAATGCATCGACTTTTCCAGAATGCTCGGTCCACAGAATCGCCGATAGGCCCCTTGGTCTACAAAGCTCATGTTTACCCCCGAAAGTCGTCGACAAAAATGCGCATGCGTCCTGCCACGGCCGGGGCTGTGCGATTTCTTTCCCATGGAGTGGGAGGCATACCACGCTCCCACCAAGCCCCCACAAACCGCGCGAATAAGCCCCGCGATCGGCGGCGATACAGCCTCAGCCAAGACAGACCCAGCAGGACTCGAACCTGCGACCTACGGATTAGAAATCCGTTGCTCTATCCAACTGAGCTATGGGTCCGTTTTCCCATTTTCCCAAAACTTTTCCGAACCGCGGACGACCACCGGGAAGGACTTGGGATGCCTGACAACGCCCGACAATACGCTGCGTGTCGCACAATCAGCTTGACGCCACGAATCACTCGGAGCCACCTGCCGCTAGTCGCCGATGGCCAAGGAAGGCCAACCTTTCATGGACGGCCCTTTCATTGTAGCTGACGGTCGGACAACCGCCAGCCAAGCGAGCAGGGGCCGGCTCGAGGGACTTGCCACTCCCATGGTAACGCGATTGCGATCGACGGGAACTATCCTCGGCCGCCGAAAAGCCACCCGGACAACTCGCGACGCGGTTCACGATAGATGATCACTATTTCCGTTGCAGGGAATCGCGGATCTCACGCAGCAACAATACGTCCTCCGCTGGGGCTGCCGGCGGGGCCGCTTCGGCCTTCTGCTTCATGCTGTTGATGGCTTTGATCACGGCAAAGATCGCGATAGCCACGATCAGGAAGTCGATCACATTCTGCAGGAAGCTCCCGTAGTTGAGGATAGTATAGTTCGTTACCTCTTTCCCATCCGGCAGCTTGATGGGCTCATCTAGTTTGAGCTTCATCGCTAGGTCTTTGAAATTGACGCCAGACTTGGCGGTCAGCAAATTCAAGGGTGGCATGATGATGTCGTTGACCAGCGAAGTCACGATCTTGCCGAAGGCGCCACCGATGACGACACCGACGGCCAAGTCGATCATGTTGCCACGCATGGCGAACTCTTTGAATTCCTTGATGATGCTCATTCCAAATTTCCTTTTGCAGCTTTCGACGGTGATGCCAACGAGGGGCAGCGACGCGCGCGGTCGCTGGCCACTCCAACGGGAGCGAAATATAACATTTCCCTTCCGGCGACTCACCCCGCCCTGCCTCCTCCAGACTATTTTTTCTGCCGCAATCGCCAGCTGACCTGCCTGGCAGCTCTGAGAGAAAACCCCGCCATCACCGTCCGCCCTCTTCGGCTCGTGCTATAGTGGCAAGCATGGATCGAGCCAAGTTGACAATCATCGGACTGGTGGGGGGGATCGCCTCGGGAAAAAGCCTGGTCGCGCGGCGGATGGAAGCCCGCGGCGCTCACGTCATCGCGGCTGACCGGATCGGCCATGAACTGCTGCAGAGTGACCCCGGGGTTCGAAGGCAAGTCGTCGCGCTGTTGGGTGATTCCGTGGTAGACGTCGACGGTAGCTTGGATCGGTCGAAGATCGCAGCCAAGGTCTTTGGCGAGCAGCCCGCGTCGCGGCAGCGTTTGCAGCAGCTGGAAGCGATCCTGCATCCAGCGATTCTCGGCGAAGTCGAACGTCAATTGGAGGCGATTCGGCAGCGCGCCAAGCGAGCCATTGTGGTCCTCGACGCCCCGCTCTTGCTGGAAGTCGGTTGGTCAGGGCAGTGCGATGAAGTGGTCTTCGTCGATACCCCGCACGAACGTCGTGAGCTTTTCGCGAAGCAGCGAGGATGGTCCGCGGCGGAATGGGAGCAGCGTGAGTCGCGTCAATTGCCGATCGCCGAAAAGCGCCGCCGGGCCACGGTGTTGCTGGACAATTCCGGCAGCCTCGAGGACTTGGAACGCCGGGTAGACCAACTGATGGAACAGTGGCAATGACCCTCTGGGAGCGGACCGACGGTTAGCCTCAGCTACCTCCACCCAATGATCGCTGCCGGCGCGGCTGTCGAGGAGGGGCGAACCACCGGTTCCACCGCCGCAAAGCCGCAACGCCGGGGATTGGTTCGAACAAGCTCGGCTTCCGAGCTTGGCATCGCTGACCGCAAGGGACGAGCAACGATGCTCTGGTTCAAGACCCCTGCAGGCTGACCAATTCTTTGGCCGGAACCGTTCCCTGCGACTGGGACATCTTGCGAATGTCCTCGGTAATCCGCATCGAGCAGTACTTGGGTCCGCACATGCTGCAGAAATGAGCGCTCTTGAAGGTGTCCTGCGGCAGCGTCTCGTCATGATACGCCCGGGCCGTCTCCGGATCGAGCGACAGGCGGAATTGCTCGTTCCAATCGAAACCGAAGCGGGCACGCGACAAAGCGTCGTCGCGATCCTGCGCCCCCGGACGTTGGCGAGCCACATCGGCAGCGTGTGCCGCAATCTTGTAAGCGATCACCCCTTGCTTGACATCCTCGCGATTGGGCAACCCCAGATGCTCCTTGGGGGTAACGTAGCAAAGCATGGCCGCCCCGCTCCAACCCGCCATGGCCGCCCCGATAGCGCTGGTGATGTGATCGTATCCCGGCGCAATGTCGGTGACCAATGGTCCGAGCACATAGAAAGGGGCCCCTTGGCAGACTTCGATCTGTTTCTTGATATTCATGTCGATCTGATGCATCGGGATGTGCCCCGGGCCTTCGACCATGACTTGTGTCCCACGCTCCCATCCGCGCGGACAAAGCTTGCCCAGCACTTCCAGCTCGGCGAACTGAGCCTGATCGCTCGCATCGGCGATCGATCCCGGCCGCAATCCGTCCCCCAAACTCCAGGTAACATCGTACTGCCGCATGATGTC
>JBILTQ010000399.1:0-4970 GCA_044371435.1 Pirellulaceae bacterium | reverse complement strand
CGCGGAGGCAATCAAAGGCTGCGTGAGGAACCGCTGATCAAGGACGACTGCGTCCTTGTTCTTGAATACGGTCGAGTTGGTTTTGTAGTTGACGCACGATGTCCGTTTTTTCCCGAGCCAAATTCTTGGTTTCGCCGGGGTCATCGCCGAGGTGATAAAGCTCGGCTTGGGTTACCACCCCCTGGTCAAGCTTGCGTTTCTTCCCCTTGGCCTGCCCCTTGACGGGATCGCTGCCAGCAGCCGGAAGGTACTTCCAACTCCCCTGCCGCAAGGCCAGGGTGCGGCCTTGCTCGACCAAGTGATCGCGGCCCGGCGCGCCAGTTAACAAAGCGGGGAGGATTTGGAAGCTGTCCGGGGCATCTTGTGCCGACAAGCTTTGACCGGTGAGGGCCGCTAAGGTAGCCAACATGTCGACGTGGGCCAGCAAGGCATCGGAGGTCCCCGACGGGATGCGACCGGTCCAGCGAGCAATGAACGGAACACGCGTGCCCCCCTCATAAGCACTGCCTTTACCGGCTCGCCAAGGACCATTATGAAGATGACCCGAATCCATGTCGCGAGTCCCCATTCCATGCTCGACATCCGGGCCATTGTCGTCCAGCGTCCCACCATTGTCGCTGGTGACGATCACCAGGGTCTGTTCATTCAACTGCAAGCGATCCAAGGCCTCTAAAACCTTGCCTACCGTCCAGTCGAACGAATGGACAGCATCGCCCCGGAGCCCTGCCTGGCTGGTTCCATGGAATCGCGGATGGGGCACTCGCGGGACGTGGATGTCATGCGTCGCCAGATAAAGGAAGAACGGACCAGCGGCCTGCTTCTCAATAAACTCGATGCTCTTCGCCGCAAGCACATCCGCGATTTCTTCGTCGTTCCACAACGCAGCCTGACCTCCGATCTGTTCGCCGATCCGCGGAATCCCGCGGACGAACGACCTTGGTTCGCCCCGCTGCACGGAGTAATCGAGCCGGATCGGATCGGCAGGCTCGAGATTGACGACACGCCGGTTCTCCACCCAGACACAAGGGGTACGGTCACCAGTGGCGGGAATGATCCATGCATAGTCGAAACCAATATCCAACGGGCCTGGGCGGAGCTCGCGATTGTAGTCGGTGGGAGTCGTCCCCAACCCCAAGTGCCATTTTCCGATCACCGCCGTCGCGTAGCCAGCTTGCTTCAACACCGAGGCCACGGTGGCCCGTCCTGGTTCGACGATCAAGCCGGCCGTGCCCGGTAGAATTCCGGTCCCTTTTTTCCGCCAGGCATACTCGCCCGTCATGAAGGCGTAACGCGTCGGGGTGCAGACCGCGGCGGGAGCGTGGGCGTCGGTGAATCGCAAACCTTCACGTGCAAGACGATCGCAGTGCGGCGTTTGAATTTTGGTAGCCCCATAGCAACTCAAATCACCGTAGCCGATATCATCCGCCAGAACAAAAATGATGTTCGGCTTCCCGGCAGCTTGTACCCGACCAATCCAGAGGCTAGAACTGACCAGAACCGTGGCCAAGGCCATCAGGCAGCCAATTTCAAGCCGATGCCTCGAACAAGGGTAGATCAAAACACTCACGATGGGGTACTCCGAGGAAGGTTATGGCCAGCAGTCATCGTCCCGTTGTCGCCCACCAGCCACCGGCCATTCATGCCGCTTCGGACAGCTAATCCTAGGGATGGCGTAGCTCGAAGCCGAGCCGAATGGCTGCGGGACTAGATTATGCGTCCTGCTGGCTCCCTCCTCAACACCCTTCGCTGAAGATCGCGCAGGTAACTCCGCTTGCTCGCCAAGCTTCTCGGGAAAAAGTCTTCAAGCTACCATCCTGGACCGCGGCAGCCCCCGAGACATCGGGTGCGTTTCGCTCCACTCTCGTTGTCGTCCTAATTCGCTACGTCGTTCCAGTAGCCGCGGAAGACTTGCAGCGGGTTCGCGGTTTGGGGATTGGTCCCGGGGGGAGCGAATTTCCATTGCCAAAATCCTTCAAATAAGGCGACAGGATCGGGAGCCTTCCGGGCTTGCCAGTAGTCGCGGTCGTGGTCGAGGAGTCTGACCCGCGACTGCTGCCACTCAGCCGAGACCTGGCCGAACCACGCCTCGTGCTTTCTCATCAGCAACTCGACGACTTGCGGGTGCGCGGCAGCCAGGTCCTGTTTCTCGGCCGGATCGACGTCGAGGTCGTAAAGCCGCGGAGGCGGTTGCGGTGCCTTCGTCGGAGGATCGAGCTGCCGGTCGAGCGGCATCTCCCAGTGAGGTTGTACCAAACCTCGCTGGTAGGATGGATTGTCGCGGCCGCTATCCTTCTTCAAGGATGCCTCCTCGCCCGGCCAGTAAAGTTTCCAGCGGCCTTCGCGGATGGCAGCGTTGCAACGCGCCACCGGAGCATAGCGATTGCGTTGAAAAAACAGCGCCCGTTCCGTCAATTCAGGATCCGGGGTTCCCAGCAGCAGCGGCATGATATCGATCCCGTCGAAAGGTTTGGCTTCGGCAGGCGCGGCGGCGCGGGTGAGGGCGAAAAGCGTCGGTAACCAGTCGCAGCCGTGCACAGGCGTATCGATCACCTGGCTCGAGGGAATATGCTCGGGCCAAGCCACGATGCCGGGCACCCGGATGCCTCCCTCGAGCACATCCTGCTTCTCACCAGAGAGGTTGCCATGGTAACGCTGCTGAGAACCGAGTTGTGGATCGCGGGATAAAACGGGACCGTTGTCGCTGGTAAAGACGATGATGGTCTGCTTCCATCGCCCCTGATTTTTAATCGCTTGAAATACCCGCCCCAACCCGAGATCCATCGCCTCGATCATCGCGTAAGTTACCACGACGGCCTGGCTGGCATCCTTACCAAGACGCTGCCGATATTTTTTGATCAGGGGTTCCGGCGCCTGGAGCGGGCTGTGGGGCGCATGGTGGGCGAGAAATAAGGCGAAAGGTCTTGTTCGCTGCTCGTCGATAAACCGGATCGCCTCGTCATTGAGCGCATCGCTGAGGTAACGTCCATCATGCGGAACCGCCGCGTCGTTACGCATCAGCTGCCATTTCCAGTAGTCTTGCCCACCATTGGCAAAGCCAAAAAACGTATCAAAGCCCCGAAGATGCGGCAGGTGGTCGCGGCAGTAGAGCCCATTGTGCCATTTGCCGACCAGGGCTGTCGCATAACCGGCATGGCGGAAATAGTCGCCGAAAGTCTTTTCCGACAAGTCAAGCCGGTCCAGGCCCCGATTGCTCGGCACATCGACCGCACCCGTGCGATGATTGTAGCGTCCGGTAAGATACCCCGCCCGCGCCGGCGAGCAGAGCGACGATGGAGAATAATGGGCGGTGAACCGAGCACCTTCCTCAGCCAAAGCATCGAGCACCGGGGTGTCGATTTGCGGATTGCCATAACAGTGCAGATCGCCCCAACCAAGGTCGTCTGCCAGGATGAAGAGGATATTGGGTGGACCGTCACCAGTTTTGCCTGAGGCAAGGTGCTGCGGAAAGGTATCGGCGGCTAGCAGCGTAGTCAGCGGCCCGAGCAGTATGGCTGCGAGCCATCGGAAGGCAGGTTTCATGGTCTAATCTTGCCGGGTTACTTCGTAGGGTGAAAGGCGAGCTGATCGATCTCGCCTATCTTAAAACGGATGCTAACGATCGAGCAGCCGATGTCCTCTTGACGGTAGTTGGCATAAGTCGTAGCGACGATGGTGCTATCGGGCAGCCGATGAATGCCGGGATAGAAGCCGTCTTTGAAGGTTCTGAGGAGACTGACACGATACTGGCCGGGTTTGCCTTGTCGGATGTCTTCATAGGTACCGACCCAAGCGATGAAGCCTTTGTCCTTGGCGTTCGGGGAAGCATTGCGAAAGACGATGACCAGCCGGCCATCGGGCAGGTAGAGCCCGTGATGGCGGTCGCCGGTCAGCCCCCAGGGAGCATCGATGGCTTGCGACCACGTCTGGCCTTCATCGCGGCTGAACATGACGAGGCTAGTGCCGCTGCGTTTATTCTCTCGCATCAGGCAGCAGAGTTCATCCCCATGAGGGGAACGGAAAACGTACGGCTCGCAGGGGTGCTTGCCATCGAGTTTCGTGCCATCGCACACCAGGCGAGGAGGCGACCAGGTAAAACCGCCATCGCGGGTAAAGGATTGCAAGACTTGCAGCGTGCCTTCCTCGCCAAGACCGCCACCGCGATGGAACATGCCGAGCGAAGAACCATCCCTCAACTGCACGATACTGGAGAAGCTCATGATGCAACGGAACGGATCATCCTTCGCGATCCGGCCGCCGATAGGAGGCAATTCGCGCCAAGTCCGACCATCATCCTCGCTCAGGATGCGCGGCATGTAGCCCTGGTAGCGACCCGCGATAGGGGTCGGATTCTCTTGGTCGGTCAAGGTGCGGGCCGCCAAGACCCACAACCGCTCCTTGCCCTGCGGATCGGTGATGCGATAGATGCTTGGGCAGTTCTTAAAGTTTATGTAGTTCGGCGGCAAAGTATGATCGATACGACTCCAAGTCAGTCCGCCGTCATCGCTGCGAGCCATCGGCCCCGCATGGCCACCATGGCCGATGTTCCAAACGCAAAATATCGTCTTGCTGTCTGAAAGCATCGCCGTCGTCGGATGCGCATGATAAGCTTCTGGCTCAAGCGAACCTCGCGCAACCACGATCTGCCGCTGCGTGTCGTTGGAGAGATCGATATGTTTCAAGGCTTCGCGATGCTGCAGCCACAGCGCCTTCTTCTCCGGCAACGCATCTTCCCAAGCTCGCTTGGCAGCTTTAGCCGCATTGGCGACTTCAGGCTTTGCTTGGGGGAAGGCGGTGGGGGGAGTTTTTCGGTCTTCATCAAGCACCATCCCCACTGCTTGGTTGATTGGGTCAGCCGCTGCCGTCTTTCGCGCCTTGTCGGTCTCGGCAAGCGTGAAGCGAGTACTCACTACCGAGTTCTGCTCCTTGCCCGGTCGATACTTGAGATAGGTGGTGGCGACGAACGTTCCATC
>JBILTQ010000104.1:0-15732 GCA_044371435.1 Pirellulaceae bacterium | reverse complement strand
TGCCGGGGCATTTTGCCGAAATTTGTGAATAATCCTGCCAGCTTTCTTCTCTCTAGACGGGTCATCCGCAAGATCGACTTGGTCGCGGAGGGCCGGTAATTTTGGCGATGGTTCCAGAACGCCCACTCGATGCCGAAGCGATCGGCACTTGTCACCGCGAGTATGGTCCGATGCTGGAACGTTACGCATGGGCCATGGTGAGAGACTGGTCGCTGGCTGCCGATGCCGTGCAACTCGCCTTCATCGCTCTCGCCAGGTTTGGTGGCGATGTCGCTCCCGAGGCGAGGAAGAATTGGCTGTTCCGCGTGGTTTATCGGGAAGCCGTTCGGCTTCGGCAGAAGCAAGCCGGGCGGAGCGGTTCGGCGGATAGCGAACAGATCCTCAGGGAAAGCCACGCTAGCTACGAGTTAGAGCCGGTCGACAAAATTTTGCAGGAGGAGACAAACGCGGAACTGACGCGGTGGATCCAGGAATTACCGGAAGAGCAGCGTCGGGTCCTCGAGTTGCGAATTTATCATGACAAAACATTTGCCGAAATCGCCGACGAACTCTCTATTCCCTTAGGAACCGCCTTGTCGAGAATGCGACTGGCGGTCGAGCGATTGCGTGCGAAAAGTATTAAGAATCAGTGATGGGAACTACCTTGGACCTCCCCTCTAGCGACAGCCAGATGATGATGAAATTCCATTGCCCGAATTCCGCCTCCTCGCTGGAAGACTTGCGTTGGCAAGCTTGGCTGTACGTTTTGGAGGATCCCGCTTTGGACCGTCCCGCCTTCGAGCTTCTCCTTGCGCAGGATGACGGAACGCTGGGGGGGGCGGTGGCTGAGGCGGTGGAAATGTCGCAGGCTCTGAAGTCGCTACCCACCGCTCCTTCAGGCCGCCCCGTCTTGGTGGCTTCCGCTTGCCCAGTACGGCCTGTTGTCCACTGCGCAGGCAACGATAGCGCCGATGGCCCTCGCGGCCACCACGGTTGGCTAGGGGCAGCCTTGGCGGTAGCAGCGGTCTTGGCTGCCAGCCTGTTGGTTGCTGTGCAGGGAGTACGATACTCGACCGACCGAGACTCCTCAGGCCAACCGGCCCCCTCTTCTTCCTTCTCCTTAGCCGATTCCGAGCTTCGTGCAGCTCTCCAGACCTTGGATTCATCCCTCGAGGGCTCGCATCCCTATCTGGATTCTATGATCGAAGTCTGGACCGACTTTCAAAGCAAGCACAGTCAGCGCGAAGTTGCGCGAGCTCAGAACAGTCTCCTTGCCGACACGGAATCCTGGTTGGCTGTGCAGGATCCGATGGCGGACCACGAGCTTCCCGATTGGTTGGTGTGGGCCGCTGCCGCCAGCCCGCTGGAAACGACGGAAAGCGAGTTGAACTGAGTGGGATTCGCCAACGTTCCTTACATAAATCCCGCAAGCCCCCCCATCAGGCGGATAGGGTGCTCCAACCGCATGGCTTGGCTGGTGCTGTCGATGTTCGCTGGCCTCATCCTCGTTCCTTCCGTTCAGCATCATAGCCTCGCCCAAGCCCCCCCGAAAATCGCCTCGCAACCTGCGACGACACCGGCAATCGGTGCTCCTGATCCAACAACCTCGTCCTTCGAAGAACGCGAAGCAGCGGCCCTTGTATTCGTCAAAGCCCATCACCCGGAGTTGGGTTCGTTGTTGGAACTGCTGAAAGCGATGAAACAATCCGAATACGAGCAGGCTATCGGTGAAATCAATCGCGTTCAAAGGCGATTGGAAACCCAGGCGAAACGCGACCCTGAACTGCACGCCATCGAACTCGAAGCCTGGAAATTACAATCGAAAGTAGATTTACTGCTGGCTCGAGCCGTAGCCCAGGACAAAGCTCCGGCGGCTGACGAGTTACGAAAGTTGTTGCGAAGACAAATCGAAGTGCAACGGAAACGTTTGCGTCACGAGCGCAACAGCCTAGCCGAACGCCAGAAACAGATCAAAGAATCCCTGGACAAGTTGGAAGCAGCGGAAGATGACCGTGTGGAGCAACAGCTAGCTGCGTTGATCAAAAAAGTCAAAGCCAAGGTTGATACGGCCATGAAGTCCAGGCCGCGCCCCGCCCCATCCCTCGACGACCAGAAAAAATCAGGAGCAACGGAACGATGATTAGACGATTCTGCAGCCGGTTTTGCATCGCCTTCAGTTTGCTCGTGTTCGCAGCGTTGGCGGTTCAAGCCGAACATCACTTGCCATCGCTCGATATCCGTTTTCAACCCAATGCCCAAGGTACCCCCGAAACCACGGAGGTGCCCGATTTTCAGAAACATATTTCACCGCTCTTGGGTAGGTTGGGATGCAATGGCCGAGCCTGCCACGGTTCCTTCCAGGGACAAGGGGGCTTTATGCTCTCGCTCTTTGGCTATGACTTCGATCTCGATCATGAAGCTTTGATGAACAAAGAGCATGGACGAGTAGATCTCAAGGCTCCCTTGGAAAGCCTGATCCTTACCAAGCCCGTCGATGCCGACCTGCATGACGGTGGTAAACGCTTCGAGTTGAATAGCTGGGAATACTGGGTTCTCCGCAAATGGATCGAAGCCGGTGCGCCTAAAGTTACTCCTAGGGAAGCCCAGGATGAATTGAAACTCGTGCGCTTAGAAGTTTCCCCGCTGGAGATTTCATTCGCCAAATCCGGAGCAACCCAACCGCTCAAGGCCGTCGCCGTCTGGAACGATGGACAGCGGGAGGAAGTTACCTCACTCTGTCGCTTCACCAGCAACGATACTGCCATCGCTCAAATCGATGAGCACGGGATGGTCACCGGCGGGGAATTGGGCGACACCCACGTCGTCGTCGCTTATGACAACGCGGTGGTGCCGGTTACCGTATTGCGTCCAACCGCTCCCGCCGGTCGCTTAGCTCGGCAGATCGCGGCGGCTCGCACCGAGATCGACCGACACGTTCTGGCCAAGCTTGACAAACTAGGAATCCAGCCATCGGAATTAGCCTCCGATGCCGAGTTCTTCCGTCGCCTTTCGCTGGATGTGAGTGGGACTCTGCCAACCGCCGAACAGGTCCAACAGTTCCTCAGCGACCCATCGCCCGACAAACGCACCCGAGCGATCGAAGAAGCTCTCCAGTCGCCAGGTTATGCGGCTTACTGGACTACTTTTTTCTGCGACTTGACTGGTAACAACGACGATCAACTCCGGAATTTTTCACCGCTGCAGCAGTCTGGCAGCGTGCATTGGTATCAGTGGATCTACGAAAGGGTGGCAAAAAATGTTCCCTACGATCAACTGGTGGAGGGGATTGTCACGGCGGTCTCCCGGGAACCGGGTGAGACTTATCGCGATTACTGTGAAGCCATGTCGGAGATCGGTCGCGACAAATCAGGAAAAAGCTTCGCCCAGCGGTCCGACATGATGTATTACTGGGCTCGCACCAATCAGAAGACTGCTGAGGAGCGGGCCATCAGTTTTGCTTACGCCTTTTGCGGCGTCCGCATTCAATGCGCCCAATGCCACAAACATCCGTTTGACCAATGGTCGAAGAAAGATTTTGATCAGTTCGAGCGGTTGTTTGACGGAATCCAAGCCAACCAGAATTCGATGCTGCCCGATGCCAAGAAGGATTACGAGAAAATCTTGGCCGAACTCGGGGTTAGCAAATCGCTAAAGGGCAATAACTTGCGGCGGGAATTGCAACAATTCATCACTGGCAAAGGTGGCGAGAAGACAATTCCATTCCCTGAACTGGTTGTGCGGACCGTCAGCAAATCGCCATCGAAGAAAGAAAGCAAGAAATCGATATCGAAGGCCCCTACCGCCCGTCTGTTAGGTGGCGACTTTGTCGATTTAAGCGAGGTCGGTGATACTCGCGAACCGTTGATGAACTGGTTGCGCCAGCCCGACAATCCTTATTTCTCTAAAGCCCTGGTCAATCGGGTATGGGCTCAATATTTCGGTGTCGGCATTGTTAATCCACCTGACGATTTGAATTTGGCGAATGCGCCCAGCAACGGCCCGTTGCTTGATTATCTTGCCCAAGGCTTTCTTCAAAGCGGTTTCGACCTCCAATGGTTGCATCGCGAAATCCTGATGAGCGACACCTACCAACGGTCGTGGCGGACGAATACCTCCAATGAACTCGATCGCCGTAATTTTTCGCATGCTTTGCTGCGGCGATTACCGGCAGAGACGGCTTACGATGCCTTGCAGATCGCTCTTTCCAGCGACAAGCAAGCTACAGCGTTATGCAACCTCGAAAGCGATCGAGCGTTAACCCTTGGTGGTGCCAGTGCTCGCACTAACGCCCAGAACGGTGAAATCTCCGGCTATGCCTTGAGTGTTTTCGGACGCTCGATTCGCGAGACCAATTGTGACTGCGACCGCTCCAGCGATCCGAGTTTGTTGCAGACCGTCTTCATTCGCAACGATTCCGATGTGTTGAAGGCCATGACTGATCCCAAGCGAAGCTGGTTGTCTCAAGTTGCTGGCGAGCGCGGTTGGACTTTGCCGCGGGACAGCCAACAGGAGACGGACAAGAAAACCGCTCAACGAAAACGCGAGCAAGCCGAACTCGATGACCTCGATCGCAAAGTTCGGACCTACCGTGCCCAACTGGAAAAACTCAAGGCAAAGAATGCTTCCGAGAAGCTGATCCGAGAAGCAAAGTCCCGGTTGGCTTCCTCCGAGAAGAAACACGAGGCGAAAGAGGCGGAAATGGCTGCCGATTCCGTTCCCCCAGAATCATCGACAGCCCGCGAACAAGCCGCCGCCGAAGACCGTGAATCGCTCGCGACTAAAGACATGGAAAATTTGATCGGTGAAGCCTATTTGCGTACACTCTCCCGGCAACCCAGCCAAGAAGAGCGACGCACCTCCCTGCAAGCGGTGGTGGCCGCTGATTCGCCGGTGCAAGGATTGAGCGACCTGATGTGGGCGCTGATTAATTCCAAAGAGTTTATCCTCAATCACTGATTTCCTCGGCGATTTCCTGATGCTTATGTGTTCGTTCCCAGCCTTCCCTTCCATCTCTCTCTAAAGCTTCTGCCCAAAAACGTTCAAAGGACTTTCACGATGACTGCACATCGCTATTGCGACGGTTTCCGACGACGGGATTTTATTCGCCTGGGAGCTATTTCCTCGACTGGCTTCACCCTGGCGAATTATTTGAGATTGGCGGAAGCGGGTCAGGTCAAGCCGGCCCATGCTACCTCGGCTATCTTCCTCGATCTCGGTGGGGGACCCTCGCATCTGGATACTTTCGACCCGAAACCCGAAGCCCCCGAGGGTATCCGCGGCGATTTCAAAACCATTCCTACCAATGTCTCCGGCATTCGGATTTCCGAGCACCTGCCGAAGATGGCCAAGGTCATGGACAAGTACGTGATTTTGCGAGGTGTTTCCCACACCTTGGCTGCTCATCGCCTGGGTAGCGAGTATGTGAATACCGGCAGCCGTCCCTTGGCCTCGCTCGAATACCCGGGCTATGGTGCGGTTATCGCCAAAGAGCGGCCGGTCGATCCCGACTTGCCACCCTTCGTCTCGATCCCCAATGGTGGACAACGCCCCGGCTTTTTGGGTATCCAGTATGCACCCTTGAATACAGGCTCCACCCCGCAACCGGGGAAGCCCTTCAACGTCCGCGGTATTTCCCTGGGGGCCGGCGTTACCGTCGACCAACTTGAACGCCGTCAGAACCTGCTTAAGAACTTGGACCAAACCTTTGCTTCGATCGAAGAACGCGATCAGCTGTTGGTCGGACTCGACCGCTTCAGTGAAAAAGCTTTCTCCATGCTGACAAGCGATCGGGCTCGGCAAGCCTTCGATATCTCCAAGGAATCTCCGACGTTCGCCAAGCAGTTTGGCGAAGATCCCTTCGAGCAGAGTTGCTTGCTGGCCGTGCGTTTAGTCGAATCGGGTGTACGCTTCGTCTCGCTATCGCTCGGTGGCTGGGATAACCATACCGATATTTTCAATATCCTCAGCAAGAAACAGCTGCCGAAGTTTGACGGCGGTGTTTCGGCCATGCTGGCCGGCTTGGAACAGAAGGGATTGCTCGCATCGACTGCTGTCTTCATCACCGGCGAGTTCGGTCGAACCCCCAAGGTCAACACGCGAGCGACACTCGGGGGCCGTGACCATTACCCCCGATGCATGTTTATGCTAATGGCCGGCGGGCAGGTTCAGGGCGGGCAGGTGATCGGCGAAAGTGATGAAACAGCTTCGGCCCCGGCTCATCAGCCTATCACGCCGGATGATGTAGCCGCCTCTTTTTATCAGAATCTGGGGATTGACCACAAACAGGAATTCCACACGGAAACCGGTCGCCCGATTACCCTTGTTCGCGATGGGAATCCGATCCCGCAACTGTTCGCCTGAGCCTTTGACGGCGAAACATTCTACCCATGGAAGGGTATAATATAGCTCCTGTGTCGACCGCGTGTTTTACTTTATCCTTCCAAGGGTTCTACAGATGAAAAAGTGGTTTTTGTTGGTTCTATCAGCCTTGAGTTTGACCTGGGTGGCTGGAGATGCTTTGGCTCAAGACAAGGCCGGCAAGCGAAATCCGGCCAACCAGATCGTTACCCAGTTCATGAAGCAGTTGGAGAAGGCCGAACTGTCGGCCGACCAAACAGCCAAAATCAAAGAGCTGATGACGAAAGCTGCAACCGAAGTAAATGCCAAGCGTACCGAAGCTGGTATTTCCGCGGACATGCTCAAGAAGCGAGTGGAAGCTGGCAAGGCTGCCAGGGAATCTGGCAAGAAGGGGAAGGAAATGCAAGCCAGCACCCTGTCAGCCATGGGACTCTCCGACGCTCAGAAACAAGTCTTCACGGAAACCGAGGCGTCACTGGGCAAGGTCCGGGTGGAAGTCGGCAAGATGCTGACGGCTGAGCAGATGGCCAAACTTCCCGAGCAGTTTCAGCGAACGCTCAAGGAAGCAACCGGCCGTAAAGGCAAGAAGGGCAAAGCCTAACTCCCGAGAAGGTTTGGGCTCCCCAAGCCCGTGACGAGAATTTCCTGAGCACAGGCCCTATGGCCTGTGCTCTCCTTTTTTCAGGCCTTCCCCCTTAGCTCCTCCAGCCCGTGAACCTCGGAATGATGATCGCTATGCACTTGCGTTTGGCTGCTATCGCCTTGCTATTCTCCAGTTTTTACGCGAGGCATCACGCTGCCGCCACGCCACTTCCCAACGTGGTTTTTATCCTTGCCGATGATTTGGGCTGGGGTGAGATCGGTGCCTTTGGCCAGACCAAGATCCCCACTCCCCATCTGGATGAATTGGCCAAGCAAGGGATGCGGCTGACGCAGCATTACAGCGGTGCTCCGGTCTGCGCCCCATCACGCTGCGTCTTGCTGACTGGCAAGCATCTCGGAAGGGCAGAAATTCGTGGTAACTCTCAAGCGAAAAAGTTTTTTCCGGAATTCGACGAAGGGCAATATCCGCTCAGTGCTTCAGCGATCACCTTCCCCATGCTTTTCCAGCAAGCTGGCTACGCCACCGCCGCCATGGGCAAGTGGGGTTTGGGACCTGTTGGGAGTACCGGTGAGCCGAACCGCAAAGGTTTCGACCTGTTTTTTGGCTACAACTGCCAGGCTGTCGCCCATAGCTTTTATCCGGCCTACCTCTGGCGTAATCGCGAAAAGGTACCCCTCAACAATCCGCCCATTCCCGGTCACTTCAAACAACCCTCCGGTGAGGTAACCATGGAGCAGTGGATCGGCAAGGAATACGCCCCGCACCGGATGGTGGCCGAAGCGGAACAATTTATCCGCGACCACCAGCAACAACCTTTCTTTCTCTACCTCCCTTTCACGGAACCTCACGTCGCCATGCATCCGCCTCGAGAGTCGGTATCGAGGTTTCCTACTGCTTGGGATCAGACCGAGTACCGCGGGCTCAACGGTTATCTGCCGCATCCTCGGCCGCGAGCAGCCTATGCGGCGATGATTCACGACTTGGACAGCTACGTCGGACGAATCCTCCGCACCCTCAGCGAGCATGGCTTGCGCGAGCAAACGCTGATCATCTTCAGCAGCGATAACGGTTCAACCCACCCCGGCCCCAAAGATCCGAATTTTCACATCGGCGGTGCCGACCCAGTGTTCTTCAACAGCACGGCTGGCCTGCGAGGTTACAAGGGGAGCGTCTACGAAGGCGGGATCCGCGTGCCGACGATTGCCTGCTGGCCAGGGAAAATCCCTGCCGGGACAGCCAGCGCCGTCCCCTCCTATTTTGCCGACTGGTTCCCGACCCTCTGCGAAGCCCTGCAATTCCAAGCCCCGGACGCGCTCGATGGTCAAAGTCTGTGGCCTGTCCTGACAGGTCTACAACCGCTGATCGAAAAACGCCCACCGATGATCTGGGTTTTTCCTGAGTATGGTGGCCAGCTAGCGATCAGGCTGGGCGACTTCAAATTGGTCCGTCAAGGCCTCAACGCGAAACAACCCGGTCCTTGGGAAGTCTATAACCTGGCCGCAGACATCGGCGAGAAAAATAATCTTGCGAACCAGCATCCCATGCTGATCGCCGAAGCGGAACAGATCCTTCGCCAAGAAGTGTCCGAGAATCGGATTTTTCCCCTCACCATCCCGGCTATCAACGACTGATAGCCTCCGCTTGCCGCTGCCCAGCTTAAGCTCACCGCTGAAGTTTGCGCATCAAATCAACCCACTGTCGACGAGTCCGGTCATGGACCTCACTGGCCACCATCGACTGACGCGCCTCCTCGGCCAGGGCTAGCCATCGGGGGTGATGGATATACCAATCCTCCAATCGGCGAGAAAAAGAATCTGCGGTGGGTTCCTCGATCAACAACGAGTGTAGACAGTCGGGAATCATTTCATTCCCGGGCAACGGGGTTAGCCCCAGGAACGGAATGGCACTGGCCAACGCCGTGGGCAGGATATATTCAAAGCCGCTCCGCGAGTCGGGAAGCAACACACCATCGCTCAGTTGCAGCAAATCGTCAAGCTGATCAAATGGACCGTGAAAAAGGATATCGTGATGATACCCCGACTCCTTCACCCGCTCATACAGCTTTGCCAAGACTGCTCCCTGGCCAACGATCCAAACCCTCAGCTTCAGACCTCTATCTAGCAGACGAATCATCCCCTCGACGGCTGGCTTCCAGATAGCTGCGTCTTGCAACTCTCCGAAGCAGGTCAACAGTCGGTAGTCGCGTGGGAGAGTAAAGTCTTGACTGGCTTGACGCAAAGCTCGAGCCGCTCGATGACGATCCTGAGGAGTGCGCAGGAAAGACTGCCAGGCGACGGGCGGGATTCGTAAAATCTTTTCCGCCAGGATACCGGCAGATAGTAACTGGCGTTGCGCCGGCGTGCTGCTCGCGATAACCCAATTCGCCTTACGACAGGCGTCGCACGCTTGCGCGATGACCGACCAGGCAACGGTATTTGCCGGTAATCCCGGTGGAAGCCGGACGCCGCCGAACCCGGTAATCCAAGGCATATCTCCGATGACACTGCGTTGGCCGACTTGATACACCAAAGCGGGATAGTCTTCAATGTAAACGGCGTCGAATTGCGATCGATGCCTGGCAAGCCACACACCGACGTTGCGAAGAAAAAGGGTCTCTGTCCAAGCCGACCGCGGGGCTGGCAAAAGACGAACAATACGCGTTTCGCGACATTCGGATTCGGCTGGCCAAGAACTGTGCCACCGACTAGTCAGCACGGTCGAGCTTACCCCGGCGTACTGCCGCAGCATGGCCGTCCATTCATTCAGCTGAAGCGAACGATCATCGCAATGAGGCCAATAATGCCTCGCCACGACCAACAATCGCAAACTCATGATGACGCATGGGCAGCCAGGTCGTCCTCTTCCATCACCCCAACATAGGGAAGATTCCGATAGAGGTCCTGATAATCCAATCCGTAACCGACTACGAATTCATTCGGAATACGAAAAACATGGTAGTCCGGCTCGATCGGATACCGCTGCTGCCCCTCTTTATACAGCAGCACAATACTGCGGATCGACGCGGGATTCATCGATTGCAAGCGTTCAGTGACCTTCGCCAAAGTCTTTCCGGTATCGAAGATATCATCCACCAGCAAGCAGTCGCGACCGGTAATATCCAGCATCGCCCGATCATCCAACCACAGATCCCCGGATTGCGTCCCGCCGCGATAGGAACTAGCCTGAATGAGGCTAACACGAATAGGCATCTCCAGTCGGCGAATAAGATCGGCCAACATTACCAGCGACCCGGTCATCACCGCGATAAAGGTAATCGGGCGTTGCTGGTAGTCCGTATTCAGCTCGGCTGCTAGCCGCGAAATACCTTCCTGGATTTGCTGTTCAGTTAGAAGAATCTTCACGGTCGTATTCCCGCCCTTAAGCGAGACAAAAATGGTGTGCGTACGTAAATTGCCAAGCGGATATCTTGACGGCTTTAGCCGCCGTCTGCAATCGTAAAGCGGTCGCTCGGTTTCCCGAGCGATGAGGCGTTTCCCCCTGCTTCAGATGGCCTGGTTGTGACGAAAAACCCCGACTTTCTCATCCTTGGCGGTGGCACGGCCGGCTGCGTCCTCGCTGGAAGATTACTGGAGCTGCAGGCAGGGTCGGTGACCGTTGTCGAGCACGGCGGATCGCCCGTCGGACGCCGCGTCCGCACACCGATCGCCTATCCAGCTCTCTTCGGCAGCCGCTGGGACGAGGGACTGCGAACACTACCGCAGCCGGGCCTCCGCCAACGGAAACTTGCGTGGCCGCGTGCCAGGATGCTCGGCGGTTGCTCCGGTATCAATGCGATGATCTACCAGCGCGGCTCGCCGTCGGATTTCGCTGACTGGCCGGATAACTGGGGGTATGATCATGTCAGCCCCGCCTTCGCCGCCGTCGAAAAACGCCTTTTCGGCGGAGATGCGGATGTTTCCTTGTCCAGCCACAGCCCGCAATCTTTACCTCCCATTCACCCGCTGACCGAACGTTTTCTCGAGTCGGCCTCGAAAAATCTTCCCCGGCTCCGACCAGGTTCGGTCGAAACGCAGGTCGGCTGCCTGGCGTTTCGTCGAACCCAGGTCGATGGTCGCCGGCAAACAACCTTCGACGTTTTTCTCAAACCATATCGGGCTTCACCCCAACTCCAAATCCTTCAGGCCAGTGTCGCGAGTATCTCGATCCGAGCCGATCGGGCGATCGGTATCGAGGCGCAACGGTCAGGCAATAACTTTCGCTTGCAGGCCAATAAAGCCATCATCTTGTGCGCTGGTACGGTTCATTCCCCGCTGCTCTTGATGCGAAGTGGGATCGGACCAAAGGATGTCATCGCCCGCATGGGACGATCGCTCCGGCAAGAAACGCCTGATGTCGGGGCTAACCTCCAGGATCATCTGGTTTTTCCCCTGATCTACCGCACCCCAGACGGTCTATCGCTCCCCAAAAGCTTCACCCGGGAACAACGCCTTGCCTACGTCCACCGCCGCAACGGGCCGCTAGCCTCCAACATTGCCGAAGCCGGTGCCTTCCTGTCGCTCCAATCGACATCCCCCGGTGGACTGCCCGAAATCCAATGGCATTTTACCCCGACCCACTACCTCGAGTATCCAATCAAAACAGCCCCCATCCCAGCCTGGTCGCTCGGCATCACCCTCCTTCACCCCCAAAGTCGTGGAACGATCCTTCCTTCCCCCGAGGATCCGTTCACCCCGCTTCTCGATCCTCGATACGCCGAAGACCCGATTGATCTCGAAAAGACCCTGGCTGGCGTTACACAAGCCCGGACGCTCGCCCGCTCCGCCCCGCTCGCCGAAGTATCCGAGGAGGAACTACTTCCGGGCTTGCAATGTATGGAGCGAGATAGAATCGTCCGCTCCTTGCAGGCGTACTCGACGTCGATTTTTCATCCGGTAGGTACTTGCGCGATCGGTGAGGGCGGAGTCGGTGCGGTCGACCCATACCTGAAAGTTCATGGGATCGACAACCTCTATGTCGCGGACGCCTCAATTATTCCACGTTTGCCAAGCGCTAACCCACAAGCAATTGCTATGATGATTGGTTATCGAATGGCTGAATTCCTGTCCACTCCTTGCTTGGGACTATGAGCGTTTTCTCGCTGATCATCGCCCTTGGTCCGGTTTCCATCTACTGGGTCCTCGTTGGCTATCTCTACCTGCGAAAAAAACCTTTGGTCGTATCCGCCAGTCGTGACACCATCTGTTTGGGGCTGGCGATGATCGGAATGTTTTTGATCGGACCAGCCGAGCTCTTCTTTCCTAATGCTGCCTTCAACCTGCTCGGAGTCAGTGTCTGGTTATTTATCGTGATGCTCTATCTATCTATCCTTCTCTTCCTGGTCCTCGGCACCAGACCACGGCTGGTCGTTTATGGCCTTAGCGATGAGCAATTGTTGAACTTGCTCCAGACACATCTAAGCAAGCTCGATCACCAGGCCAACTTCCTTGGGAAACACCTTGTCGCTCCAACATTGGGTATCGAAGCGGTTATTGAACCGGCCGGATTCGGACGCGTCAGTCAGCTCTCGGCAACCAGTCGGCAACAAAATATTCAGGGATGGGCTCAACTCGAACGCTCCCTGGCACATCAACTTGCTTCCTGCGTCGTCCCCTCCCAAGCCATCGGCCGCTGGTGGTTGGCCTTGGGCCTGGGGGTGCTGCTAGCTATTTTCTATTCGCTGACCCGGAATACCGATGCAGTGGCCCAGGGCTTCAAAGAAATGCTACGCTTGTAACGTGTAGCCAGCCGTATCCCCATCGAACGCTGTCTCGATGAAACTCGAGACGTCAATGCTCCGACGGCCTGCCGACGCCCCGATGACGAGTTCGCATGCCCCACGCGAGGCCGGCTTGTCTCGCTTTGGGCCAAAGCCCTTGATGTCGAATATCAACGGCGGGCCAAGCCCCTCCAGCCAAGCAATCATCGGCCTGACCTGCCGACTCGGCTGGCCTGCTCCGAATACCGACCAGCCATCTTCGGGCGGCTCACGAAGCAAAGCGACTTTTACCGGATCCTGCTTCCGCCTGCCCAATGACCCAACAAGTATGCCCCTGCTCGCGAACCATCGCTCGTATGCTATCGGCGTAATAAGGACTGACAGCCAAGACCAATCCCAACCCCATATTGAAGACATGATCCATCTCTGCCGCAGGAATCTCTCCGAGCGCGGCCAACCAATCGAAGATCGGCGGCACGTCCCACGAACCTCGCCGAAAAACCAGATCCACGTCTGCCGGCAGGATCCGCTCGGTGTTCTCCAACAATCCACCTCCCGTGATGTGGGCGATTCCATGCACCACGTTCTTGACACGATACTGGCTCAAAACACGGCGCACCACGTTGACATAGATGAGCGTCGGTCGCAACAGAGCCTCACCCAAAGTTTCACCGAGTTCCGCAATGTGAGCGTCGACCTCGAGCTTCGCTTTGTCGAAGACCACCTTGCGGACGAGACTATAGCCGTTGCTGTGAATCCCCGACGAAGCCACTCCAATCAGGACATCTCCGGGCCGTATCCCTTTGCCGCTGATGATGTGTCGCTTCTCGACTACCCCAACACAAAAACCGGCAAGATCATAGTCTTCCTCGCGATAGAGGTCGGGGAGGATCGCCGTTTCTCCTCCCAGCAAGCTGCAGTCAGCCTGCACACACCCCTCGGCAATCCCCCGGACAATCGTTTCCAATAAGGGTGGATTGTCGCGAGGCATGGCGACGTAGTCGAGAAAGAATAAAGGTTCGGCACCACAGCACAAGCAATCATTGACACACATCGCCACCAGATCGATGCCGATGGTATCGTGCTTACCCATCATCGAAGCGATTTTCAGCTTGGAACCTACGCCATCCGTTCCTGAAACCAACACCGGTTCGCGATAATGGCGAGAGAACAGCGAATGCGGGAAATCCAACGAAAAAAGCCCCGCAAACCCTCCGTCATTGCGAATGGCTCGCGGACTGAAGGTGCGATGCATCAGCTTCGGCAAGCGTTGCATCGCTTGTTCGTAAAGTTCGAGATCTAGTCCGCTGTCTTTGTAGGTAGTCATGGGCTCTTTAAATCCTAGGCAGGCCAGACCATCGGTACGCTAGAACGCGCTCGGCCAAGCCCCTTTATTATGGCGAATTTCATCCATTTCGGCAGGCCACCTGCCCGGAGGCAACGATCCTCCTCCTCCAACCGCAAGCCGCCATGACCGGAGAAATCCCAAGAAAACTTCGAGGGTGACTCGTTGCCAGCAGTCACGGACGCCGATTTGCCGTTTGGATGCTGTACCCGTGTCAGCTAACTTTGTAAAAATCGTGGGTAAGGCCCAGCATCTACCGCATCCTCGAAGCCACCGTCCTTCCGCTCCCCGCGGCCTGGGCGTACCCCCACACCGTAGCCTCCTAGTGCGACAGTTCCCTGGATGCTTGTCCCTGGAAGCCCTAGAAGCGCCCCCTTCCCTACCCCTTCGAAGTTTATCTCGGGCAGATGTCGCCGCTCTACCTTGCCTGGATCCCGAAAGACTCCCCCAAGCCGACCATCTTCCGCCCGACGCCTCCCATCCAGCCTTCCTATGCGACCCATCGACTATTTCCAAGCTGGTAAAAATTGACGGCCATGCCACCATCATGCCTGACAGGCTTCCACAAGTTTATCTAGCCGTTTGGGAGAAACGCTCTCGCGCGTTCCCAGTTGCTGGGCAAAGAGTGAGACCCGGTACTCCTCGATCATCCACCGTAGTTTAGCCAACGGCCCCAGCGGCCAAACCTGCCCCCCATTCCCGCTCGTCGAGATCGCCAAAGCGTAGCGGGTTGTCCGACTCAACTCCTTGACGAAGAGTTCCTCGTAATGACGAACTTTCGCCATGGCTTGCGTATCGACGCTGACTCCGCCCCCTTTCCAACGCCCGATACGATGCCGGATCGCCTCGAGATAACGCGGATACTCTCGCAACCATTCCCAGGGAGTGTACCAGAGAAAATTCGGCGGCATGAGGCCCGCCAACTGTTGCTGAACATCTGCGAGGTTCGCTTCCCAGCTCTTTGCCGCTTGAGGTAATCCCAACTTCAGATCATGGTAAGACTTGGCAAATCGGGGTAGCCACCCACCAATCTCGGCTGCGGCCATCGACAACCGCCGCACCCGTTCGCGCCGGCGATCCTCAAAGGCTTGTCGCGTCCAAACCGGGGATGTATCGAACCCCAGGTTACTCGGTTCCACAAAAGCCAGCCGACATAGGAGATCGGACACACTATCTCGCCAGGTATTGCCGGGAATACAAGCATGAAGCTGGAGTTGCGACTGAGCCGCCCCGGGAAGATGCTGGACCTGCGATCGCAATTCGCGGTGATCGGCCAAAGCAAACAGCCGCATCAACCCCAATGGGATCATGGCCGCCGCCGGCAAAGGCTCATCATAGAATTCGACCTCGACCTTATTCCCCCGATCGACCAAGGCCACGTAGCGCTCGACCCGTACGCCGTCATGGGTTACTACCCACCGCTCGGGTAGAGAGTCCACCTCGAATTGGGTCCAAGCCTTCGTTACCCAGTCCGGCTGCTGGCCAAGGGAACCAAGCTTTTTTGGCAAATGATCCGAGGGCGAAGATGCGGGACGGACATGGACAACGTTGCGGGTCACCCGTTGCACCTGCCCGGCATCGTCGGTAATCGCTAATCTCAGGTTCAAGTAAGGATCCAGTCGGCTCAACTCAAAATCCTTCGGCTCGATGCGTGCCCCCCCTAATTTGCTCAGGACGGTACAAAGCGACGGCCAAAAGGCGCGTTGCTGACGATACATCTCCATCAAAGCC
>JBILTQ010000481.1:0-3740 GCA_044371435.1 Pirellulaceae bacterium | reverse complement strand
GCAGCAGGTACTCGACACCATCGTTGAGTTTCACCAGCAGTTCCCCGTTGGCTGAAAAAATCTCAAGCTTCCCCTCGGGCCCCTCACCAGCCATAAAGCCGCGACGGGCCAAGGATCGCATTTTATCTTCGTCGTCGAGCAATTCCTTCTCAGCTTTGAGATCGGCCGCCAAGCCTTTAGGCTTACGCGCCACATCCACGATCTTCAGGCTATCGAGCGTGTTCTTGATCTCATTCAGCTTGGTCGCATTCAGCTCTTCGTCCTCGGCCAGCTTTCTTTCTGTCGGTTCACGCTTGTCGAAAACCTTGATGGAGACCGGTTCCCACTTCGCATCCTTGGTGTTGTAGTTGATATCGGCGTCGAAATTCTTCTTGAGTACACTCCTACCGCCTGCCCCAGTCAGGATGTTGTAGTCTCGTATGGAGAACGCAGCCACATCCGTGCTGCTCAATTTTAGGAGGTCACCTTCGATCCAACTGGAAAAATCGGTGTTCAGGATGGAGGGATCGATTTCTGCGGTAAATACTGGATCGCTACCGGTGCGACGGACATACCGCTGCTTGGGACTGTCCCGAACTTCCTTTCCAATGACCAAATTCACCAGCTGTTCGCCTTTAGCATTCTCCATGCTCACGTAAGTACCAATCCCGGTCTCGCCGACCAGTTCTTTGGTTTCGTCGGGTTCAACGACACCAAAATCCTTCTGCTCGTTGGCTTTTTCGGTAGCTACCGTCAAAGCTTTCAGACCGATGAAGGCATTGGCGACCTTGCTCACCTGAGAAGCGGCGTCGGCGGGATAAGAATCGTGGGAAGGGATGACCCACAGCCCGGAAGCATCCCGACTCAGCTCAAACTTCTGCAGCGACCCTAGTTCCTCGTTGTACTTGAGGATTTTCAGATGAGCGACTTCCGTGGGGTCCTCAAATTTTTCGAAGAGGCTTTTGTTGATTCGCTCTTCTACTTCATCCTTGGTACTCAATTGCTTGGGCAGGGTTGCCCAGGCCAGGAGACCAAGCGCTGCCGCAGTTCCGGCGAAGATTCCCGTCTTACCAAATTCAGTCACGTTATCGGCTCCGCTGAGCTTAATTGGGACGTCAAACAAATGTCAACTATTTTAACCGAGCTTTGGAGATGCCTTCTCGTTCGCGTAAACGGCGCGACACGAAGACGACAAGTCCGATCAACAGCGGCGGGATAGCAGGCAAGACCGCCGCGTAAAACTTGTAAAAGTTTTGAATCTTCTGGATGTTTTGATCGGCTTCACGCTGAGCAGTATCGATATTCTTATCGCGGTCGCGACGCAACTGCTGGAGCTTGACCTCGAGTTTTCGTTCCTCTTGGACTTCGCGTAGCTGGGTCATTTGAAGCAAAGCCACCAGTTGCGATTGCTTGGCGGGGTCAATCGCTCCTTCGCGTTGCAAAGCTTCTACCTTGTCGCGTAGTTCCTTTTCAGCTTTGGTCTTGGCCTCGGTGGCCACCTTCTCTTGCTCGTCGAAAGCTTCGCGATATTCCTGCAGTTTCCGCGAGGCCTGGATTTGGAAGGCAGCTGCCTCTTCGTCGAGTTGATGCAAACGAACAAACTCAGGAACATGGCGTCGAACGGCGGGATAATCCAACTCATCAGCCAAATAATCGATGGCATTCAGCACGAAGGTGACGTTCTGGAATTGGAAGTCGATAATGTCCATGCTCCGATCGCGATTTTGAATATCGAAAAAGGTTGGGGCAGCGCAGTCGGCATCGGCGACATACACGGCGCGGATCGGACGCTTGGGCTGCTTCGGAGCTTCCGCGTCCGCCTCATCGCCTGCCGCTTGGGCACCTTCGGCTTGGTTGGCTTTACCCTCAACGTAGACCGCCAACGTTTGCTCGCCGCGCGGGGCACCTTCCAATAGCCGAATCTGACTTTGCGTCATCACCGACTGCCCCAAGGCCCGCCGGGGAATCCGTCCGGCTTCGGTACCGGTCGAAAGCAACGGGGTCACCTTGGTCGTCCCGTCCTTGGGAACATCGATGACTCCCGGGAAGAACAACAATATTTCCTTGAGACCTTTGGTGATATCGTTCTCTTGGTTGAAGGCTTGATCTGCCCCCGGGGCGGCCGGGCTCACAAAGACCCACTCGTTGGTCGTCCGTTGCAGATTCTCCAGGGCAGGATAGGGGTTGTAGCGTTGCCAAGCGATATCCGGTTCAAGACCGCCGGTCATCATCGAAGGCTCACCAGGGATCTCGATCCCTAGTTCCTTCCAAAGCGGTCTCATGTCCCCCTTGGGCATGGGACCACCGCCACCGAACATAGCCATCGGCCCCCCTGCCTGCTTGGGATCACCCGTCCCGGGAACATTGATCAATTGAGGCATGGGATCCTCGAAGATACAGGTGGGAACCCCAGCCCGGACGGCATCGATGAAATTAGGAAGTTCGTCGGGCGAGAGGCTCGAGGGTTGGACAGCCAGCAGCACCGTGTACAGGCTGGTATCAATCGGCCGGCTAGGATCGACTTCTACCACATCGTATTGCTTTTTCAGTTCATTGATCAGCGGTTGGGAGTTGGAATCCTGCATCATGTTGAACCCGCCCATGAGTTGCGCGTCTGTCCGCAGTACTCCCAGCTTCTTACGCACGGGACGGGAAACCGTGTTGATGGCACGAATCAGTTCGTATTCGACCGGCATCCCCGGCTCAAAGAAAGGGACCACGACCTTTTCCAACCCGCTGCGGAAAGCCGCTCCCATCAGCACCGGTTTATCGGAGAAGACCCCGCGGTCCATCGTCTGGATGCTGCGCGGCTCAATCCCGAATTGATCCTTGGCCAACTCCTCGGCCTCGCTCTTGGGTTCGATCGAATCGTTGATCCTCAGGGTGATCGGCACATTGTTGCTCCGCGCTTGCGCTTCGATCTCGCGGAGATTGGAAATCAGGCTGAACCGGGTGCGGACCAAGCTCTCCGGGACTTCCGCTGAAATAAAGGCATCGATCATGATCGGCCGCCGCGGTTGGGCGTCGCTCACCTCTTTAGCCGCCAGGTTGCGGATCATCTTCTTGGTCGTTTCCGAGAGCGAGCTAACTTGCCCCTCACTAGCGTCGATGCGACGGTCCTTGTTTCGCAAAAATAAACTACCACCCACGACCACAGCGGCAATCGCCAGCGACCGCACCAGGTAATGGAAGAACATCTGGCTGCCATCCTTGCCACCGCTCCAATGGCGGCGGCCGACGAGCACCATGCACAGGTAAACCCCAAGCACTGCCAGCAGGATGAAAAAGGCGACCGAGGCCAGGCTGATGACGCCGCGACCGAAATTCTCAAACTGTTGGCTAAGGCCGAAACTGGAAATCCAGCGCGATACTTCGCGGTTGGCACTGATGACGTCGGCGCGACCGGCAAAAACTAACGGGGCATTGAAGAGAGCCCCAAGAATAAAGCCGACGGTCAGGTTATTGGTGAGGAACGAAGCCACCATCCCAATAGCGATCATTGCCAAGCCGGTCAACCAGTAGCCGAGGTAGTTGGTAAAGAACAAACCGACATCCAGCTGCCCCTGGGACAAGCGAGCCAAAACAAAGAAGGTCGCCAACTGAGAGAACAGCAACGACGCGGTAAAGATCGCAACGGCGGCGAAGTACTTGCCGACTACGATGTCAAAATCATCTGCCGGCAGGGTTAGCAGCAACTCATCGGTACCCTGACGCTTTTCCTCAGCCCAAATGCTCATCGTGATGGCTGGGATAAAAAAGAG
>JBILTQ010000630.1:0-4974 GCA_044371435.1 Pirellulaceae bacterium | reverse complement strand
TAGACGACAAGAGAAGGCCAAGGCAAGAGAGCCATTCATGAAAATTAACCACACGAGCACAAAGCAAGTTATGTCCGTTCTCTCGCTTTGTCAGATTCCCGGACTTGTTGCTGGCTGCGTTCGCCTTCTTATAGAAGGCGCACTCCCGTTGTTCCTGCCCCTTGCTCTGCTCACGTCGCAGGGGACGTTTGCCACGGATAACATCGCTGCTCGGCTCGCCCAAGGACATCTGTCCGCAGCCTACTGCATTGCCCGACCGGAACGGAAGCCGAAGCAGGTTGTTGCCATTTATCGTGAGATCATTCCGGTCGCAGCACCGCCTGGCAGCTACACGACAGTCGCCTTCACCGGAGGTTACGTGGGCCTTGCTGGAAACAAGACGGCTGAAGGTGGCGATACTATCAACTTCTCGATCTGGGGAAAGGACGCGAAGGAAGTTGAACCAGCCGATAAGACGTTTGGCACCATCAAGACCCGCCAGTTCACCCACGAGGGAACGGGTTGGGCGGGACGCCTTGCCTATCGGTGGAAGACAGGCACGCGCTACCATGTCTTCATCCATGTACAACACGAGAATGATCAAACCCTCTACACTGCCTGGTTCGGTGAAGCGAATAAAAACGAATGGCTGCTCGCTGGACGCATCCGCAAAGCCGGTACCCATTATCTTGGTTCTGCTGGCGGATTTCTCGAGCACGCGGGCAAGAAGGATGCCCAGATTCCGCGCTGCACAGGCTATGGCACCTCATGGGTGCACGACGGTCAGGGATGGCGACCATGCACCATGGCGGACGCCAGCGTGAAGGATCCCGGCAACGCACGTTTCTATCAGCGCGACGACGTGGTTTACATTGAGATCGGCCTTGGCCTGAAGTCCGACAAAGGTAACAAATTCAGCTTTCCAACAAAGGCCCTGATTAGTGCTGTGCCGAAAATCCCCGAGCCCGTCTTCAGCACCCCCTTCACGAACGAATGAAGCCTCGAATGGAACGTCGTCTCGCCCTCCTGACTACGCAGTTGCTCGGGCCGCTGGCCGCGCAGCAGTCTAGGAAACCCAACTCCGCTGCGTTCGCCGCTTTCGCCTATGGCTCCAAGCTTCGCGCCGCTCCGTTTGAAACCAGAAGCCAAGCCTTTGAAAACTAACTTTCCAAGTGGATCAAACTTGGGGGCAAGGTCAATAGTAACCATCACTCGCATAACATGCAGAAAAAAGGGGGTATCTCAGCATCTCAACAGATCCGACAATCGCTGAGTCAAATGGTTCGACACGAAAGAAACGAGCTACCCAAAACGGACAGGATTAAATATGCCGGCTTTGGAAATCTTTCTCGTTGTCTGTCAAAAATGTGTCAACTTTGATTGCCTGAGTTTTTTGACCCTATGCTTTAGATACGCAACGTCGGTGAAAAATCCATGCTTATTTTCGGGCAACGACTCACCACGACCGCCCTATTCCCAAGAAAACCAGCATTTGTTTGGAAGATCGCACAAAGCAAATCCCGCTATCCTAAGCGTTACAGCCCGGCTACCGCAAATTCAGATCGATACTCGCGCCGAAGAAGTGCTTGAGCGTCCGAAAAATTCGCAATCATCGCTTTCTCCGCATCCCATTGGAGTATCTGTCCTGGAAAGCGATTGGCCAAGACTCCTACCAATACCGCTTCTGTCAACGGACCCGCGTAACCGAAATGGGCCGTTGTCGGTGCTCCTCCAAGGCATGCATCTACGAAGAGATGGTAATGATTGCCATTTGGAGCCGGCTGGATTTTGAAGTTTGCAAACTGTTTTTCAGGCAAAAGAATTGGTTCTGCAATATGGGGAAGTAGCATGTATCCTTTTTCCCCTACAAACATCGAACCTTGGTTGGGTATTTTGATGGGGTTACCATCGGCATCTATTCGCGTAGGCCAGGAGGTTGTGTCTGGCATCAATCCGCCATCGCTCCACGTCAACAAAAAGGAGTCAGTCGTATATTCGGTCTTTCCAAAGAAGAATTGCGTTTGATTCTTGAGGCCATAAGACTTGCTAGGCGGAACTGGACTGCTGGAAACGACTTGATGAGGTGCACTCAACTTTAAAGCCGAATAGACAGGATCCAAGATATGAATCGCCATATCGCCCATCGTACCGCATCCATAGTCATACCAGCGGCGCCAATTCGAGGGATGGAAATGCCCGTCCGAATAAGGGCGTTCTGCTGCCGTACCTAACCATAAATTCCAATCTAAGTGCTCAGGAACCGGTGTTGCAACAGGATCAGGGCCATCGTATCCCCAAGTCTTGCTGCTCCAGGAATGGACTTCCTTGATTTTGCCAATGGTACCACTTTGAATTAGATTGACCGCTGTTCGATATGCCGTATGAGAATGAATCTGGGTCCCCATCTGGGTCACCACTTTCGACTTTTGTGCAGCCAGTCGCAGTTGCCGCGACTCATAGACATCATGGGTCAATGGTTTCTGGCAATAGACATGCTTGCCTTGATTCATTGCCGTCATCGCTGCCGGCGCGTGGGTATGATCTGGTGTCGACACATGTACGGCGTCGATCTGATCATGCAACTCTTTAAGCATCACTCGATAATCCGTGAAGGTCTTTGCTTCCGGGTGCTTTTCCAAAGCTGCAGCAAGTCGCCTTTGATCAACATCACAAAGCGCGACGACGTCGACTTTCTCATGAGAACTAATCGAAGCAAGATCGGATGCGCCCTTGCCGCCAACTCCAATCCCGGCCAGTCGCAATCGCCCGCTCTCTACTCCTTGAGCTCCGGTTGCCTGATGAACAGCCCGCAACCATGCCGTCCCTACGACGGAGCATCCCATTACTTGAGTCGCGAAACGGCGACGCGATGTTCTTCGGGATAAGCGTGAACGACCATCGGAAGGAACAGGCATGCTCAAATCTCCAAAGTTAATAAGCGAAACAACGCTAAAGCCGACGCAAGCTGCTTGTGTATTGTCCACCTCGATCCGTGTGGTGTATCAAGCCATCTTTCGGACTCCGGCTAGTCGATATGCTACCAAAATCAAGCCAACAAGTCGGTAGGAAATGAGTCGCCTTCGCTGCGAAGGCTGCGTTTTGCAAGGAACCAAGTCGTAAAGGACCATGAATGTCTTGATTACCTTTTTGTAGTATCTTTAGTATGCCGTGGTTCGGTGCACGCCAGGAACGCTCCGGCGGAAGCAGGGTTGACGTAACCCCCGTGCTCTACGCGAGTTAGCGGTATCCTTCCACAGGACTTTCAATCCCGGGGTCCATCGAGGGACGTGCGGGTTCGAGTCCCGCCTCGGCTACTTTGGATCACCCCAAAAAACTCAGCTATTCGCCGGTTTTTTCTGCTCGGTGTTTCACCGATTCCCCAGATCCTTTGACCTTTCCCGCCCTCACAGGTTCGATCGCCGCATGCAAAGCCCATGTCGATGATGCAACTAGAGAAGACTAGATGCAAACCGATGCAAAACCCAGCGAATAGAATTGCAACACATCGGGCTCCACGACCCAAGCTATGAACCTCACCGCGAGTACCGTTCTGGATCAACCAAGAACATCCGTCTTCGATGCATTACCGATAGATTAGAATGTTGAAGAAGGTATTGAGATATAAAAGCTAGTTTCGTTCGCCTTTTTTCCCCTTGTTCTTACCGCCGGCTTGACGTTGCTTTTGCCCTCCGCCAACTCCACCTTCCTTGGCTTGACCGCCGCGGGGACGTTCGGCTTTCGGATCGTAATTCGGATTGGCTTCGGTCGGGAGCATCGCTCCGGTTTCTTTTTGCCAAGCTTGCAGTGTTCGATACATGGAGTTGAGTTTTTCTGGCATCTTGACGGCCAAATCGTGTTCCTCGTTCGGATCAGTCTTGAGATTGAAGAGTTGTCGCTTACCTCCATCTTCAAAGAATTCGACAAGCTTGTAATCACCCTCACGAAGCGCGCTCGAAGGAGTGGCTCTCCCTACGTAACATGGGAAGTGCCAGAACAGTCTCTTTCGCGAAAGTTCTATTCCGCCGTTTAAGATGGGTACGAGACTGGCTCCGTCAAGGATTTGACCTTGGGGAGCTTTAAGACCAGCCAAATCCAAGAAAGTTGGATACATATCGCCGTAGATATTGGCTTTGACGGTATCAGCAATGGAAGGTTTACGAACTTTGCCGCCGCTTGGTGGTTGTCCGCAGGCGGGCATGCCAAGATGCAACACGACACTGAGACATATGGCACTTGCTACCGCGAATCGCATAAATTAGTCCTCAATCTCGACCATTCGATCGTAGGTATGATGAAAATGGTGGTCGAAAAAATCTTCATCAAGTTGCTTTTCCTCGACCAGCGTCATTCGCAAGTCGAGTAAATCCGTGCCATAGGGCATTTGAATGAATCGCATTTCTCGGATACAACCACTGTTGGACTCGTAAGCAATTTCAACTCGCTGCGGGCCCCTTTGTTTCGGTTTCTTAATCGCAACAAGCATTCGATAGGCCTCGCCTTCTCGACCCTGATATTCTTCCGGACCGGTCGACAAGAACTGAACGTCATAAGTCTGCCGCAAGTGTTCCAGCCCCTCGTGGATATTGGTGAGTGGGACTGCGTTTTCATGGCCCGGCAGATCTCGATTGAAACGACTGAGATCATGGCTGACACGAACAGGCCCCTTGGATCGCACCGCCCAACTGGTCTGACCGTCGCTCCCCGTAATAAAGGGCTCTCCATCGCTATCTTTTCGAATTAAGACGAACTGGTTGCCCGAACGAACATGAACGATCGCTCTGTCGAGCGACACCTTTGGCGGCCGCTGTTCTTTCGCCATCGACTTCTGTTTTCCGCGCCGGGGAGGATCAAGGATTTTTTCGACCGAGATTTGGTAACTACGGTCCCCGAAGCGAACGTTCATTTCGATGATCCGATCCAACTCCCGCATGGCGGCCGACACGGAGGACTGGCCAAAATTACTCCAAAAAAGAAAGAAACCAATCAATGCGACAC
>JBILTQ010000095.1:0-16448 GCA_044371435.1 Pirellulaceae bacterium | reverse complement strand
ATAACTGCCACTGCGGTTCCGCACCGCCAGCTTCGGAGACCAGATGCCAATGCTTGTTGCGGATACCGGCCATCTTGAATTTCGATTGATTGGGGTCAGCAAACTTAGCCCATCGGCCTTGGTGAGCCACCAGATATCGATCGGCCCAAGGGGCGGCGGGATTTTCCAGCAAGGGGACCAGGCTCCGTCCCTCTACCTGCGGCTTGACACCATCGGGAATCTTGGCACCAGCAACATCTGCCAGCGTAGGAAAGAAATCGAGGTGGGCCGTCAAGGCATCGCAGTCGCCGGGCTGAATCTTGCCTTTCCAACGCCAGAACGACGAGGCGCGGGTGCCACCTAACCAAGGCGTACCTTTGCTCCCGTGCATCCCAGCGTTGAAAACGCGGACGCCGGCAGTCCCTCCGTTGTCGTTCATGAAGATGACCAGGGTGTTGTCGGCAATCCCCCAACTGTTCAACTGGGCGAGCAGTTTCCCTACGTTCTGATCGATATTGTGAATCATGCCGAAGAAACTCTCGGTTTCGGCTGGCAAGTCCTTCCCTTCATATAACGCTTTGTCTTCGGGTTTGGCGATGTACGGGCCGTGGGGAGCATTGGAGGGGATATAAGCGAAGAACGGCTTGCCGCTTTGACGGACACCATCGATCCAACGCGTGGCTTGTTCGTAAAAAACGTCAGTGCAATAGCCTTTCGTCTTCTCGAATTTGCCATTATGTAAAATCGTCGGATCGAAGTACTTGTTGTCAGGCGCGTCGCCGCAAGAACCGGGGTAAATCTGGCCGATCCCGCCGCCACCATGGATGAAGACTTCATCGAACCCCCGGCGGTTCGGTTGGTATTCGGCTTCATCTCCCAAGTGCCACTTGCCGAAGATGCCCGTGGTGTAGCCGGCCGATTGCAGGATTTGGGCGACGGTGGTCGCCTTCAGGGTCATCCGTTCGCGTTCCAGGATGGTGTGGGTAATCCCGTTTTTAAATTCATGGCGGCCGGTCATCAGCGCGCTGCGGGTCGGCGAGCAGGTAGGGCTGACATGGAAGTCGGTGAACCGTCGAGCTTCACTGCGGAGTTGGTCGAGGTTAGGTGTCTTGAGGATCGGATTACCATGAGCCGAAATATCACCGTACCCCTGATCGTCGGTAAACATGAACAAGATGTTGGGACGCTGCCCAGAAAGTGAGTCCGCTGAGCATTGAGGAGCGATGAGCCCCAACGCACACAAGCAGGCAGCCAAGCTGGCAGCCAGGGAAAACCACGATCGATTCATGGAGGGATCATCCTTTGAAGGAGAGCGTTTTTGAGGAAAGGTGGTAAACAATCATCTCAACCGAAGCCCAGGCCGGGCAAGGCATCGGCAAAGCGGAAGCTTTGCTGACAACGGGGCTCGATTATGGTCCATGGGACCTTCTGAATCCATCCCCGCCCCACCCTTTGCTGGTCGGAACGGAAGGCTTTCCAGGAAGTCGACGGCGTTGCAGTCACCCCATGCCAAGCGACCGCGGTCACATGGACTTCCTGTCGCCACCGTCGCCCCAAGCCTCCCCCCCGATAAGACTTATCGCAAGGAAGTTCGGTTGGCTTGAACGAGCCGAAGGTATTCGGCAGCGTAACGCCGACCGATCTCCATTTGGGCTGCCGTATCAAAATGGACGCTGTCGCCGATGTGGGTCTTCAGGTCGCGGCCATCCACACAACCGGTCGCCGGTTTCTTTGCGGGTAATGACAGGAGGATACGATTGATTGCGGCCAGGTGGGGGGAGTCGGCCGGATCTCGCATTTCGCCGATGGTGGCGGCGATGAAGGGAAGGTCCGGTTGCTCGAGATCGCTTCGTAAATCATCGATCAGCCTGGCCAACTTCCCTTCGTACAACGGCAACCGCTCCTCGGTGGCATCGGCCTCGCCCTGCAACCACAGGGCGCCGCGAATCTGACCGCGGACCGCGGCGGTTTGCTGCAATGCCAAGTCAGCGCGCCGCAAGGCCTCGTCGTAGAGCTTAGCCCCTTTCTGCCACAAGGCGATTTGACTCCCTCCGACCGCGCACGGGATCAAGCCGATGTGAAGCGATGGTTGTTCGGCCAGCAGCCTTTCAGCGAAGGACAAGCCGGGGCCGACCCCGGCGTTGTCGGCGCCAGCGAAGGTTTGGGGATCGCCCGTAAGGTGCAGCGGATGTCGCGCCAAGTACCACTGGTCATCTCGCAGATGCATCATCGCCAGTCGCGGTTGACGATCGGGTTTGGGTGGCATGATACCGCGCCCCTTCATGTTGGATTGTCCCAGCAACAGGAACAGATCCAAACGTTCGGCTCCTTCGGCCAACCGCGTGATATCGGCCGCTTCCAATGGAGGATGGGTTGGGGGTGGGGTCTCAATCCTTCCGGCTTTCTTGGTGCGTTTTCGCTCCTGAGCGATCACCGACGCTCCAGAAAACATGGTGCCTGCCTCCAGCATCGCAGCGCAAGACAAAGCACCCAAGAAAGCACGGCGGGGAATCTCAGCGATCTTCATGGCAAAGTCCAAATCCTGTTTCATCGAGGGATGCAATCGTACACGAAGGCAGGGAAGGGAGGAGGAGTAACCGAAGGTGGTTGCGCAACGCCAGCCGACGTTGCTACCAAATTTCCTGATTCACTGTCGAGTTGCTGAAGATGGCGTCTGACGACGCAGTTCCTGCAGTCGAGTTCTCAATCGAGCGGCGATCTCCGGATGTTGGCGAATAACGTTCGAAGTTTGGAAGGGGTCGGCGATGAGATCGTACAGCTGTTCCTGGGGAGCATCGGCGGTGTACTGACCATCGAGGATATCGCTATTCTTTTGACCGGCAAATTGCAGGGCGGCTGGCCCACCCAGCGAATGATCACCTGGTTTTTGCCCGCTGAATCCGCCTCCCCCCCGAGCCCCGATATACATCCAGCCCCGCTGGCGTAAAGCCAGATGCGATTTTTTCGAGGGAGAAATGACCAATTCCTCACGCAGCGGAGTAGCATTCGAACCGGTGAAAACCGGGAGCATATCGATGCTGTCAGGAGCTTCGCCTGGTTGCCGCCGATGACCGACCATAGCGGCGCAGGTAGCCCAAAGGTCGACCTGACAAATCAATTCGTCGGAAACCGTGCCGGCGGGAATTTTCCCTGGCCAGCGAGCGATCATCGGGACCCGGTGACCACCTTCCCAAGCATCGAATTTGAAACCCAATAAGGAACCATTCAATCGATGTCCCTCTCGCCAAGCCTCCTGACCGCCTTGGTTTAACATGCCGCCATTGTCGCTGGTGAGGATGATCAGCGTGCGGTCGAGGACTTGCGCGTCTTCCAAGGTCTGCACCACTTGTCCGACCATCCAATCGAGTTCATGAATAAAATCACCGTAGCGCCCCGCGCGGCTGGTGCCGATGAATTCTCTGGCTGGGGTGAAAGGATGATGAATCTGCGGGGTAGCTAGATAAAGGAAGAACGGCGAGCCCTGCTGATGATGAATGAAGCGGGTCGCTCTATCCACCAAGGTTTTGCCGGCCTGATCATCGCGGTAGAGGGCGTGGGCCGCCTGGGCGCCGGACATCGCCGGTGACATCATCTTTTCCGGATAGCTTTCGGTGGGTGGCTTCCCACCGTAGACCAACGGGTCGCCGGCTTCCAAGCCGACGACATGGTCATCCTCGACCCAGACGAAAGGTGGATGGCTATTCACCACCGGGATGCCGAAGTAATGATCGAAGCCAAGCTCCAGCGGTCCTGGTCGCAAAGCTTGGTTCCAGTCGGGCTTGGGCTGGTCGCCGAAGCCCAGATGCCACTTGCCAAACAGAGCGGTAGCATACCCGTGTCGCTGGAAGAGATCGGCCAGGCTGGTCTGTTCCGGATCGACGACCAAAGGACTCGGATTCATCACCGGCCCCCACAAGTCTCGTCGAAAGGGATACTCACCCATCAGCAATCCGTAGCGTGAGGGAGTGCAGACAGCCGAGGCGGAATGCGCGTCGGTGAACCGACGGCCTTCGCTGGCCAGTCGATCGATATGGGGTGTTTGGACACGGGTCGCTCCGTAGCACCCGAGATCGCCATAGCCTAAGTCGTCGACCAAGATCAGCACGACGTTGGGTTTTGCTGCCGTCGCGAACTCGGCAAACAGGCAGTGGGCTGACAAGGAAGCCAGCATCACCAGGACCAAGGGGGCGATACGAATCATGGGATGGCCTAGCAGTGGGCGGGGGAGTGGACGGGGAGCACCAAGACCTTGGAGTGATGACCGTGTCACGACGGACGGACGACCACCGCCACGCAGCATCGGCGGGTGAAGCAGGTCCTCCCCCCATTTATACTCGAAGCGCCGGCGAAAGGTGTCGGGGTGGGCTTGGGGGCGATCGAGGATTCACGAGAATCGTATTCCTCCGCGCAGAAACTCCCCTGCGATGGTTGTCCGGTTTTGGGCTGGCCGCTCGCGGCTAACTGGCTTGGACGCTGCCCGACGGACGGGATGGGACGCTCAAGGTCACCCTTGGCCGAGGAAGATCGCCCCCGACGGGATCCGGTTCGTGGCTTGTCGTACGATGGTCGATCCGGGCTTGTTCGGCAAAAACAATCCCGTAGGATTGGCAGCTATGCATAACCTGGCAGTCAGCGTGAGCCGAGAGTTCGGTATTCATAGCTAGCCGACGAATTTCGCTCCCCCTCCTCGATGACAAGGATTGCCTGTGATGAAGTTGCTTTTACCGTCAGCGATCCGCTGGTGGCTAGGTTGCACCATGGCATGGATGAGCTTGGGTGGCGAAGTCGTCCTTGGGCAAGAGGCAGACCCCCGTCCGGGCCAGGTCTTTGTCTATAAAACATCATCCGGTCAAACGCAGGATATCGAGATTTACTTTCCGCCCAATCATGATCGACGACAGTCCAAGGTGCCAGGCTTGATCTTGTTCCATGGCGGCGGTTGGGGTGGTGGTGATTTAAGCCAGTTTCGTCGCGCTTGCGAATATTTTGCCAGTCGTGGTTTGGTCTCGGCCACAGCAAACTATCGGATGCTGGCCACCGATGAAGCCCGGCGATTGCCAGCCGACCGTTCGAGGAAGCGTGTTTGCGTCACCGATGCCAAGAGTGCAATCCGGTGGTTCAAGCAGCACGCGGCGGAATTGGGAATCGATCCCCATCGCATTATCACTGGCGGCGGTTCTGCCGGCGGGCATATCAGCGTCCTGGCCACCACCAATCCCGGCTTGAACGATCCGGCCGATGCCCAGGGGGTCGATACCGACGTGCTGGCTTATCTACTTTTCAATCCAGCCTTCTCGGACGTGGATCAGCGGGATGCCGCGATCGATGTTCATCAATATCTAACCGCCGACCTGCCGCCGGCGATCGTTTTCTTCGGCACCGACGATTCGTGGAAGAAAGGCTGGGATACCGTTCATCAGCGACTGATCGCCCTGGGTAACACGACCACGCAAGTCCGTCTCGCCAACGGTCAAAAACATAGCTTCTTCAACAAGGACCCGTGGCAGACGGTAACCTTGATCGAGGCCGACCGTTTCCTGATGAAGCTTGGTTTATTGCGCGGCGAACCGACGTTGACACCCCCATCGAGCGGCGAGCAACTCGTTCCCTGATAAATTTGCTAGGGAACAGTCGAGGAACTGTCGATGGCCATGCTTCTCGATACTCTCAGTCGTCTAGCGCTGGAGAGGCAACTTCGCTACGAATAACTGGGGGTTGCCGTCGGCGTTGTGGTCGAGGCGAACGAAGCCGCGACCATGGCTGCCGTCGACAAGCCAGGCGTGGGGCGAGACTGGCGGAGGAATTTGCGGCAATCTTCGGTCGACAGCGGTGGGCTGAAGAAATTGCCTTGCATCAGTTGGCAGCCTAGATCGCGGAGGATCTTCAGCTGCTCTTCATTTTCAATCCCCTCGGATACCAGCCGTACCCCTAGACCGCGAGCGATGACGATCAGCCCGTGGACCAGGGCGGCGGCTTCCTTGGATCTGGGGAGTTGCACCAGAAGCGAGCGGTCGATTTTCAGCGAATCCATCGGCAGGTCATGGAGGGTCATGAAGGGGGTGGCCCCGAGACCGTAGTCATCCAGCGCGACGCGAATTCCGAGCTTTTTCAAGCGCAGCAAAGTCTGGGTGGCGTTAGCTAAATCGTCGCGGATCGCCCGTTCGCTCAATTCCAACTCCAGGCAGTTGGGGGCGATCTGGAATTTCGCCAGCATATCTTGCAGGTGATCGATCCACTGATTTTGTCCAAACTGTCGGGAGGAGATATTCAGGCAAAGGAGGTGCGGCGCCGTGGCTCCCAAATCTCTGCGCCAAGCGACGAATTCCTGAAAAGCTGTAGCGATCACCCAGTCGGTCAGATTCGCGATCAAGCCGGCATCTTCTGCGATCGGGATGAATTCCAACGGGCTGATGGGGCCGAGCGTGGGGTGGTTCCACCGACAGAGGACTTCGATCGAGTGGATCCCGCCCGACGACAAATCCATAATCGGCTGGTAGACCAGGCTGAGTTGACCTGCCTCCACCACCCGATGCAAGTCATGTTCCAGACGATGACGGCGCGAGGCTCGCTCCCGCATCCCTTCGTCGAAGACGACAAAGCACGATTTTCCTGAGTGCTTGGCCTCGTACATGGCAGTGTCAGCATCGCGCAGGACATCCTCCGCCTTTTCGTAACTGGCATTGCCGAGCAGCACGCCGATACTCGCCGTCGAATACACTTCCCGGCCGTTCAGGTTGTAAGGCGCCGAGAGGATGGTCAGCAATTCCTGGACCAAGGGAAGGACTTGAAATAACTCAGACTGATTGCGGAGCAGGACGACGAATTCATCGCCGCCCAGGCGGGCACAGGTATGGCTAAGGGTGTCGCTGTGAACCGAATCATCCATCGATACCTGCAAGCGGAGTCGCCAGGCGATCTGTCGTAAAAGTTCATCGCCAGCCTCATGCCCGAAGCAGTCGTTGATCAATTTGAATCGATCGAAGTCGAGGAACAGGACCGCATAGGACTGTTCGCCGGCGGCGGCCTGGCGCACTGCCACCTGCAACCGGTTGAGGAAAAGGGTGCGGTTGGGCAACCCCGTCAAACCGTCGATCAGGGCTTCCCTGGCCAGTCGTTCCTCGGCTGACTTCAGTTTGGAGATGTCGGAAATGGAGCCTGCCATCCGCTGCGCAACCCCCTCTTCGTTGCGAATCGCCGCACCTTTGATGCGGAACCAACGCCAACCATCTTCAACGTGCCGAATGCGGCAGTAGACATCGAAGTTTTCGCCGGTTTCCAGATGCCGTTGGATGGCCCCCCAAGTCGCTCCGACATCGCTGGGGTGTAAATGACTGCGAAAGGTCTTAATATGCGGGGGAAAGACGTCGGTCGAATAGCCAAGCAGTTCGATGAAACGAGGGGAATAGTAGACTTCGGAGGTGGTGATGTTCCAGTCCCAGATTCCATCGTTCGAACCACGCACCGCCAACTCATAGCGGTTGCGGTTGGCTTCCAATTCTGTCTCCGCCTTCTTTCTGGCGGTGATATCGGATCGCAAGGAAATCAGTTTGGTGATTTTGCCTCGGTCGTGGGCGTACGGGACAATGGTGGTGTCGACCCAGTAGACTTCCCCGTCCTTGGATCGGTTACAGACCTCGGCATGCCAGACGTCGCCACGCAGCACTGCCTGCCACATCTGGACCCAAAAGGTCTTGGGATGATGCTTGGAATTGACGATGCGATGATTGCTACCGATCAGTTCTTCGCGTGAATACTGGCTGATCTCGCAAAACTTGTCGTTGACGTACAAGATCCGGCCGGCGACGTCGGTGATCGAGACGATCACATGGTGGTCGAGGGCGAATTGCATGCATGCAAGCTCCGCCAGTGCCTGATCCAATTGCTGCCGAAGCTGCTGCAAATCCTCGCTCATCCGGTCTTCCCGGCTTTGGCCATCGACGAGCGCTTTGAGGATCATTTCGAAATCGTTGCCTGATGAATCAGGTTTGGCCTGGCCTTCTTCGAGCGCGCGGTTTCCCGAAGCGTTCGGCCTGCTGTGGAGGGCGGTGTTTCTCAGTACACTCAAGGGTTCCAGGAAGGTTTCACGGAAAGAGGAATAGGCTAACAAACCAACCAGGGCCGACGACGCCAGTAACAGTAGCAGCAGGTTTTGCATGCTGGCATAGTGTTGACGGCGCTGGCCAAGCCCATTCCACTGAATGATGATCATTCCAGGCTTGGTGACTGCGGAGGTGGCCTTCCCGGCAGTGACTCCATAGGGAAGCTCGACTTCGAGGAATCCATACCGGCGGGTCGAAGTCCGCGGACTCCCCGCGTCGCCCCAAGATGTCGCTGGTGGCGGCGCAGCCAACGACACATCTTGCCGCCACTGAGACAAGCTTCGCTGCTGCCAATGGGGCTGGGAAGCCGCGATGATCGTCGGCGGTTCGCCCTCTGCAACCACCACTGAGACCACCCGTTGGTCTGCCGCTGTCCTTTCCACGAGAGCTTGCAAGTCCTCATCTTTCGCCAAAGACTCAACAGCTGATCTCATCACCTGCGCGACCGCCGTCGCTTGCGCGGTCGCCTGGTCACGCCATGCTCGTTCATTAAAACGAGCAGTCACGCCTAGACAGATGGCGGTCATGATCGAGGCGAACAGCAGGACCGGAACGAGTAGCCGCGCGCGAAGTCCCTGGGGTCGGAAACGAGGCCGGATGATCATACGTAGCTTGGCTCCGTCGATGCAGCCCATCTCCCTCGTGACGTCCTGTCAGGTGTCGTGGGGCGGGCGAAGGCTGCCCGCCAGCCTAGAATACCGGATGATGAGTGCATACCACCGTCGAAAGATAATGAGCAGGTTGTGTTCCGAGGGGCTGCGGGCGCTCTCAACAGGCGTGCCACCGCATCATTCCCAGCAGACTCGACGGAGGAACCATAGCTCATCGCGGGAAACTTTCCGAGAACTTCCTCGGGTTCTGACGGAAACCTGGGTAGCAGGGGCCACGCCCACTCTCGTAACGCTGCTCTCAGCCCCTTTATTCGATTAGGCGGTTGCGGGGATCCGAGGATGTCTACCGCGAATTTTTCCGTAAGAAAACCGATGTTCATGACAATCGATATAAACCTGATTTCCAATACTATCGGTGGCTTCCGCGTTTCCTCGAGATGGGATGCCTTCACCGATTTCGCGCGGCGCGTTCGTCGATGGCCTCGATTGCCTCTAGCCGGCAAGTCGTTGATGACGCGATCGATAGCTCCTTGGAGGGCTCTAGCCGGAGGCGGGGTGGGTCAGCCAAGTGGCCACCAGGAGACGGGCGAATCGACTGAGAAAAATAGCACGCACAGGTCCCAGACAAATCCGTGACCTTGGCGGGAGGGCTCTGTTTTTCGGTTACACTACTGGCTTATCGCTGATATATCCCTTCGAACCTTTTGCACCCGTCCCGAAAATGCGATCCTTCTTACAACCTTGGTTGAGCTGTTTGTTGTTCGGCATCGGTTCGACGGTTGCCGCAGGGCAACTCCCCCCGCCCAATATCTTGCTGGTGATGGCCGATGATCTGGGCTTTTCCGATCTCGGCTGCTACGGGTCGGAAATCGAGACGCCCACCCTGGATCGACTGGCAGCGCAGGGGATGCGGTGGACGCAGTTTTACAATACCGCCAAGTGCCACTCCTCGCGGGTCAGCCTGCTGACGGGACGCTGGTGCCGCCAGGCTGGCGATGAAGGGATGCAGCGAGCCATGACTACCGCCGAGTTGCTGGCACCGGCGGGTTACTTTACCGCCATGGCCGGCAAATGGCATCTCGCCCGGCAGCCGACCGATTTCGGCTTCCAGCGTTTTTTCGGCCATCTCTCCGGCGCCTGCAACTATTATCGCGGCGATCAAAGCTTTCGCCTCAACGGTCAGCCCTGGCCGGTGCCGAAGCAAGGATTCTACACAACCACCGCCAACATCGATTTCTCCCTGCGTTTCCTCGAGGAAGCGCGTGCCCAGCGACAACCGTGGTTCCTGTATGTGGCTTTCAATGCCCCCCATGCTCCGCTGCAACCGCTGCAGGAAGACTACGCGAAGTACCAAGGCCGTTACGATCAAGGCTGGGATCGAATACGTCAAGCGCGGGTCGACAAGCAGCGCAGGCTGGGGCTGTTCGCGGGCGACGTCGCGCCGTCGCCGCGACCTTCGCATGTGCCGGCCTGGGAGGAGTTGCCTCCTTCGACTCGGGATTGGGAAGCGAGGCGGATGACCGCTTACGCCGCCCTCATCGATCGACTCGATCGGGAATTGGGGCGTCTGATCGAAAATCTGGAAGCCAAGGGGGAGTTGCAGAATACCCTGATCCTATTCATGTCCGATAACGGGGCTTGCCCTTACGACCGGCGCAGCTCCGATCGCGATCGGCCTCCCTATGATCCGGAGGTGACGTGGAGCGACAGCACCGGTTGGGCCTGGGCCCGCAACACACCATTCCGTTATTACAAGCAAAATCAGTTCGAAGGGGGAATCAGTTCGCCGTTGGTCGCACATTGGCCAGCCGGTCTTCAGGCCAAGCCCGGTTCGGTGGTCCACGCCCCAGCCCACCTGGTCGATATCTTCCCGACCTTGGCCGAAGTCGGCCGAGCAACCATCCCGGTGGCCTACCCGCAGCGGGACTTGACCCCTTTGGCCGGCGTCTCCTTGGCTCCATTTTTCTCGGGTAAAACGCTAACCTCGCGTCCTCCCATCCACTTCTTATTTGCCAGCGACCGCGGGCTGCGGGATGGCGATTGGAAGTTGGTGAGTTTCCAAAGCCAACCTTGGGAACTCTATAACCTGGCAGAGGATCGGACCGAATTGCATGATCTGGCTGCTCGGCATCCCGAGATCGTAGCCAGGATGTCTGAGCAATGGCATCGGATGGCCGCGGAGGAGTTACAGGCACCGGCCAAGGAGCGTCAACCGGTAGCCCGCCAGGCTACCGAGCAGCGGCATCGCGAATGGTCGGTATTCGATGAAGTAGGCCAGACCAATTCGCGGCTGGAAGGAGGTTCACGACCCGGCAAAAAGGGTGAAAAAGCTCAAGGAGCCCCGCCGTTGGGTGAAATCGCTGGTTCGAAGATGCGGGCTCGCCGTGATACGCAACTTAGCATCGAGGGGGACCAACTTATCTTGAGCTGTACCGAGGGTGATCCAGGGCTGGCCATTCAACCGCTATCCTTGAAGGGGCGAACCGGACCTTATCTCCTCAGTCTGGAAATTCAAAGCCGGGCTAGTGGGATGGGTGAAGTCTATTTTACCACCGATCCCCAAACATCCTTACCGCGGGGAGAGCATCTCGAATTCGAGGTCGCGCACGACGGGCAATGGCACACGCTGACGCTACCTTTGACGACCGATCAGGTCTTGTACGGTTTGCGATTGGACCCATGTACCGGGGCCGGTCAGGTTCGCTTAAGGCAGATGCAATTAAAATCCGCAGCGGGAGAAGTGCTCAGCGGCTGGCCGGAAGCCCGGTAGACTTCAGGTTCTGGGTGAAGCAATTGAGTAACCTACTTTAGGATGCACTCCATCATGAATATCTTTCCATCACGTCCCTGGCGAGCCTTCCTTTGGCTCTCGATCTTGCTTCTCAGTACGATGCTTGGCTTGGAGCTGTCGAGCTATGGTCAGGAAAGCTTATTCAATGGCAAGGACCTCACCGGTTGGGAAGGTGATCCGAAGTTGTGGAAGGTTGAAGCAGGCGCGATCGTGGGAACGTGCGAAGGCCCGGATAGTTTTCCCCACAATACATTCTTGATCTGGCGTGGCGGAGTCGTCCGGGATTTTGAGCTGACCGCTACCGTTCGCGTCCTGGGGGATAACAACTCGGGGATTCAGTATCGGAGTCGTCCGCTTCCTGAAGCTGGGGCTTGGGGGATCTCCGGCTATCAGTGCGATATCCACCCGTCGATCGAGCACACCGGGATGACTTACGAGGAAAAGGGTCGCGGTATTTTTGGACTCAACGGCCAGCGGGTGTGGCTGGATCCGGCTGGAGCTCGCTGGCTGGTGGGTGAGATACCGCCGATCGAAGTCGATCTCGGTGAGTGGAATGAGTATACGATCATTGCTCGAGGCAATCACTTGATCCACAAAATCAACGGCCGCGTCTCGTCGGAGCTTACCGATCATGATGAAAAAGGACGAGCCCGCGAAGGGTTGCTGGCCATCCAGTTGCATCGTGGTAATCCTCATCGCGTCGAAGTCAAAGACCTTCGTTTGACGATTTTGCCGGAAGCCGAAATCCTGCCCTTCGATCCATCCAAGTTACCGGCCACCGCCAAGCGGATCGACAAACCGACGACGCGACATCCCCAGGGTAAAGGCCCGATCCTTCCCAAGCCGACTTCGACGGCCCGTTAGCCTTACCGTCCATCGCGTCACCGGCTTGGCGGAAAACGTTTTTGGAATCTTGGGGCGTCTGCGATAGATTGTAGTCGGTCGTCGTTGTGCGGCTTCGACAACAACGCGGCTGTCGGCTTTGAAACCGCTGGCTGGGGAGGCGCGGCGCCGAAACGATCGGTTGCGGAGGTTCTGCTGGTAGGAGGATGAGTGGTGAAGAGCTATCGAATTGCCATGCTAGGTTGGGCGATCCTCCTCGAGGGTGCGCACGCGTTATTCGGGGCCTCGCCCGCGGACTGGCGGAAAGCGATGACGGACGAGAAGCCGGGGGTGGTGGCGGTTTTGGGGAAGCCGCGTGGTGAGGAGGACTTCATCGATTTGCTCAAGGCGATTCCAGGGGCGATAGTGTATTGCCAGTCCGCGGACATGGCAGAGATCCAGACGCTGCGACGGCGGGGGGCGGCGGCCGGACTGCTCGGACGGCAACTGTTCGTGGAAGGTGGTCGACTGGATTCGATTCATCTGACCGAAAACCTGGTGGATTGCCTCTTCGTGGCCGATGGAGCTCTCGACCAGGTGGTCGAAGCAGAGATTCTGCGCGTGCTGCGGCCAGCGGGTAAGGCCTGGTTGGGCGATCGGATATGGACCAAGCCTATCCCGCCCGGCCTGGATGATTGGAGCCATCCCTACCATGGACCGGACAACAATCCGCAATCTACCGACCAGTATGTGCACGGCGATTTCGAAACGCAGTTCATCGCGGATCCGAAGTTTTCGCCGATGCCTGAACAGACGGTGATTGCTGGCGGCCGGATGTTCAAAGCCATGGGGCATATCGCCCACAAGGCTAACCAGAACGCCATGCTCAATACGCTGCTGTGCATCAATGCCTACAACGGGACCATCCTGTGGCGGCGAGCTTTGCCAGAAGGCTTCATGCTCCATCGCAACACGATGATCGCTACCGACGATGCGTTGTACATGGGCGACCATCAGTCGTGCAAAGTATTAGATGCGCGGACGGGAGAGATCCGGCGGGAGCTTACCGTTCCTACTGGTATCAGCGACGGTCCGGTCTGGAAGTGGATGGCGATGGAAGGGGAGGTGCTTTACGGGTTGGTGGGGAATCTGGAAGTCGACATCGAAACGGTGCGATCCTCCAAGCCAGGCTTGGGACACTGGCCGTGGGGGATGTGGGCTGGGCACGACTACAACGATCCGCGAACAGCCTTTGGTTATGGTCGGACCATCGTGGCCATGGACCGGCACAGCGGCCAACTCCTTTGGCATTATCGCGATGATGAATTCCTGGATGCTCGGACCTTCTGCATGAAGCAGGGCAGCATCTACTGCTTATCGCCGGAAAAATTCCTGATGGGGCTCGATGCGCAGACAGGTCAGCTGCGCTGGAAGAATTCAACCAGCGAGTTGCTGGAGGCTATCGGGCCGAATGAGCGGGCCCAGCACTATATCACCGGCTACGCAACGACCGGCTACATGAAATGCAATGAAGACTATCTATTCCTGGCTGGCCCGCAGCGCAAGAAAATGGTGGTGGCGTCCACGAAGGATGGTTCGCTGGCCTGGGCGAACGAGGTAGGCAATCTGCAATTGGTCCTGCGCCAGGATGCCATCTATGCAGCCGGTCCGGAAAAGACCAGCGGGATGGTGCTTGATTATGCATCGGGCAATATTCTCGCCAGCTTGCCGGCAAGGCGAGCCTGCACGCGTGCCACGGGGTGTCTTGACAGTATATTCTTTCGCGCGACCGGGGGTACGGTGCGGATGATGATCGATGGCAACCAAGGTCGCCATATCGCCCCGATGCGGCCGCCCTGCCAGGATGGCGTTTTGATCGCCAACGGTCATCTCTACTGGGGGCCATGGATGTGCGGTTGCCAGCTATCGCTGTACGGCAATATCGGCTTGAAGCCGATCGCGAAGGGTCGATCGATCGAGCAAGACTGGCCAGCCATCGAAGCCGAAGCCTTGGTGACCTATACCGCGAAGCCAGCGATCGCTCCGTTACCGGTGCGCGACAACGACTGGCTAGCCTATCGCGGCGGTCCGGATCGCCGCGACCAGTCCCACGCCCAACCGGCGGACAAGGTCGAGGTGGCTTGGCGGGCGAGCGTGGTCGAGCGGGTCCTGCCGACGGCGCCGATCGCGGCTGGCGATCGGGTGTTCGTGGCCGACCGAACGGGTGGGGTACACGCCTTCGCCGCCGATGGCCAAAAGCTTTGGAGCACTTACGCCGCCGGTCCGATCTTCTATCCGCCGACGATCGTTCGCGACCGTTTGTTCTTCGGTTGCGCTGACGGACGTGTCTATGCTTTGGAGGCAGCCAGCGGCAACCTGCTGTGGACTTTCCGCGTCGGCCCCGAAGATCGTTGGTTGCCTGTCTACGGCCAACTGGTATCGCGATGGCCGGTAGCGGCCGGGGTCGTGGCCGATGGGGACACGATCTATGCGGCGGCCGGCTTGACCCACTATGACGGCACCTACATCGTGGCGCTCGATGCAGCCAGCGGCCGGTTGCGGGCACGCAATGATCGTTCCGGCACGATGTCCGCGGCAGTGCAAAGCGGAGTCAGTATGCAGGGCGAGTTGTCGATTGTCGATGGTGAACTGCGTTTTGCTGGCGGCGGTATTTACGAGTTGGCCCGTTACGACTTGCAGACCTTGGCGTGCCTCAATGAACCAAAACACCTGTTATCTTCGGAGTACCGCACTGCGTTCTATGCCTGGTATCCCGAGTATGACAAGTATGTTTCGCTATCGCGGAAGTTGGAGGATGGAAGGCTTCTCAGCCACGATGCCTCGTACGATGGAAGCAATTTTAGCAACCTCGCCTTGCTCCCGCCCGAAATGGCCAATCTGCCGCCAGGGCCGAAGAAGGACTTGGCAGGCGAATTCCTGAGGCGACGAGGCAAAGTCGATACCCAAGTACCGGTGTGGCGCGATCGCGAGAATCGTCGCTTTACCAGCTTCGTCATCGTCGGCCAGCATCTGCTGGCTGCCTGGCATAGCGAACACGATCCGGGGGAAGCTTACCTGTCCTCGATTGCAATCGCGGATGGCTCGGAAGCCTGGCGGCACCCACTGGCAGCCAATGCAGTGAAGGGTGGTCTTGCCGTCGATGGGGCTGGGCGACTCCTGCTCACTTTGGAAAACGGGGAACTTCTCTGTTTCACCGGCCAGCCTTGAACGGTGTAATCCAGCTTGATCGGCCGAGGAGGACTGGGATCATCATCCTGGCCGGCGGTGGAAGCAGCCCAGCCAGAGCGTTAAGCTTATACTTCTTCGTGAACTCGCCGCGTTGGTAACTAAGATGCGAGAAGCGACGGCTGAACTGAGTGGGTTTCATCCTCTTCATCTCCCCGGCTGCGGTCTCGCTCCCCCGGCCTGAGGCTTCAGGGCGCAAACCAGCGTGACGAAGCTTGAATGGCAAGGATCCAGGGATCGATCGCGGAACGCAAACGGCGAAAGTGCAGCACTCCCTACGATAAGGAATGACAGTCGTGATACCAAAGGAAACTGGGCTGAAATCGCTGGGGCTTTGCCTGGGATGGGTGGCACTTACTTCGATGGGAGCCCACGCTCAAGATTCGGCTGCTGTCACCGCGATAACGACCGAGGTGGCGGGGCAAACCGACACGGACAGCATCGGCCCTTGGAATCTAGGCGAACTCTACCAACCACCCCAATATCGCTGGCTTTCGCGTCAGGGAGCCATCCATTCGCTGGTTTATGCCGGGGAACCGGTTCTTGGGCAACCCACCGAAGTCTTCGCTTTCTACGCTTCGCCGGCGACGCTCGGGGAGCGGTCGAAGGATTCGAAGTTTCCCGGGGTGGTGCTGATTCACGGTGGTGGCGGTACCGCGTTCGCCGAATGGGTGTGGTTGTGGGCCAAGCGTGGCTATGCCGCCATCGCCATGGATCTGGCCGGCAGTCGTCCACCGGAACCGGTCTACGACGAGGCGGGGGTCCCGAAGGCGGGGTTGGTATCGAAGCCAAATTCTCGAACGCGGTTGGAACTGGGCGGTTTAGATCATGGGCCTCCCGAGAAGTTTGAAAGTATCGGTGGCGAGACCTCCGACGACTGGCCATACCAGGCGGTTGCCA
>JBILTQ010000396.1:0-5019 GCA_044371435.1 Pirellulaceae bacterium | reverse complement strand
AAGGTGGTATGAGCCGAAATCCGCTGGTTCGCAGAGCCCAGCAGGCGCCATTCAGCTCTCTTGAAGACGCAGTGTCGTTTTAGGTCTCCGCCAATAGTTAGCAGAAAACCGAAACTGTCTTGAATGAAGGCTCGGTGACCACGACGACCTATCCCATAACGAACGGTGGTGCCGTCACTGTCTCAATCGTCGATACGGCTGGCGGGCACGGGTGACCCAGCGCCGACCCCGAGCGCTAGGATAATACCCTGATTATGGCCTTCCAAGGCGATTGAAAAGTCTGGTCTATCTTTAAGCCTCAGCGTCGTGTTGAATAATGCTGTTATACGCTTCTGGGAAAATAGTGCATTCGCTAGAAAACCAATAGCACATAGCAACCGTATGCAGCGGAAGCATAGGAACGGCGTTACGGATGCGGGTCGTTCTTCTGTAAGATCGTGTGACCTGTACTTATGCGAAACCAGAGATTGGAGATGTCCGGATTTGCTATGAACAATGCGATTGCGTTAAGGCGATTTCTATCTTGTTTAGGCAATGAGCGGGCAGCGATTGCCATCATCCTCTCACTGATGCTCATTGCCCATGTTGGGTGCAGAGATTCGAAAGCACCGCTTTTTCCTTCTTCAACTCCTGGCACTGCGGTCGCTCCGGCATCGGCTCAGGCTAAGGCTAAGGCTGACGCTCTGGCAGAGGTACTTCAACGAGCGAAAATCGGTGACATCGATACCGCAATCCAACGATTTATCTCCACTGCTCCGGACAACTGGATTCAATCCACCGCCCTCGAGGACCTCCGTATATCAGAGGCTTCGTTTGCTCAATTGGATCGTGTCGAAAAAGCCCGCCTTCAGCAACAATTCATTGATCGCATCGGGGAGATTATGGGATTCGCAAGAACAGTGGTAGATCGAGCAAATGACGCCAGGCAAAAAGGCGACAAGGCAACCGCAGAACGGTATCTCGAGGCCGTTAATCGCCTCGGTCGCCAACTCAAAGACTCCGATACCGTCATTGTGTTCCAACAGACTGGCGAGGTCCTGGCTGAAATGAAGCTCTACGAATGAATCTTGCTACACTGATGAGTAGACGGCGGACGAATCGATCTAGGCTAGATTGAAAAGTAAAATCGCGGTTCAATAAATCGGCCTGAAGCAAGCCTCGCCTGGAAATCCACTATCCACCAAGGGATCTATTATGAACACGAAGATCAAAGCCAAATGGAACACGCGTTTTCAGTATCTCTCCCGCGAGCGCGTATCCCCGCCACTTAAACGTCGCCCCCGGTTATATTTGCCTCGCCAGCTATCCCTATCGGTCATTCTGGCTGCGGTTCTTTGCTTCGGAATCCATTCGACGTCGCACGTCAGGGCCGCCGATCAGCAGCAGAAGCTTGAAAGTCTGTTGCGCCGCTATCCTGATGCCGACGCGAACAAGGATGGCAAGCTTTCCGAAAATGAGGCCCGCCAATACAGCGTCAAACTCCGTAACAAAGCCAAGCCCCAGCTTGCACAAGACATCACTCAGCCTACCGCTGATCTTCGCGATGTGGAATACGGCCCGCACCCACGCAACGTCTTCGATTTTTGGTTCGCTAAGAAACCCAAGGCGGCTGCACCCTTAATCATCTACATCCACGGTGGCGGATTTGTGGGCGGCGACAAATCGAAGAAGGCTAGTCCCGCTGCGCTCCGCGAGGCGATTGACGGCGGAGCGGCATATATGAGCATCAACTACCGCTTCCGTGAACACGCACCCATCCAGGACATCCTCCGCGACGCTGCTCGCGCGATTCAGTTCGTGCGGGCCGAAGCGAACCGGTTTAACATTGATCCTGAACGCGTCGCCTCCTACGGAAGTTCAGCGGGCGCGGGGACTTCTTTATGGCTCGCAGTACATGATGACTTAGCCGATCCTAACTCCGCTGACCCGGTGCTACGTCAGTCCAGCCGTATCAAGGCTGCCGGTAGCTTCAACGGCCAGGCGACCTACGACCTGCGCGAGTGGGATCGCGTCATTTTCCCATTCAAGCCTGAATGGATAAAAGGCGAGGCAGAAGGCCCGCACTTCTATCACTTTAAAAGCGCGGCCGATTACGACACCGATCAAGGCAAGCGAGTTCGGGCCGATTGCAACATGCTCGGTCTCCTCACCCCCGACGACCCGCCCATCTACCTTTCTTGCTCGCACCCTGACGGTGAACCAACCAGCCGCGGCCATCTCCTCCATCACCCGCGCCACACTCAGGTCATCGAGCAGCGTTGTAAAGAACTCGGTATTCCCGTCACCGCTGTCTATGCCGAGGATCAGGAGCAGTGGAGCAAAACCCAAAGCGATGTTGTTGAGTTTCTTCTGAGTCACATCGGCTTGCCAGCCGAGAGCGGAAATTAGTCAGCATCCATCCACGAATCTGAAAGGTCCCCATGAATTCTACAAGCTGGAAGGTAATCTCCGATCCAAAGCGACTCTTTCCAATGCAAAACAAGTTAAGCAATATCATAGTTCCTAGTGCCGTCGGCTCACGGTTTGCTTCCCGCGGACGTAAGCCAGCGTTTCCCGAGAAGCGATTTCTCTTGGATTGGTATCACCTTGCGTCGCTACCGAGGGTGCCGGCGATGGTATTTTGCTTGGGCTGCTTGTTTTTGCCGCACATGCAGGCAGCCGATAATCAGCAGAAGCTCGAAAGCCTGATGCGGCGATTTCCGAGCGCTGACGCCAACAAGGACGGTAAGCTAACGAACGAGGAAGCGAAGGGGTACCTGACAACCCATCCTGAGCTACAGCGTACCCGGCAGGCGGAGACGAAAGATAAAGGGGACGGGGACGACGAGCCGACGATTAGCAACGAGGTACTCGCGTTGTACGAGGCTCGCGAATTTCATGGAGTCAAATATCGCCTACTTAAGCCCATCGATCTACCAGAGAATCCTGTCAAAAAATATCCGATGATCCTCTCGCTGCACGGTGCAGCCGGAATCGGCAACGACAACGTACGCAACCTAAGAGAGTGGTGTACCACCCTGGCTCAGCAAAATTTAAGGTGCAAGCACTCATGCTTTGTGATAGCCCCGCAGACGTTCGGTTTTTGGCGGACACCAGCCATGACGTCCTATTATGCGGATGAAAAGATTGCGAAAATGCCTGAGGATTGGCGAGCAATCATATCGGGTCATCGAAAACGCCTGCAGGATCCCGAAGGTGCCAACCTTGACCGCGTCTTCCTGCTGCTCGATGCGATGGCAGAGGAGTTTCCGATCGACACGGACCGCGTTTACGTCCTGGGTCACTCGGGGGGTGGATTCGGCACGTGGACGGCGGTCGCTGAACAACCGGATCGTTTCGCCGCCGCGATCACCTCAGCTGGCTGGCTGGGCCCATGGTCCGATGCAAATGCTGTGAAGGACGTACCAATCTGGTCGTTTCAAGGCGCTAAGGATAAGAGCTCACAGGTCAACTTAGGGAACGAAACATTCCAGCGGATGAAGACCATTGGGGCTAATATGAAATTCACGGAGATGGCAAATAGAGGACATAACGTAGGTGAGGCAGCTTTTCAGTATACCGGGGATAGCTCGGTGGAAGGTGGCGTGACGAAGTATGCATCAGCCCGATGTGACAGGACGGCAGACGTGTGGGACTGGCTCTTTAGCCAAAATCGTAAGCGCAAGTGATCCAGGAGACGCTTGAATCCGCTAAAGAAGGTTTCTTACCGTTCAGCTTTCCGACAACAACCAGCCTAAGTAGGCTCCAGATTCACGAGGGTCGGCGCTATAACGTAACGGACGTAGCCAGTCTTTGTGGCTTTGCCGGCCTTCACTATTTCATCCGCTGCTTTCGCCTGCATTTTGGCATCTCGCCGAGTGGCTTTCGCAAGCGACGCGTACTATGAAATTCCAAAGCGAACCACTCGGTGATGAAGATGGCCACGCTATGCCTGCAAGCCGCCGGACCTTCTGTTGTACACGCCTGCCTCGGCCTGAACTGGCTGGGGATGCAAGGAGCGAACTCTCAGTTAACTTGGGCTGAATTGCCTTCGCCACCGCATCAACCGATCGAGCCGAAGGTCGAGGCTCTCGTCTCGGATCTGTCAGACCCGGGCTGGACGTACTGAAGCGAGGTTCCCCAAGTTGCCGATTCGACAATCCTCGACGAGTACACGTTCTCCAAGCTACGGATGCGACCAAGATTGTCCAAGTCAACGGGATTGACAATACGCGAGTTGGTAAACAAGTCACTGCTCAAGGCTAAATCGGTCGGGACCGCAATTCTTGGCCTGTATCGCTACGGTGGGCTGCGGCCCCTCTCAGAATCGCTATCGTTGCGGTTAAAGCCTCATCTGGCAAAGGAATCGCATGAGTCTTTCCGAACTCAAGGTCGAGCATCAGGCTGGTCGAGGGATTCGCAACTGCCCGATCTTTTGGAAGTTGCCGCCAAGCCTCGACGAAGCCTACCACAGCTTTGGTGAGACAGACGAGTTGGTGGTCGCCCCTCACCCAAAGTACTGTGCAGCCGACAACACCGCCATGGGCTGGAGCAACGCCAACCTACGGACCAAGATGCAACGCCCCTTGCGTTGCGAGGGTACCTGGGGTTGGTTCCGACGGTCCCACGCTGCGGATCAACCAGCAACCCGGTAAGAAAAGTTGTCAGGACTCAATACGGGTAAGAAAAGGTGTCAGGACTCAATAGCCGTAACGGCCCAAAGGGTGCATTGCACTATTGAGTCCTGACACCTTTTCCGTCCCCCGGCGCCAGCCGCTCGATCACCCTCCAGGCCGCATCCAGCGACGGCTCGACCGCCTCCCAGACCTTCACCATCGCCATCAACGATTTGGATGAGTTCGACGTCACCGTCCCGACTGATAGCGATACGACGGCTAATACCGTCAATGAAAACGTGGCAATTGGTACGACTGTCGGCGTAACGGCGAGTGCCTTCGATCTCGACGCGACGACCAATACGATTTCTTATACGCTTTCCAGCAATCCGGACGGTCTGTTTCAGATTGATGCCAATACCGG
>JBILTQ010000094.1:0-16570 GCA_044371435.1 Pirellulaceae bacterium | reverse complement strand
CTGGCTGGGGGATTGCATCGTGCGAGCGGTCGATGAAGCGATACAGTCGCTAGCCCCGGCCAAGCTCTCTTATGCCCATGCCCGCTGCGGTTTTGCCATGAATCGGCGGACACCGTCGGAGGAGGGTTACTTGAACCACCCGATGCCTGATGGCCCCGTCGATCATACTGTCCCCGTGCTCCGCATCGATTCGACCAACGATGAATTGCGAGCGTTGATGTTTGGCTACGCCTGCCATAACACCACGCTCGGGTATCTTCGGTGGTCGGGTGATTATGCCGGCTATGCCCAGCAGTATCTCGAGGAAGACCATCCAGGGGTGATAGCCCTCTTCCTCATGGGTTGTGGCGGTGACCAGAATCCTTACCCTCGAAAGGAGGTTCGCTATGCCGAGGCCCATGGGCGGGCTTTGGCGACGGCAGTGGAAGCCGCGATCGAAGAGGGGCAAAAGACTATCAGGCACCGCAACTACCTGCACGGTCCGCTGCAGGCGGTCCTGGAAACTGTCGAGTTGGAGTACGCGACCTCCGATCGGCAGCCGAATCCCTATCCTGTTCAGATTCTCAAGTTGGGGGACAACTTTCAACTGGTAGCCTTGGGGAGCGAAACCACCATCGATTACGCCCTGCGCCTTCAACGGGAGCTTGGCGATAGCCCGCAGCATACCGTTTGGGTCGCTGGTTATTCCAATTTTTATCAGGGCTACATTCCCAGCCGGCGGGTATTGGTGGAGGGGGGCTATGAAGCCAAGAGTCGGCCTTGGAAGCCGAGTTTGGAGGGGAGGATCGTTACCAAGGTTCATGAACTCTCACGACGGTTGGCCGGAGAAACACTTTTTCAGGCCACACCGCTGACGGCGGTCGGGACTTTCACCGAAGGGATTGAGGGTCCGGCCTGCGATCAGCAAGGTTATCTTTACGCGGTCAATTGGAATCGTCAGCAGACGATCGGTGTCGTTCGGCCGGATGGTTCGAGCGAACTCTTTTGTGAATTGCCTGGAGGGAGTATCGGGAATGGCCTTCGCTTCGATCGCCGTGGCCGAATGTACATCGCCGACTATGTGCGGCATCAGGTGCTTGCCGTCGATCCAACGACCAAAGAGTTCAGGGTATACGCCAAGGATGAGCGGATGAACCAACCCAACGATTTGGCGATCGACGAGGAGGGGGTGCTCTATGCCAGCGACCCTGATTGGAAGGCTGGGACGGGCCAGCTTTGGCGGATCGACCACGACGGGAAAACGCAACTTCTTGCCGATGGCCTCGGGACTACCAACGGGATCGATCTCAGCCCTGATGGACGGCGATTGTATGTCAATGAATCGGCTCAGCGAAAAATCTGGGTGTACGATATCACCGACGATAAGCGACTGGAGAATAAACGACTGTTGCGCGAATTTTCCGATTTTGGCTTCGATGGGATGCGGGTGGATATCGATGGCAACCTCTACGTGACGCGGCATGGTCATGGGACGGTCGTCAAGCTTTCTTCGGAGGGGGATCTGTTGCGGGAGATCGACGTCCTTGGAAGCAAACCTTCCAATATTTGTTTCGGTGGTCCCGATGGCCGCACGGCCTACGTTACCGAGGTCGAGCATCGCCGCGTCGTTCAATTCCGTGTCGATCGTCCCGGGCTCGAATGGCAGCGACTGCGGCGTCCTTGATCCGAAGGTTCCAGATACTTGATACCTCCACCAAGCTATCGAGGAAGGCTCTCGCTGTCGTCGAGCACCCAACGGCATACGCATGCGGTTTGCCCTGAACCGCGGATCCCAGGCTTGACTAGATCTTTCGCCTCCTTTTCTCGTCCCCGCGACAGTTGATGATCCCTCCCTGTAAAAGGAACGCCCGATGAAAACGTTGCTATTGGATGCCAGGCATGCCGAGCCCTTTCCCGCGGATGCCGACCATGAAGATAGTTGTTCAAACAAGTATCTTCGTCGCCGTTGTCATGGGCGATGGGGCGTCTTGTGGTTGGGAATCGTGGTTTTTTTCAGCGTCCAGGCGCGGGGGGCGAGCCCGCCCAATGTGCTCTTGATCCTCGCCGACGATTTGGGATACGGCGACGTTCAATGCTATAACCCGGAACGTGGGAAGATCCCGACACCGCACCTGGATCGGTTGGCGGCAGAGGGGATGCGGTTCACCGACGCCCATACCAGTAGCGGTGTCTGTTCTCCCACCCGATACACGCTGCTGACAGGTCGCTACCACTGGCGGTCTCGCCTGCAGTCCGGCATCATCACCTACCTCGAGGAACCGCTGATCGCCGCCGATCGTTGGACGCTGGCGAGCATGTTGCGGGCGCGAGGCTATCGGACAGCGGCCATCGGCAAATGGCATCTCGGTTGGGATTGGAATGTTTCTGCTGAGCAGCGTCCCTTGATCGCTCCCCCGCGAAACATGAAAGCCCCGCCTGTCACGGAATCGCATCGCCAGGCCTGGTCGACGATCTATGCCCAAGCCATGGGTGGCGGTCCGACCAGTCGCGGTTTTGAGACCTATTTCGGGACCGACGTTCCGAACTGGCCGCCTTATGCCTTTATCCGTGACGATCACACGATCGGGATTCCCTCCGAATTCCTGCCAGCTCGCTTGCTGGTATCGCGTCTGGCTGGCATTCCCGGCCCGGCTTTGCCTGGATGGCGGTTGGAAGATGTCTTGCCGCGGTTGGTGAAGGAGGCCCAAGCGTTCCTCGAGCAGGCATCCAAGGAGACGGCCCCCTTCTTCCTCTACCTGCCGTTGACATCGCCGCATACCCCGATCGCGGTTAACCCGGAATGGAAGGGGAAGAGCGGGCTGAACGCCTACGCCGACTTCGTGATGGAGACCGATGCCGCCGTCGGTCGAGTGCTGGCGACGCTGGAGGGGTGTGGCGCTGCCGAAAACACGTTGGTCATCTTTACCAGCGACAACGGATGCGCTACCGTCGCGAACATCCCGGAATTGCAACGGCTCGGGCATTATCCGAGCGGGCCACTCCGCGGTCACAAGACCGATGTTTGGGAGGGGGGCCACCGGGTACCGATGATCGTCCGCTGGCCGGGCCAGGTCCAGTCCGGCTCGGTTTGTCACCAGCTGGTGCATCAAGCGGATTGGATGGCCACCCTGGCTGAACTCATCGGAACACGTCTCCCAGATAACGCCGGCGAAGATAGTTTCAGCCTCACCTCACTGCTGGCTGGAGAAGAGCGTCCGGTCCGGGAACACGCGGTCAGTTGCGGGGGGAATGGCCTTCCCAGCCTGCGGTGGGGGGGGTGGAAATTGGTCGCCAACCCCAAACCAACCTCGGGAATCGATGCCAGTCTCTTTTTCCTGGATGAGGATTTAGGAGAAGAGCACGATCTGGCGGCGTTGCAGCCGGAACAGCAGACCAAGATGAAGGCCCTGTTCGAAGCTTTGATCGAGCAAGGTCGCAGTACTCCCGGCCCGCGGCAAAGCAACGATGTACCGGTAGTCCGCTACTTCCAGTCATCGCCTTGAGGGGCAAGCGGAGCTTGTCGTGCCGGCGGCCCCGAGCTTCCTTGATGGATTTTCACCGGAAGCTACTGCCTCATGGGCAAGGGGACATCGCCTAGAGGCTGGGGAGCCGGGGGGCATGCCTTCCATCCATGACGAACTCAGCGCAGGCAGAAGATGCAGATCGAAGGGCTTCGACCCTTACTCGAACTCGGCCAGCGAACCAGATCAGGTCAGGTTCAGCGGCCCATCACCGCAGAAATCCGGATTGCCAAAGGTCTCTTGCGGGTATCCCATGGCTTGGCAAAAGGTCAGCAGCAATCGATTGTGCGGAACGCCTTTGAAATCCAAGGCCCGACCGGTTCGAAATCCCAGCCCGCCTCCGACCATGACGAAGGGGATGTTGTTTCGCGTATGGGAATTCCCTTTACCTAGCTCGTTGGTCCAGACCAGCGTGGTGTGCTCGAGGAGCGAACCCGAACCGCCCGGTTCCGGGGTCTCCGACAATCGCTTGGCCAGCATTGCCACCTGCTCGGCGTACCACGTGTTGATCCGGATGAGTTTCTCATAAGCTTCTTCGTTGCTGTCGGGTTCATGCGAAAGGGCGTGATGGCCTTCCTCGATCCCCAGCCATTTCATCCGCGGCTGGCCGACACTATTCGTGATTTGGTAGGTCGCAATCCTCGCAAAGTCAGCCGCGAAGCTGCTGACGAGGAGTTCGATCTGCATGCGGCTAAGCAGCGGCATGTTATCGTTCTCTTCCTCGACGTTGGGGGTCAGGCTGGGAACAGCATGCCCGACCGAAGCTTTCGCGGCCTGGTTGAGTTCGGTCTTCAGTTCCTTCTCGACTTCGCGGACCATCGTCAGGTGTTGTTGTAGCAATTGACGGTCTTCGAGACTGACCATCGATTCTACCTTCTTCAAGTCTTCGCCGACCTCATCCAGGACACTGGCCAGCAATTTCCGATTTCGCGATTGGCCATAGAGTTTGTTGAACATCTCGTAGGGATCATCGATCGGTGCCACCGGTTGGTTCGGGCCGGCGTAGGACAGGCGTGTCCAGGTATCGGCGCGGTCGGGGACCATCAACCCGAACTCTAATGAACCAAACCGGGTTTGCGTAGCTTCATCGGCCTGCAGTTGATTTTTCAAGTACTGATCGACGGAAATTCCTTGCGACCAACCGGCGGGAGTGTCTGAGCCTCCCTGGACATCGCCCGGGTAGAGTTCCTTGCCGGTGAGCAAGCAACCGATGCCTCGCATGTGCCCGTCACCATCCCCTTTGATCTTGTTGTCCACCCCGCGCACCGTCAGCAACTGCTGCTTGAACGGAGCCAAGGGTTCGAGGATCCGTTTGAGTTCTAGCGTCTCTTGATCGGGGTCAGGCCAGAAATGATCGGGAATGATACCGTTGGGGCTGAAGATAAATACCAGGCGTTTTTTGGGTAAGGCCTCGGCAGCTCGCACCCATCCCAGGCTGGGAAGGTAAGCGACCAGCGGGAAGGTGGCTGCCTTCAAACCCGTGCGACGCAAAAAGTCTCTGCGATGATGGTGGTAGCGCATGGAGGACCTTCCTTCAATTGGGGAGCTTACGGATGCTGGCTTGGGACGTGCGGCCGTCGGCCGACAGTGGGCCTTGGGCAGCCACCACGGCGATTTCGGCGATCAACTGACGGATATTGTAATGATTCTCGATGAATTCTGCTGTCAGTCGATCGAGCGTATCGTTCCCGTAAGCGGCGACTGGTTGTTTGACGAAAAACTGGAAAGCTCGGCTGACGAAGGCACGAGGGGCATCCTCTCCAGTCTCGAGGTAGCCAGCCAACTCACCGGCCCCACTCAACTCGATCACCCGATCACCGCGGTCGGTGTAACTGCCGCGGGGATCGATCGGCTTGCCCCGATCCTCGGTCTGAAATCGCCCCACCGCATCGTAGTTCTCCAAAGTGAAACCGAGCCCGTTGATCTTGATGTGGCAGGCCTGACAATTATCGTCCTGGGTTTGCAGGGTAACCCGTTCCCGGGTGGTGAGGTCGGGGTGAAGGTCAGGGCTCAGCGGAGCGAAGGCCTCGCTGGGGGGCTTCAAATTTCTGCCCAGAACGTAACGGATGAGAAAGACACCGCGATGGATCGGGGAGGTGGCGTCATGATAGCTGAGGCGGCTCATCAGGTAGGGATGAGTGAGCACACCGAACCGCTGGTCGGCCAGGGAAGCCGTTCTCGGAGCCAACGCTGAATGCTCGGCGACAGCCCAACCCGGACCGTAGAAGGCTGCCAGTCGAGGGCTGGTGAAATACCAATTCCGGGAGAACAACTGGCGGTAGTCGCTGGCTGGAGCTTGGACGATATCATCCAGCATCAGGACGAACGAGGCGTAGAGGTCGGCCGCCAACTCCCGGTCGAAGCCGGGGTAAAGCTCGGCCGATTTGGAGAGCTCCGCGGGCTGCCCCACCGATAGCCACTCCAGCAGAAGGTTGCGGATTTTGGTCGCCGTGCGAAAGTCCGACACCATGCGGCTGGCGGCGTCGCGAACCGCGGCCTCGCTCACCAGCTGATCCTTGCCGGCCGCAGTCAGCAGCCACTCATCGGTCGGCAGAGAATCGAAAAGGGTGAGGGCCAGTCGATTGGCGATTCGCCGTGAGGGAGTGGCTTGCTGGTCCAAGCTTGGGTAGAGGAAGTAGGGGGATTTCAGGGCTAGCATCACTACCTGCCGGATCGCTTCGAGATCATCAGCTACCGACTCTAGTTGGCGGTCGATGTAAAGCGATTGTTGCTCCGGCGTGAGCGGATGGCGGAAGGCAAGCCCCACCAAGTCCGTCAAGAAATCTCGCAGCTGGCTGCGAGTGGTATCCTCTTCACGGCGGTGCTTCTGGCGATATCGGGGCCATAGTTCATCCGCAGCCGCGTCGCCGAATTCGACCGCGGCGGCCGAGATCGAATCATCCCATTGCCGACTGACAGCGATCCCGCGCTCGTAACCGTAGCTCCGGTCGTCGGGAGGCAGGCTGCTCGACAAAGAGAAAGTCGGCGGTCCCGCCCCAGGGATCCAATGCCGAGCCGGGATGGTCTCCTCGATGCCATAGGGTGTTACCCAGCCTAAACGAATCCTGGCAGGCGGCTGTTCAGTTTTACGTTTCCGTTGGATGAAATCGAGCTTGAACGGATAGACTCGGCCGGCCGTCAGGAAGACACTGCGACGAAACTGAGTCTTGTCGCCCGACTGCACATGATTGTCGATGAAGCGACGGCCGATCTTGCCGAAATCCATGACGAAAGAACAGGTGGAATCAACGACAATCTCGTAGGGTCCCGTCTCGTCGACGCGGAGCCCCCCCTCCCAGTAGATATAAAACTCTTCTGGCGGTAGACCTTCCACCGGACTCTCCCTGCCAAAATCAAAGTCGAGCACTGCGTCGATCCGCTCCAACTTTTTGTTTTCATCCTTCCACCGCGGCCCGGCGAAGTAAATGCCCTTCAACCCCTGGGCCGGTGTCGATGCAGCCACACCATCGAGGCTGGCATAGAGATCGGCCAGGCTCTGACGGAGTTGTTGACCGGTCAGCCTGGCTAGTCCAGCCCGCGGTGGGCGAAGGCGCAACTGGGCCGCTTCGCTGTAAAAGGCCTCGTGGATATAGGCCGCGACGGCTTGCGCTTCTGGTCCAACACACTGGCTGGGATCCCCTTTCGGCATCGTCTCGTCGATGAGCCTGGTCAATTCGCCGACCGTCGCGTCGCCGACCAAGGCATCGGCATACTCATCGGTCATCCCCTCTCCATCCCGGCCATGACAACTGCTGCAACGGGCCGCATAGATCTTTTGGCCCTCGGCCAGCAACGGACGGCTGAGGTCGAGCTCCGGCGCGATCGACGCCGCGGGTTGGGCGACCGCTGCGCCGGACATCAGCCCCCCCAAAAAAGCCAGTAGCCCCAAGCGCACAGAACCTGGGCCGGTGATGAACTTAAGGTATGGAAAAAGTATGGAAGCTGGACGGTTCATGGTTGCCAAAACTTCGCAGGTTTCCGATCGATAGCCAAATGCCTGCCCTCGGCGAGTTCCAGGGAGGGGAAAGTCGGAGGTGGGAAGTCGGGTGGGGAGGGAACGTTCGAAGGTATCTAGGTGACGGGCTGGGGAGGCCGGACTTCCTGCCGCGACGAGCTTCACCTAACGCCGGACAGCCAGTCACCGCAACCTACTTCGCCCTCGTTCCTACTATATCCCGATGATCGACAAAAGCCCATGCAACGGAGGGTAAAAAAGAGCGATGGCTTCGGCTGGAACCGGGCAATCGATGTTACCCTCATTCCTCAAGTGCTTTCCCGCCGCCACTGGGCGAATCGCGGGGAAGATCACCTGCTCCCCGTGCTTCCCAGGAGAGACGGTTGTAGGCGGCTCGCCGCGGAATGCCCTGTTCCGTGAGAGGTCCCTGGGGGAGCGTTGTCTCTTGGGCTACGGACGGAGTGATTCCATGGCTCTGACGATCTCCATATCGTCGGCGGGATCGGTGGTTCGCAGCACCAGGGTCAAGCCCTGGGGATCGACCAAACTCCAAAGCGGTAGTTCGGCATGGGCGAGTCGGTCATGGGCTTCAGCAGCAGACATACCGTTGAAATGAAGACGGACAAAGCCTGACTCCAAGGCGAGCGATTCCAGCGGCGAGTCCGCCAGCGGGAAAGAAGCCTGACCATGTTCGACCTGGCTGATCGCCGGGAGTCCCCGAAGCTGGACCGCGAGACGCTGGCTGCGATGGAGCAGGTTCTCGCGGCTGTTGCTGGTGATCTGGCCGATCGGGGTCATCCGCCATGCCTCCCAGTCCGACGAGGCTATCAAGGTTGCTTGTAAGGTGGCCACGGTGGCCGTAGCGGCCAGGCAACCCATCCGCTCACCGAGGTCGCGCAGCGGAGCGAGGAAGTCTTCGGACCCGAGAAGGATACCGCAGGCAGGGCCTCCCAGCCACCCGTCGCCAGGTAACGCAACTGCCGTCACTCCCTGTCGCAACCGCTCTCCGACCACCGGGATCGGGATGCCCAACGGGGAGAGATCGATCAAGCTGCCATTCAAAAGGATGTCGACCACTTTCAGCGAAGCCCCCGACGGAAGCTTCTGGGCAACCAAAGCTGCTTGGTCGTCCGGCGTCCAAGCCGAGGCCATACGGCTGGGATGGACTTGGATCAGGCCACCAGCCGACTGCGCGATGGCCTCGCGCACATCGCGAAGGCTACAGACATTCGACGCCCCCACCTCGAGGATACCGGAGGGACCAGCAGCCAGCAAACTCTCGATATCCGCTCCCCGGGCGAGTCGAATGCAATCGGCCCGCGGCAGCGCCCACTTTTCGTTGGCCCCCAAACCTCGCCCTAGCAACCAGATCGCCTGCTCTAAGCTCTGCGTGACTAGGGCGGATTCGGCATGCCCCATCCTTTGCAGCGTCTGCTGGTTTTCCCGGCCGAGCGGGGCCGGTACGGTAAACCCGCTGCTGACATAGGCCTGGATCGAAATCGCCGATGGAGGAAGAGGGAGCATCGACCATTGCGAGGAAAAGAGTCGGCCCGTGGCATTGATTCCCAGCTTGAGCGCAGCGGGTTGACCCTCCCGCCACCGTTCCTGGAACGTGTCCAGCCACTTTTTGGCCTCCAGGACCGAATGCTGCAGTTGCGGATGACTCCACATCTCCTTCCATCCCAACTGCTCGGCTGCTTCACGCAGCCCCGCCGCCAGCTTGGGCTGGGTTACCAGGTCCATCCATTGCTTGACACTCTCGGAAGGGAGCAGATCTTTGAGGACAGATGGAAGCCGCATCGGACCAAGCCCTGGTGGTGAGGTGAAAGAACATCCGACGGCGGTCGCCGCCTATCGTCGCTAACGATCCGATCGGGGACAAACCCAGCATGATCCAGCCAGCCACTGCCGCCAACAACACGCTCAACGGACGCAACTCGCAAACCAGCTACTTGCTGCCCGTCGAAGAGCGATCTGCGATCGGGCAGAGGTCAACGGACACATCGCCCAGCCTCCACGGTTTGGCTGCGGCAAAGCCTCCGTCGACAAGCTACCCACGCATCTTCGACCGACATTCGCTTGCCTTCCACGCAAAAATGCGACGGACCTAGAGTTTATCGTAGTCGAGCTCGAACAGTTCCATCATGCGATTGATGTCGCCGGAAATCATCCCCTCGCGAAGCCAACGCAGTCGCTGGCGATCGGTCCCGTGGGTGAAGGCATCTGGAACGACATAGCCTTGCATCTTCTGCTGAATTTTGTTGTCGCCGATTTGAGCGGCCGCATTCAAGGCTTCTTCCAAATCCCCTTCCTCGAGAACGCGTTTGTCCTTTTGCAGATGGTGCGCCCAAACCCCTGCCAGATAATCGGCTTGCAATTCGAGTCGTACACTCAGCTGATTGGCGCGAGGCGAACCCATCCCCACCCGCTGCTGCATGGCGGAGACTTGATTGGAAAGACCTAGCAAATTCTGCACGTGATGGGCGACCTCGTGAGCGACCACGTAGGCCATGGCAAAATCTCCCTCCGCCTTGAATTTTTGCTTCAGCTCGGCGAAGAACGAAAAATCCAAATAGACGTTGGCATCGCCCGGGCAATAAAAAGGACCGACGGCCGCATTGGCCATCCCGCAGGCTGACTGCACGCGGTCGGTAAAGACCACCAGTTTCGGCTTCTGGTAACTGCGGCCGAGTTGCTCGCGAAAAATTTTCGCCCAGACATCTTCCGTGTCGCGAAAGACAACCCCGACGAATTTGCGAATCGGCTCCTCGGCCTTTTGACGCGCCGGGTCCATTTGCTGTTTGGGTGCATTGCCCGCTTGAAAGCCTGGTTGTTCCATCAGTTGGCGGGGGTTCATCCCCAGGAGCATCGCCAGGAAGATAATGACCAGCGTCCCCAAACCACCCCCGACGATCATGCCGCCAACCGGCATTCCTCGCCGATCCTCGACGTTCTCGCTTTCTTCTCGACCTTCCCAGCGCATGAATCTTCTCCCTTAGCCATCCGCACGATTCGCCGGCCACCACCAGGCCAGCCATCGATGATGGAACAATGATGGAATAAAAACTTTCGGCCGCTGGCGGAAGCAGGAAGCCACATGCCGTTGGACCGCTAAAAAATGTACCATATCCTGGGGGTAGTCGAGTAGGGGCGGCGGGCCCGGCAAATCACACGCTAAGGATGAAGGATGAGGTCGATGGCGATACACGAAACTTTTGCTTTGGCATCGGCCGTCGACCAGATCGACCCATCGGCCTACATCGCTCCCAATGCCACTGTCTTCGGCAAGGTCCGGATCGGCCGAGAATCGACCGTCTTGTTCCACGCCGTCATTCGCGGGGATTGTGAGGAAATCTGCATCGGCCAGCGAAGCAACGTTCAGGATTTGGCTTGCCTGCATGCCGATCCCGGCTTTCCCTGCCGACTCGGCGATGAGGTGACGTTAGGCCATGGAGCCATCGTTCACGGGGCCACGATTGAAGATAGGGTCCTCATCGGGATCCGGGCTGTGGTGCTCAATGGCGCTAAGATCGGCAGGGAATCGATCATCGGTGCTGGAGCGGTGGTGCCCGAAGGAAAAACGATCCCCCCCCGGTCGCTGGTGCTAGGCGTTCCGGGGAAGGTGGTGCGCGAACTTACCGCGGAGGACATCGCTTACATCGAACATGCGGCCCAGCACTATGTCGTGGCTGGCCGACAATATCGGCGACAACCTCCTTCGCTGGCGAGTTGCCAACCGCCTTCGATCTCGGCGACCTCTTCGGACGAGCCCTCTCGGCTTACCTGGGTCGTGCGCGAGGATCCGGAGAGAGTCGCTTTCGCTGCCCGGGAATGGTTCATCGATCGATGCCTGGCAGCGATTCGCCGCCGCGGGCGATGCCTCGTCGCCCTGGCCGGTGGTTCGACCCCCAAGCGTCTCTATGAACTGCTGGCGGAGTTGCCGGCAGGGACACTGCCCTGGTCGAAACTCACCTTATTCTGGGGGGATGAACGGGATGTGGGCGAGGAGCATCCGGACAGTAACTTCGGTATGGTCTCGGCTGCCTGGCTGCGACGTTTGGGCCAGGAGCAACCCCGATATCACCGCATTCCGTGTGGCCAGCAACCGGCGGCGGCGGCGGCCGAGGAATACGAACGCCTGCTCCGGGGGTACGCCGAGGATGGCCGCTTGAGTTTCGACATCGTCCTGCTGGGACTGGGCGATGATGCCCATACCGCCTCGCTCTTTCCCGGGACGACGGCCTTATCCGAGACCGACCGTTGGGTGGTTGCCAATGATGTCCCACAACACCGAACGACCCGGATAACCCTGACTGCTCCTATCCTGAACCAGGCCAGGCATGTAGCCTTCCTCGTCTGCGGCGCCAACAAAGGCTCGGCTTTGATGCAGGTTTTTGGGGAGGTCGTCGATCCGCGGCAATATCCGGCGCAGCTCATCGAGCCGGCGGGCGAGTGCCGTTGGTTCTTCGACGCGGCCGCCGCACAAAATCTTTCCGCGGCGGCTTGCCTTCCGAACCGGGCGGCGAAAACTGCCAGGCAGACTGTCTTTGGTTAAGGGAGAGGATGGGAGCGGAAGGGGGGGCCACCCAGGCCGGAGGGACTGGGGTACGGTTGCTTTTTCAAAAGGAGTCACTGAGCCGATGGTTCCGTCGATGAAAACGAGGAAGCCAGCAGGAAAGATGGAACGTCATTGGCTGGGGTGGGAGCGTCCCTTGCTGCATGCGACCGTCGATTTCCTATTGGAAAAATACGCGGTGCTCAGCGATTGGGATATGGATCAGGTGATCTGCGTCTTTCCCAGCTCCATGGCCAGCCGCCGGCTGGCGGAACTCCTGGCGGAGAGGGCGCAGCGAAAGAGCCTTATCCTGCGTCCCCCGACGATCATGACCATCGGCCAGCTACCAGAGCAGCTCTACCAAGCGCGTTTCCCCTTCGCCAGCGAGTATGAACAGTTGCTTGGCTGGACCAAGATCCTGCGGGCAGCCCCCGCCGATTTCCTCAAACCGTTGCTCATCGAGATCCCACCCGCTGCCCAGGTCGCCCCCTGGGTAGAGTTGGCCGGGCTGTTGGCCAGCTTGCATCGCGAACTTTCTTCGGACTTGACTCTCTTTGCAGATGTCGCTCAACGCTTGAAGGGCGAGTCGGAACTGGCGGATGAAGCGTTACGCTGGCAAGTGTTGGCGAAACTGCAGCGAGATTACCTCGATGAATTACACCGCGCTGGACGCTGGGACATCCAGACTGCGCGGCGCTATGCAATCGATAAGCAGGAACCGCGAACCGATCGCGACATTGTCGTGGTCGGCGCGGTTGACCTGAATCGCGCCCAACGTCAATTCCTCCAAGCGGTGGAGGAACGGGTGACGGTTTTAATCGGTGCGCCGAAGAGCTGGCGCGATGGTTTCGATGAATTCGGCACCTTAAAAGGATATTTTTGGGAACACTTGCCGGTCGAGCTCCGCGACGAACAGTTGGTGCCGCGGGCTACGGCCAACGAATCGGCCGATGAAGTTGCCAGGCAGTTGGCGTATCTCGGTTCCAAGTATACGGCTCAAGAAATAACCATCGGCGTTCCCGACCCCAACCTTATCCCGCTGATCCAGGAACGCCTTGAGCGGGTGGGGATCCGCGGACGGAGCGGTGCGGGGACGATGGCCAGTCAAACCTCACCTATCCGCCTGCTCAAAGCCATCGTCGAGTATTTGAACGAGAATAACTACGAGAGCCTGGCCGCGTTGGTGCGATTTCCCGCCGTTTATGACCTGTTGGTTGGCCGTGACGGCTTGCCGGAAAATTTCTTGGAGTCGGTCGATCGCTATTACCAGCAGACCTTGATCGGCCAGCTCGGTCTGGGCGAGTTTCCCCAAGCTGCGGGAGTGGAGGTTTTTCAGCGACTCTTCGAGCGCGTCAACGAGTGGCTGAGGCCGCTGCGGCAGCCAGCGATGGAGCTCAAGAGTTGGGCCAAGCCTTTTCAGGAGGTGCTCGCAGCATGTTACCAGACGACCATCGCGGACTTGGATAGCGAGCAGGGGGATAAGCTGGCCGATGCCTGTCGCCAATTGGGGCAGGCGATTACGCAATTGGGTGATTTACCGACGAACTTGATGCTGGTCGTCTCGCACCAGGAGGCCTTGAAATGGTTGGTTCACCACCTGGAGAAAGTGACGGTCCCACCGCTGCGCGATCCGGAGTCGATCGAGATGATCGGTTGGCTCGATTTGAGTTTGGACGACGCGCCGGTCCTGCTGCTGACAGGCATCCACGATGGGACGGTACCGGAATCGGTGAATGCCGATGCCTTCCTCCCCAACCGGATTCGCAGCGAACTGGGGTTGATGGACAATACGCGTCGCTATGCGCGCGACAGCTATAGTTTGCATGTGCTGATGAACAGCCGGGAGCATCTCCGCGTCATCACCAACCATTTGAGCCTGGAGGGAGAGCCGCATACCCCTAGCCGTTTATTGCTGGCGGTACCGCCGGAACGGTTGGCGAGTCGCGTCCTGGAGTTGATCCATCCTCCGGCATCGATCGCCTTGCCCGAGGTCCAAGGGACGGTGCAACCGCGATCGCTCCAGAGTTGGATTCCCATTCCTCTGCCGGAGCCGCGGGCCGGAGATCGGGTGACCAGCATGTCGGCCTCGGATTTCCAAGCCTACCTGCAATGTCCCTACCGCTTTTATCTGAAAAAAATTCAGCGGTTGAAGAGCGTCGACGATCGCAAGACCGAATTGGAGGCTAACGATTTTGGCAACCTCCTTCACGATACGCTGGCCCGGTTGCCTCATATCGCGGCCGGCACCGCCACCGACGCGAGCCAATTGCGACAAGCATTATTTCACGAGTTGCAAGGGCTGGTCACCGCCCGCTACGGGCGACAGCTGGCCCCGGTGGTCGCCGTGCAGGTCGAACAAGCCCGGCAACGCTTGGCTGCCTTTGCCAAGCTCCAGGCCGCCAGGAACCAGGAGGGGTGGCAAATCTGGGCGACGGAAGTCGATGTCGGACGGGATCGAGCGGTGCTGTTGCCGATCCCAGGCCAGGAGCCGATGCCACTGGTCGGACGCATCGACAGGATCGATTATCATCCAGCCACCGGCCGCTACGCCCTTTGGGATTACAAGACCAGCGATCAACCGGTTGCGCCCGTGGCTGCCCATTGGTCGAAGGCCAAGGGGTGGTCCCAGGTGCAATTGCCGCTTTACCTGTGGATGGCCCCGTCCCTGGGATTAACGGGAGAAATCACCACCGGCTATATCGCGTTGCCACGGGCGGTCGATAAAGTAGCGTTCACCATCGCCGACTTTTCGAAGGTGAGCGGTCCGTCGGCGATCGAGGTCGCCGTCCAGGTGGTGCAACGGATTCGACGACACGAGTTTTGGCCTCCCAGCTACACCGATTTGCCACCGTGGGACGAATTCGCCGCCATTTGCCAAAGCGAGGTCGTGCGTCGCTGGGATGAGCGACTTGAGGCCGGCATCACCGCGGCAACGGTAACCGCTCTGTCCGATATGGTGAGCGAGCAAGGGAAGGGAGAGGATCCGCTGGATTCATCGGGTCGCCCGTCGCCGGTCCGTCCCCCTCAGCGACCGACGGCGCCGCCGGCTGCCATCGCCATCCCCCTCGATTCGACCACGGGTAGCCCGCGCCCGGAATGGTTCGACCGGACCTTGATCGAAGCCTCCGCTGGGACTGGCAAGACCTATCAACTAGCGATTCGTATGATCCGATTGCTCTTTGCCAGGCAATCGGCCGAAGGCATTCTGGCGACCACCTTCACCCGAAAAGCGGCCGGCGAAATCTTGGCCCGTGTGCTGAGTTTCCTGGCTGACGCCATTCATCATCAGGATAAGTTGCGGCAGTTGCAACAGGAGTTGGAGCCGCTGAAGATCAATCGTCAAAGCTGCCTCCACCACCTGGCGAATCTCTGCTCCAACCTGCATCGGCTGCGGGTCAACACCCTGGATGGATTCTACTCGCAGTTGGCTCGGAGCTTTGCGCTGGAACTCCAGTTGCCGCCGGGGTGGACCTTGGCCGATGAATTTCAGGAGGAACGCTTATGCCATGCCGCGATCACCCGCATGTTTGAGCTGGAGGATCGCCAACTGCTGCGTTCCCTGATTTCGCAACTCAATCGCGGCGAAGCCAAACGCGGGATCCGTCAAGACATCTTGCAGACGATCGAAGCTGGTTACCAACTGTATCGGATCACGGCGCCGGAGGCATGGTCCAACCTGGAGGTACCGACGGCTCCCAGTGAAGTCGAACTGCAGCAGGGATTGGCGGAGGTGGAAGCTTCCCAGATGCCGCATGCCAATTATGCCAAGGCGCGCGACGCGTTGTTGGCGGCGGTATTGCAGGAGGATTGGACGAGCTTCTTTGCGCATGGCCTGGTCAAGAGCTACCAGACTTCAAAAACGTATTACAAAAAGCCGCTTCCAGATGGGTTCTGCCGTGGCTTGGAGGTTCTGTTGACGTATGCCCTGTCGCGGGAACTGGGGTCGCGACGGGCCCAGACGGAAGCGGCCTATGCCTTGCTGAAAAACTATGACCAGCATCTGGAAGCGGTCAAACGCACCCAACGTGTCCTCACGTTTTCCGACGTCTCTTATCGCTTGGCGCGTTGGTTTCGCCAGGCCTCCACTGGCCAGCCGCGCCCCGAGTCCGCCGACCGGCAACTCCATCAGCACTTGCCCAAGGCGAACTACCGCTTGGATGCGCAAATCGATCATCTGCTGGTCGATGAATTTCAAGACACCTCGCCGACCCAGTGGGATATCCTGGCGCCTTTCGCCGAGGCGGTCGTCAAGGCTTCCAGCGAAGGTAAACCGGCTTCCTTCTTCTGCGTGGGCGACGTCAAACAAGCGATCTACGGCTGGCGAGGAGGCGTCGCCGAACTCTTCGAAGTCGTCCGCCGGAAATTTATCGGATTGCGCGAAGATTCGCTCACCGCTAGTTGGCGCAGTTCACCGGTCATCATCGAATTCGTCAATCGGATCTTCAAGAACTTGTTGCAGCATCCCAAGCTCGGGAATGGGGAGGAGGCGGCTCGTTTCTGGACCGAGGGGTTTCCAACCCACTCCACCAAGAAGACCAGCTTGCCGGGCTATGTCGCGCT
>JBILTQ010000564.1:0-2554 GCA_044371435.1 Pirellulaceae bacterium | reverse complement strand
GCGGCGATGATGAAGTTGATGTCTTCTATGTTTTTCTCGAAGAAAGGCTGGGCGAAGAGACAACTCGAGATCGCCAACTGGCGAAAGCTTTGGAGAAGGAAAGCCCGAAGGCCAAGCCGAAGAAGGAAATCACTTCCGATACCGATTCCAAGCTGGCGGGCAAAGATGAGCCGTCGGCCGTGGTGCCGCTCCAGGTGGATCTCCGCGACATCCATCTGCGGGTCAAGAAAATCGCCACTCCCAACAGCAGCGATCGTGGGTTGCTTTTCTCGCCCGATAGCAAACGCTTGCTCTTCGAAGCGGAACTCGAAGGGAAGAAGGGATGGTTTACCGTCGAGTTTCCTGACAAGCTGCAACCAAAATTCTATTCCGCCAAGGTTCTCGACGATCCGGTGTGGCTCAAGAGTGACGATGCCATCCTCGGCTCCGATAAAGGTGTTCCGGCCCGCCTCAAGGGAGAAAGTGTCACGGCCTTCCGTTTCACCGCCTACCACCAAGGCTCGCGGGCCGAAAGGTTTCGTCAAGGCTTCCAAGCCGCCTGGTTGAAAATGCGCGATGTTTGGTACGATCCAAAGATGGGGAACCGGAATTGGGATGCGATCCGCCGGAAGTACGCGGAGGCCGCCGCGCAAGCTCCCACCCCGCGTGCCTTCACCACGGTCATCGAGTTGATGTTGGGTGAATTGAACGGCTCGCATCTCGGGTTTACGCCGGCCACCGAATCCGGCGCGAACCCTCAAGCCGCGGGCGACGAGTGGCGTCCGCAGGTCGCTCATCTCGGTGTACGCTTCGAGGAAGATTTTGCCGGGCCGGGGTTGAAGGTTCGGGACGTGCTGATCGATGGTCCCGCCGATCGCCAGGCCAGTCGTCTGGAACCCGGCGAGGTGATCCTGGCTATCGATGGTCGAGCGGTCGACCCCTCGATGGATTTGAGCGGTCTCCTTCAGGGGGTTCTCCCCCGCGATATCGAATTGCAGGTCCGCTCGCCGGCAGAGAAGGCAGTGGCCGGGACAGCCCAGGCGGACAAAGTGGCTAAGGCAGAAGGTGGTGCGGAGAGAACGATCAAGATCCGCCCCATCTCCTACGAAAAAGCCCGCGAGTTACTGTACGAGAACTGGTTGGCGGACAATCGCCGCCTCGTCGAGCAGCAGTCGCAAGGCCGGTTGGGATATCTGCATATCCGGGCCATGGATGCCGTTAGCTTTCATGAATTTGAAACGCAACTCTACCGCGTCGGCTATGGCCGAGAAGGGTTGCTGATCGATGTCCGTGACAACGGCGGCGGCTCCACGACCGACTATCTGTTAACGGCCCTTACCCAACCGCGTCACGCGATCACGATCCCGCGGAATGGGCAACCCGGCTATCCCCAAGACCGCTGCGTCTTCGCTACCTGGACGAAGCCGATCGTCGTTTTGTGCAATCAGAACAGCTTCAGCAATGCTGAAATCTTTTCGCATGCCATCAAGGCGTTGGGGCGTGGGAAGCTGGTCGGAGTACAAACAGCCGGAGGTGTGGTCAGCACCGGCGCGGCCTCGATCTCCGACCTTGGGACGCTGCGCGTTCCCTTCCGCGGATGGTTTCATATCAAGACTGGGCTCGACTTCGAATTGAATGGAGCCATGCCGGATGTCGTGATTTGGCCAGCCCCGGACGAAATCCCCCGCGGCCTCGACCGCCAACTCGACCAGGCTGTGACGCTCTTGCTACAGGAAGTCGCCGACGCCCCCAAGGATCCGGCGGCGATCTATGCAACCAGCCGCAATTTTCCCGACAAGTCCAAATGAAACGCTAAGGCTTTGGCCTTGGCGCGGGAGGCTGGCGGTGATGGCCGCTCGGTCGCCGAGTGGACGGTCCGTCGTCGAACGAAAGTTCAATAGTTGTTCCAACAACTATTGGGATGGAGAGCAACTGCCCGCCTCTGTCGGCCCGGGTGGACGGAGTGCGACAGTCCATTCGGGAACGTAGAGGGTGGTCGTTTCCCGGTGCTGGCTAGAGTAGAGAGTAAATCGCGAGACCGGGATGCCTGGAATCCAGAGTGTTTGATGGCGATGGAGGAAGCGTTCGATCTGCTTCGGGGGAACGCTCGCATGGCAACGCGCGAGGGTAATGTGGGGGGCATAGGGACGCGGGTCGACTCGGACGCCGATGGTTTGCAACGCCGACCCCAAGCTTTGATGGAGTTGTTGCAGCGATTGGTTGGCTTCGATACCCGCCCAAAGGACGGTTGGGCCTCGGGCTGAAGCAAAAAACCCAACGCCGCGGATGCTTACTTCGAAGGCCGGAGCTTCGACGGCCGCCAAAGTTGGCGCGATCGCTTCGACTTCGGCAGGACCGATGAAATGCAGCGTTAAATGGAGTTGCTCGGGGCTGACTAATCGCAACCCTGGCAGCCACGCCGGTTGGATTTGCAATAGTTGTCGATCGACTGCCGCTGGGAAATCGAGGGCTACGAAGAGTTTGACGATGGAGCCCTCCTCGACGACTGCGTCACGCTTGGGTAACTCTGGGTCAGGCCAGGATACCGTCGACGATTTTGGCTTTATCGGTTTCG
>JBILTQ010000395.1:0-5033 GCA_044371435.1 Pirellulaceae bacterium | reverse complement strand
TTGAACTCTGCAGTAAGTTGCGAGCGGCCTTGGTAGCGCCGCTGAGCACGGTCAGCGACGAAATCCCCGGACCGGCCAGGAGTCCGTCGGTAGTCGCATCGCTGACACTTACCGATACTGCCGGTTCTAGCCCGGCCGGAGGAGGATCAGCGATCCCTTGCGGGTTGGTGTTGCCAGCCATCAGGGCAAAAGAAGCCCCGAGCACCGGGGCAGTGGCGGTGCGACCATTGGCGAATTGGAGCACCCGATCGGTGGTGTTGTCGACAATCCAAAGATCCTGCGACGCATTGCTCGGATCGAGGGTAATCCCAGTCGGAGCTTTGTTGGTGGAAGTCGAAGTATTGATCGCCCATGAGGTGACAGCCGCGCCGGTGCTCAAGCCGTTGGTACCGATGGTGTATTTAAAGACACGATCGATGCCGCTGGTCGAGGTGATATCGTTGACCACCCAGATATTCTTAACGCCATTGAACGAGCCGACCACCAAATCCTTGGGGGAGGTGTTGCTGCTGTTGAGCACGAATGACGAGGAGGCTGCTTGGCTGCCGGACCTTCGCGAGGCGGCATTGGCGAAGAAATAGATCCGGTCAGCTTTTGATTCGACGATCCAGATATGGCTACCGTCGGTGGTGATCCCCTCCACCAACGGGTTGGAGGTGAAGCCGCTGGCCGTCCACGAGCCGATCAGTCCACCGTTGGCATTGTAAACATAGACGTTGCGGTTGTTATCCAACACCCAAACGCGATCGCCTGCCAGGTTGGAAGCCACCCCGCGTGGCGCAGCGTTGGCCGTGGCCAGCTTGTAGTTCTCAGTCGGCGCACCGACCGGATCGTATTCGTAGGTCCGATTCGCCATGGCATCATCGACGACGAAGAATTTGGTTACTGGTTGCGTGTCGTTATCGACATTGGCCAAACTGATATCAGTCGGGTTAAGCCCGTTGTAGCTGGCATCGGTGGATGAAGCCGCGGCGATGATGACACTGTATGCGGTGTTGGGATCATAGATCGAGTCATCCACCCCAATGACGCTCACCGTCTGCGGTACGTTCCAGTTACTGTTAGTGAACACCACCGACGACGGGCTAACCGTCCCTTCGGTGGTGTCGCTGGAAGTAATACCGATAGTGACGTTGGCGGTCGGTTCCGAAGTCAGGACTAGGGTAAAGGTAACTTGGCCACCAGCTTCCGAAGTACTTGTCCCGCTTGGACTGCCGACGCTGATCCCGGCCGTATCGTCGTCGACATTCGTCAGGGATACATCCGCCGGATTCAAGCCCTGGTAGAGTGGATCGCTGGAGGTAGCTTCTCCGGTCACCACCGAGTAGGCCACATTCCCATCGTCAACGTTGTCATTGACCCCTTGCACCGTCACCGTCTGGGGCACGTTCCAGTTGCTGGGGGTGAACGCCAGCGATGCGACACTGACGACGGCTTCACCCGTATTGCTGGAACTGACGGGGACGACCACATTGGCGGTCGGAGCAGCGGTCAAGGCCACGGTGAAGGAAACGCTCCCACCGGCCTCGGTGGTGCTGTTTGCCGACGGAGAGCTGACAGCGAAGCCTGGAGTCGCCTGAACCGCCATCAGGTACTCGACCGTCCGTCGCATGACCTCATTCTGGTTGTTGGGGCTGGTGCCGTTGGCAATGGCCTCGAAGGGGAAGGTCGAGAAGACCATGCCGAAGCCGCCCGTCGCATAATTCCCGCGATAGTTGACGACCGAATAGGCGTTGCTGGTGTTGGTCACGCCATGCAGGAAGGTACCGCTGGCATCAGCCGTTGGCGTCAACGCGTCCACATAGAGCGAAGTGTAGTCCGAGGGCTTGGCTAGCGACAGCGACATGCCATCGCTGATCGGATTGCCGGCAACGCCAGTTTCCACGTGGTTGGCTGTTACCACATCATCGATATAGGCCGAAACCTTGAGGTAGTTCTGCAGGAAGCTGCTGGACACCCCGTTGTAGAGAACGTCTTGACCAGAGATGAAGATCCGCCCCCCGGCATTCAGGTAGCTGGCGATCGCTGTCTGCTCGCCGCTGGACAAGCCGGCGGTGGAACTGCTGTAGTCTTCACCCGTATTCCAGATCACCAACGCGTAGGACTGCAAATCACTAGCCGCCGGGGTGGTGCCGGCCGCCAGCACATCCCACTTGTCATAGGCGTAACTGTTGGCGGCAAGCGCGTTCTGGAAGAACCTTTCGAAGGTTTCTCCTTGGTCGTCATCCACGAAGAGGATCGGGGCCGGTGAGAGAGTATTGAAGGAGGCGATTGCCGAAGTCGCCAAGTTGCCAGCCGCATCGCGGGAACGGACTTGATAGTAGTAGGTCGTCCCAGCGGCCAAACCGGCCAGGTTGGCAGTATGGTTGGTAACCGGAGTTAGATCAGAAAAAGTCCGATTGAGGTTCGAGGCACTCGTCCCATACACCACCTCGGTCGTCGACGACTCGTTGGTAAACCATCGCACCTGGGCGCTGGTCGCCGCGGGGGTGACCGCCAGGTTGCTGATCGATGGGGCCAGCCCATCGACGACGGCGGTCGCCGACTGGTTCAAGGTCGGATAGGTAACGGTTATTTGGTCATTGTGTTGGGCTTGGAGCGAACCATCGGCGGCCACCGTGCCCGCGACAATCGCAATCGCCCCCACAAACCGCCCAGTGTTGGCCCCCGTCTCCGTAAGCACCACCGACTCGGGGGTACTTTCCGTGGAACTGCGGATCTTGACGGTCAGCGTTTCAGCCAACCCCGTGTTGGCATTCGCCGCAGCGTGATTGACGGTGATCGTCGCCGTCCCGGGCAAGCCGTAGACATCGCGATCCAGATCCACATAAGCGGAACGCTTCAAGGCTTCATAGACGTTCAAGCGTCCGCCGGTCGCCGTCTTGCCCGCCAACGAACTGGTCGGAATGGCGCTCTCGAGAATCGCGGCTTTAATACTGGAGGCGGAGACCGGACCCGATTGGGCTGAAGCATAGAGAGCGACAGCGCCGGTCACGTGAGGCGTGGCCATCGAAGTCCCGTTGTAGGAAGCGTAGGTATTGCTGGGGACCGAGGACCAAATTCCAGAACCAGGGGCACCGATATCGACGGTGGTTGCTCCGTAACTGGAGAAACTGGAGATGGCCCCGGTATTGGTGATTGAGGCCACCGCGATCACCGAATCATAGCTGGCGGCGGACTGGGTCGAGGTCCCGACCGTCGTGTTGTAATTCGACGGATACGACGCGGTAGTGTCGTTGTTCGAGGTCGAATTGCCGGCCGCGGCGACAAACAGGATATCCTTCTTCGCGCTGCGGATAATCGCATCGTGCAAGGCCTGGGAATAGCCACCGCCCCCCCACGAATTGTTGCTGGCAACAATGTTGATCCCGTGCCGATTCTTCAAGTCGGTCAAATAATCGAGGGCTTTGACTGCATTGGCGGTACTGCCGCCATTGGGTCCAAGGAACTTCATCGAGATCATGGTCACGTCCCAATTGACACCGACCACCCCTGATCCATTCCCCCCTTCGCCGCCAATGGTTCCGGCCACGTGCGTCCCGTGGGCATCCTCACCGGCATCGTAGACGCTGTTGTTGTTGTAGACGAAGTCCCAGCCATGAATATCGTCGACGTAGCCATTCCCGTCGTTATCGATCCCGTCGTTGCCGATTTCATACGGGTTGACCCATATGTTATCGTTGAGATCGGGATGGGTGACCTGCACCCCTTCGTCGATAATCCCCACCACGATATTCGAAGAACCGGTAATATTGTCGTTCCACGCCTTCTCGGCGTGGCTGCCGAATTGGTTGGTAGTCCCGGATGGTCCGGCCGCCGTCGGCGCATCGTCGCCGAACATCCCCCACAAGCTACCGTTGGTGTAGTAAGTGTCGTTGCTGACCGCGGTCGGCCGATAGATGTAGTTGGGCTCGGCGTAAACCACGAACGGGTTCCGCGACAAAGCCTCCATCGCCCGCTCCATCCCGATGCTGCTGGGGATAGTCAATCTCTCCAACCGCCCCAGTCCCTGGGCCTGCATGACTTTGGAATGGATGACCTCCGCGACGGACCCCTTGACCGAAGAACGGATTTGGGCATGAGCAGCCGCGTTGGCGTTGGGAGCAAACTGGACTAACAGTTCGTTGGCGAAAAACTCACCAGCCAAAACCTTGGCCGCCATCAACCGCCGATCTTCCAACTGCTCGAAACCTGGTCGAACTTGCTGACGAAGGATGTGGCGACGACGATTGCGGGTTTTCTTCAGCATTACCGACCACCTGAACGGGTTGTTAGAAACGGAGAGGTTTGGCTGAGCTTCGATGGCCGCGCGGTGAGTTGACCGACGATTCCCATCAATCGACCAATGTCAACGATAGTGTATAAATAGACCGTACCCGGGGAAGTCGGAAACTTGCAAGGGTCGAAAGCTTGAAAGCCCGTCTCGCCTGCAGGGGGCTTAACCGTGCCAATTTGCTACACCCTAGCGGACACAAACATCCTGAATTACCCCAGCCACCCAAACCCTCATGCCCGAGTCATCCGCCGCTTTCCGTACCGGTCGCTACCGTCACTACAAAGGCAAGGAATACGTCGCCTTCGGGGTAGCCATCCATAGCGAGACGGAAGAAGAGTTCGTCGTTTATCAGCCCGACTATGGCGAAGGACGGTGGTGGATTCGTCCACGCGCGATGTTCGAAGAGTCGATCGTCGTCGATGGACAGGTCACCCCGCGTTTCGCTTTCCTGGGGGGAGAGGCCGAGCCGCCCTCGGAGTCCCGAGCAAGCTGCTCGCCCCCTGAGCTGAGCTAGCCCAGCGGTTGATCCGAGGAGTTCCAATCCCTTCTCCATCACCACCCGATGCGTCAGCGAGGGACGGCTATCTACCCTACGATCCGACAGGCAGAGCCGATGACGACATCTCAGACTAGCTCGCGCCGATGCTGGGAGACCCTCCACCAGCTGGCGCTACTCGATGATCGGCAGATCTCGGGTAACGCTGCACACAGGAGCGGCGGACTGGATCCCTCGCTTACACTTCGGGTTGGGATGGCT
>JBILTQ010000092.1:0-16598 GCA_044371435.1 Pirellulaceae bacterium | reverse complement strand
CGGGCGAACGATTGACGATATGAATTTCCGTATCGCCGGGATACTTGGCAACGAAGTGAAACTCGGTAGCCGTGTTGTAGCGATCGCGTTGCATCGGCACCCCATCCTTGAATTCGACGGGATGCTTGGCGGTTCCCGATAGCGAAAGCGGTCCTTCCGTTTGCCCGTTGAGGTCCAAGGCCCAGACGGCGATATCGACGTGGTGGGCGCCCCAATCGGTCAGCTTGCCACCCGAATATTCATACCACCACCGGAATTCATAGTGGCCGTTAGTCGGCGGGCGATCCTTGGATTTGGCCTTGGCTTCGGGAGCGAGCAACCGGTATTCGGCAAGCGGGGCTGGTCCCAACCATCGATCCCAATCCAGTTCGCTCGGCACAGCAGCGACAGGCAGCGGAGGACTGGTAGGAGCTCCACCGATAGCCGCCGTAATGCGGCGGATGCGGCCGAGTCGCCCTTCCTGGACAATCGCCATGGCAGTGGTAAAAAGCTTGAAGGTGCTCCGCTGCTGGGTGCCGACTTGAACCACCCGACCAGTTTCTTTCTGCACCCGGCGAATCAACTTCCCTTCGTCGATAGTCAACGTCAGCGGTTTCTCGCAATAAACGTCTTTGCCAGCCAGCATCGCCTCGATCAGTGGCTTGGTATGCCAATGGTCGGGCGTAGCGATGTGAACCAGGTCGATATCTTTGCGTTCGAGAATTTTGCGATAGTCGCGGTAGAGGTCAGCTTTTCCCTGACTCAGGCCGGCGTTGGCCTTCTCCAACCGCGACTGATCGACGTCGGCAATGGCCACCACATCGCACCAGCTAGCCGCGGCCTTCATATTTCCCGTCCCCATCCCGCCGGCGCCGATCAAGCCTACCGCAAAACGATCATTCTTGGCTCGGGTCTCGTCAGCCAGCGTCCGACTTCGCCAAAAGAAATAAGGGACGGTAGCGGCGGCGGAGGCTTGGGATAAGAAATTGCGTCGCAGGAGTCGTCGATTCATACTAGACCTACAGGGAGAGAATAAGGATTGCGGGGAGGGGGTTACAGGCTTGAAACAGAGAGTATAGTACGCAGGATAACAGTTGTCGCGATCCGGCGCAGGTTTCCTTAAATTGAGACTTAGCTCGAGCCTTTCCAAGTTAGTCATTTTCTACTTGACGCTGCAGTCGCTGTTGACGCTGGCGATTATCGTTTTTTCGGTGAATCAGAACCGCAAGTGGGCGATGCTCAAGGCGGACGAGCAATTGCGGAGCGCTACCGCAGGTCTGCTACCGTCGGTGCAGCGATTGCTGGCGGAGGACCCGCAGTCGATGGCACCCTTGGAGAACCTGGTGGTCACCTTCAAGGCCGCCACCGAGATCCGGGTAACGGTCATTGATGTCGAGGGAAAAGTTCTGGTAGATACGGATGTCGCTGCCGCCTCGATGGCCAACCATCGACTTCGTCCGGAAATTGTCCAGGCGCGCGAGTTCGGGTTCGGTAAGGCGACGCGTCAAAGCGAATCCGCCAACACCGAGTTTTACTATCTGGCGATGACCATCCCGCCCCCCTCGGGCAAGCAACCCGCCATGGGCTACCTCCGGTTGGCGATGGCCACGGCTCCCGTGCTGGTCGGTCTGAAGAACCTGTCGCAAGGCTTCATCGGTTTCGCCGTCATCACCACCATCCTGACCTCGACGGTGCTCTTGTGGTTGGGACGGACAACAGTCGCCCCACTGCAGGATCTGATGCAATTTTCCAAGTCGATCGCCAAGGGGGACTATCGCAAACATCTCAACAAGAATCGCTGGAGCGGTGAATGGCGGTTGCTGGGAAATGCCTTCGAGGACATGCAGGGCGAGCTTGAAAGCCGAGAAAACGATCTCCGTGAAAACGGCGATCGACTGGCGGCCGTCATGGCCAGCATGAGCGAAGGGATTGTGGCTATCGACGGTAACCGGCATGTCCTGCTAGCGAATCGAGCCTCGGCCCTGTTGCTCGAGGTTCCCTACCAGGAACTGGTTCATCATCCTTTCTATGAGCTAGTCAGGATCCCGCTGCTCGAGGCGGCCATCGAGGAGGTTTTCACCACCCATCGAACTATCGCTCGGGAAATCGAAAGCAAGCGTCATCCCAAACGGATCCTCGAAGTCCGGCTCTCCTGGTTAGCGCAGTCTGACGGCGAGGTTGTCGTGATCGTGCTTCACGATGTCACCAACCTCCGGCAATTGGAAACGATGAGGCGGGATTTCGTAGCGAATGTATCGCACGAATTGAAAACGCCTCTATCGTCGATCAAGGCCTACTCGGAAACGCTGCGACTGGGTGCCGTGGAAGACCCAAGCGTCCGCATGCGGTTCGTGGAGCGGATCGAGGAGCAAGCCAAACGCCTCAACGATCTCATTATGGACCTGATCCAGTTGGCCCGCATCGAGTCCGGTTTAGCCACTTTCGAATTGACCTCGGTGAATCTCAGTCGAATCACCGCTGAACGCGTCAAGGTTTTTGAACCGCAGGCCGCTCAGCGGAACCTGCGGCTTGACTTCGAGACCAACGACGGCGAAATCCTGATCCGTTGCGATACCGAAGGGTTGGTAACCATCATCGACAACCTGGTCAGCAACGCTGTGAAGTACACGCCGGAAGGTGGGCAAATCCAAGTCCGTTGCTCTCGGGATGACCAAGCAGATGTGGGTATTCTCGAGGTTGTTGACAACGGCCTGGGCATCGCCCCGGAATTCCAAGAACGGGTTTTCGAGCGATTCTTTCGGGTCGACAAGGCGAGATCGAGCGACATCGATGGTACCGGCTTGGGCTTGTCCATCGTCAAGCATCTGGCTCAATCCTTCTCGGGGCAGGTTTCGCTTGCCAGTCGTCTCGGCAAAGGCTCGACCTTTACGGTCAAGCTGCCTTTGACTGAGGGTAAAAAAACCAGCCCTGCCGAGATTCATCCGCCCTTCATCGTTTCTTAATAATCCGGTTATAAGATCTCTCGTGCTAACGATGGTTCCTCGCCGGAGTTTTTTATGCCGATACGGCAGATGCCGATGGTTTTCGTGATGCTCGTCTTCGGCCTGGGTTGCGATTCCCGGCCAGGGACGGCGGATCGGATCGCCGAGGATGGATCGGGGCGAACTGGCGCCCGTCGACTCTCCGCCTTGCGTGGGGAGGTCAAAATCGATGGCTCGAGCACTGTCTTTCCGATCAGCGAAGCCGCTGCCTCGGCTTTCCATGAAGAGTTCCCAGGGGTGGATATCACCGTCGGCAAGAAGGGGACGGGTGGTGGATTTAGCGAATTCATCCGCGGTGAAATCGATATCGCGGATGCCTCGCGGCCGATCAAAGGCGAGGAGTTGGCCGAGTGTCGGAAGCGTCGAATCCGCTTCATGGAACTACCGATCGCCTACGACGGCATCACCGTCTGCGTGCACAAAGACAATGGCTTTATTTCCGAGATCTCCATCGAGGACCTCCGCCGCATCTACAGCGCGGACGTAGCCCTGAAGAGTTGGAAGGACTTGAAGGCCGGCTACCCCGACCAGCCCTTCAAGATTTTCATGCCTGGTACCGATTCGGGGACTTTCGATTTTTTCAAGGAAGCGATTGTCGGTAAAGAAGGCAACATTCGCGCGGATGTCACCCCCAGCGAGGAGGACCTGGTGCTGGTCAACGGCATCGCCGCCGAGAAATTCGGTATCGGTTTCTTTGGGGCTTCGTACTACTTCGAGAATCGCGAGCGTGTCAAAGCCTTGAAGGTAATTGATCCGAAAACCTCGGAGGCGGTGGAACCGAGCCGCGCGAATATCGAACAAGCCCGCTACGCGCCGCTCGGTCGACCGATTTTCCTGTACGTGAATTCGGCTTCGATGAAACGGCCGGAGGCGCGGCGATTCGTCGAATACTTCCTCGAGCATGCGATAGAGATTTGCCAAGCGGCCAAGTGTGTCCCCTTGAGCGAGGAGCTTTATGCGACGGTTCGTCGACGGTTCGCGGCGCGGTTGGCGGGAAGCTTCTTTTACGATGAACAGGGAAATTCGCGGCATGGGCAGTTGGCCGAGATCTATGTTGAAGAGAACCTGATAGCGATCCCATAGGCCGCACGATGTCTTCCCTACCTGCCGAAAACGTGCAAGCCGTCGAAACAGGCCCTTGGGGTCGCGCTTACCCATGGCGATCGCTGCGGAAGACTTATTTCCGTGAAAGCTTCATCCAGCTCGGCCTGGCGGGGTGCGGGATCTTTTCGCTGCTGGTGACCGGGGCGATTATCTACGTGCTCTTCAAGGAAACCATGGTCTTTTTTGCCCGCCCCGAAGTCAGCCTGTCTGACTTTTTTCTCTCCACCCAATGGACTCCCAGCCTGGGAAGCAAAGTCCATTACGGGATTTGGGCCCTGATCTCGGGAACCCTGCTGGTGAGCACCATCGCCATGCTCATCGCCTTACCGGTGGGTTTGGTGACGGCAATCTACCTCAGTGAGTACGCGCCGTCGCGAGTCCGGGCCTGTTTGAAACCAGCGCTCGAGATCCTGGCCGGGATCCCGACGGTGGTCTACGGTTTCTTTGCCCTGACGGTCATCACCCCCGCCCTCAAATGGTTCCATGATGGCTTCAACATTTACAATGGAATGAGCGCCGGGATAGCCGTCGGTATTCTCTGCCTGCCGATCGTCACCTCCCTGGCCGAAGATGCTTTGCGGGCCGTCCCGCAAACGCTTCGCGAAGCCGCCCTGGGGATGGGGGCGACCCGCTGGGACATGGCGGTCAAGGTCGTTGTTCCAGCCGCCTTGTCCGGGATTATCTCGGCGTTCCTCCTGGCCATTTCGCGAGCCGTGGGGGAGACGATGATCGTTGCCTTGGCCAGTGGTTCGCAACCCCACCTCACCTTCGACCCCCGGGAAGCGACACAGACGATGACCGGCTGGATGGTACAGATGGGTTCGGGCGACACTAGCCAGTTCGATACTCGATATTATTCGATGTACGCGGTCGCCTGTATCCTGTTCGTGATTACCTTCGGCCTGACCCTGCTGGGGAATTGGGTTCGCCGTCGATTCCGCGAGGCCTACGAATGAACCCTGAGTTTCCCGGCCAACGTCAGCTGGATATCCCGGCCAGGAATGTCCGACGTCGCCTGTCCTATGCGGCCGGCTTTGCAGGCCTGTGTCGACTGACCGCCTGGTTGTCGGTGCTCATCCTGTGCAGCTTGCTGTACACCGTCTTTATCCGTGGTTATAGCCATTTGAGTTGGGACTTCCTCGCCGGTTCGCCGCACCCCAACCCGGAGCGGGCCGGTATTTATCCAGCCTTGATGGGAACTTTTTGGACGTGCGCTGCCTGTGCTCTGATTACCCTCCCCCTGGGTGTCGGCACAGCGATCTTCCTCGAGGAGTTCCGCCCGCGCAATCGTCCGCTTCGCTGGCTCCATCAACTGGTACAGATCAATATCGCCAACCTAGCCGGTGTTCCCTCGGTCGTCTATGGTATCGTCGGGATGACGGCTTTCGTCACCATGTTCGGCTGGTTTCACAAGACCGACCGTCCAGCTAGCGCTGGCATCGAAATCGGCGTCGCCTATTTCGACCAATTCCTGACGCTCAACGATTCCGTACTCGTCTGCCCGGTAAGCTCAGCCACGGCACCGGACACCCTTCCCCGCGATGGGCTGGTTTGCCGCGATAGCCAAGGTCGCTCGGTGAGGATGCGAGTGCTACCGCCCGGTCAACCCGTTCCGCCCAGCGAGGCCTTGCAGGCGGTCACCGTCCGCCCGCAAGAGACGCCGGGCCGAACCGGCCAGCAAGCCTGGTATCATTTTCGACTCCCCTTTGGCAGGAGCGTGCTGGCGGGTGCCCTGACATTGATGCTGGTGATCCTTCCAGTCGTTATCCTGTCGTCCCAGGAAGCCTTTCGCGCTATCCCTCCATCCTTGCGCGAGGCCGCCCTGGGAATGGGAGCCACTCCTTGGCAGGCAGTTTGGAAGGTCACCTTGCCGACCGCAGTCCCCGGCATCATGACCGGGGCGATTCTGGCGATGAGTCGCGCAGTCGGCGAAGCGGCCCCCATCATGATGATTTCCGGGATTGTCTTCATCACGCGAGCCCCGAGCAATTTGATGTCGGTCTTTACGGTCCTTTCGTTGCAGATCTACGATTGGGCCGGCCGGCACGAGGCGAACTTCCACCGCATCTCGGCGGCCGCCATCATCGTCCTCCTGGCCTTGCTATTGGTCTTCAATCTGGTCGCCATCATCGTTCGCCAACGTTTTACCAAACCTCTCTCCTAAAGCTTGTCCGCATTTTGACATCACCCAAGGGAACCAGCCAAGACGCCAGCCTCGCCGTGCCGACGCCGCTGAAAGCCGCCAGCGACCGGAGTCAACGTCCGCACTTCCAGGTCGAAGCGGAGTCCGCGCCCGACACCTTTCGTCCACCCGCCATCGTCGTCCGGGATTTTCATGCCTGGTACGGGGATTTTAAAGCCTTGAGCGATATCAGCCTGGATATCCCTCGCAACCAGGTAACAGCCTTGATCGGTCCGAGCGGCTGTGGAAAAAGCACCCTGTTGCGATGGATCAATCGGTTGAACGATACGGTGATTTCGGCTCGGGCCAGCGGTAAAATCGAGATGATCGGCGAGGCCGACGATGCCTTCGATATCCTCGACCAGGAATTGGACACCGTTTCGCTGCGACGGCGGGTAGGGATCGTCTTCCAAAAGCCGAACCCCTTCCCGAAATCGATCTACGACAACGTGGCTTTCGGCCCGCGACTCCACTTCCATATTGGCCGACAAGCTTTGGACGAACTGGTCGAGTGGTCGTTGCGGAAAGCAGCGGTTTGGGATGAGGTCAAGGATCGCCTCCACAAACCCGCTTTGGGGCTGAGCGGCGGCCAGCAGCAGCGATTGTGTATCGCCCGCGCGATCGCCATCGGTCCGGAAATCCTGCTGATGGACGAACCGTGTTCGGCCCTGGATCCCGGTTCGACGGTCAAGATCGAGGACCTGATCTTCGAATTGTGCAAACAGTATACGATCGTGATCGTCACCCACAATATGCAACAGGCTTCGCGCTGCTCCAATCAGACCGCCTTCTTTTTCAATGGTCGTCTGATCGAATGCGGCTCGACGCGGAATATCTTCACCCACCCCGCCAACCAGCAGACAGAAGATTACGTTACCGGTAAGTTCGGTTAAGCTATGTCCTTGCACTTGCGTCGCGATCTGGAAAATCTCAACCGCCAAGTACTAGTGCACGCTGGGCGCGTCGAACAACTTGTCGATGAGGCAGTCAAGGCATTGTGCGATCGACGCTATGATTTGGTCCAGCAGATCCTCTCCGAGGATGATGTGGTCGATCGCGATGAAGTCCGGTTGGAGGAAGATTGCTTGAAAGCGCTGGCCCTCCATCAACCCGTAGCCAGCGACCTGCGACGAATCACCACAATCCTCAAAATCAATGTCGACCTGGAAGGGATCGCCGATTTGGGGTGCAATATCGCCGAGCGAGCGGCTTGTCTCCAAGCTTTCCCTTACTTTCCTACTCCTGATGAATTGGCAACCATGGCGGAAAATGCCTGCCTCATGCTGCGATTGGGGCTGGATGCCTTCGTCAAATCGGATACGGCGCAAGCTTTGTCCGTAATCCGCATGGAGTCTCGCGTCGATGACCAGAATCGCGATATTATTCGCGAACTTTCCACTCTGATCACCCGCGACACCAACCTGGTGGAACCTGCTTTACATGTGTTTTCTGCGGCGCAGAACATCGAGCAGATCTCGGATCTGGCCGAAAATATTGCCGAAGAAATCATTTATATGATCGATGGCGAGATCGTTCGCCATAAATTTAGCGCTAGCCAAAAAGCCAAGACATGAGCAATCCGCGGATCCTTTTGATTGAAGACGACCGTTCGCTGTCAGAGATCGTCTGCTACAACCTTCAGCAGCATGGCTACCAGGTCACCGCTGCTTACGATGGTCAAAGTGGCTACAACACGGCCGTCCACCAACCGCCGGATATCGTGCTGCTCGACGTGATGTTGCCTATCATCGACGGTATCGAAGTCTGCCGTCGTTTGCGGGCCCATCCGGAAACCAGCCGGTGCGTCATTGTGATGCTTACCGCCAAGGCAGAGGAAGCCGACCAACTGCTAGGGTTTTCCGTGGGGGCGGATGACTATGTGGTGAAGCCCTTCAGCGTCAAGGTAATGCTGGAACGGATCAAAGCCTGGCGACGGCGGCTGGAGTCTGATAACCATGAAGTCGCTACCTTGGCAGCTCACGGCATCGTCGTGGACCGGGTACGGCATATGGTCAAGCTCAACAATGAGCCGATGAATCTCACTCCATCGGAATTCCGGTTGCTCGAAACCCTGATGCGCGAACCGGGGCGCGCCTACGAGCGCAAGGATCTGATCGATATGGCTTTGGGTGAAGATACCGTCGTCCTCGACCGGACCATCGACGTCCATATTCGTTCGCTGCGAAAGAAACTCGGCGAGTACGGCCCATTGATCGAGACCGTTCGCGGCGTCGGCTATCGCTTTCAGGACCAGCGTCCCTGAGCAGCGATCTCCGAAGTTCTGGCCACCCACCTTTCGCATGGGCAGCGGATCATCGATCTCTCGAGCCTTCAGCTTCATGCCTTATCGACCGGCGGCAAGTCAGCCGCGGAGTCTTCGTGTATCCCACGGTGGAAGAATTGCCGCAACCACGCCGCGGCCAGCACCGCTAGCAGACTACCTCCCAACCAGCGAATTGTCCCCGACTCGAAGACAACCGTGGAATTGAAGACAATGAAAAGCATAAACAAGTGCAGCGCCCAACCAAGCCAAGCCGAACGGTGGGCATACCGCGCCGGCGATAACCACCAGCCACCGACATCGATCATCCAGATCGCGGTGAAGAAATAGGAAACATAGATACCGTAGCCAAAACGGCTGGCTTCCTCGACATGGGCAAACGCCTTCGCATGCGACCAGTGATGCTCGTAATGGAAGGCGACCAGAACATGCCACCCGAAGGTGATGACGCCCCACGTCCAACAGCCGCGTACCCATCGTCCTGTCGGCGTCCGCGCCAACCAATCATCCAGCGAAAGGCCGATCATCCCCCATACGGCCAGACCGTACCAGACAAGCGACAGCCTGGCCGTATTGCGGATCAAGGCTTCGCCGAATGCCATCAGCGACTGGAGGGATATCAGGTAAGTCGCCGCCAAGCCGAGGCATCCCCCAACCGTCAGGCAAAGCGGCAGGGCAAGAGCAGGAGGGATCAAACGGTTAGGCATAGCGTGGGACTGATATTTTATTTTTCGCAGAGAACAAGCGTCATCAACTACGCTCGCAACGCCGCCCTTGCCGCGTCGAAAGGTAACGATCCCCCTTATCGAACTCTCGCTGAATCATCCTCGAGGTCCTTCAACGCGGCGACGTTGGACTAGATCATAAAATTCTCCATCCCCGAGTCGCAAATAATCCGGCAGACCCGTATTTTGCGGAGGCTGCCGATCATAGAAATAGACATGCCCCTCTCCCTGGACCTTGCCGATGGAAGCTTGCACCACCAGCGCCGTCGTCTCGTCGATTCCAATGCCGAGCAACTGAGGGTAGCGATCGATCAGCCCTGACAAGTCCGGCTGCCGCCGCCGTTGCGTAAAATGCTGATCGATGGCCACCCCGCGGATAAATCCCAGACCGCCGCGTTCATAGCCGGGGGCCAGGATCTGTTGGTTCCCGATGGGAGTCGCCCGCGCGAGGTAACTTGCCTGAATCGAGGCTCCTGCCGAAGAACCGCCGATCACGCCGCCGCGCTGCAAGACTTCTTTCATCAAACGGTGGGCGGTCGTCCCATAGTAGGAGTCGGCGAAATTCCATTGGCGCCCCCCGCCAAACCAGATACCGGTCGCTCCGCGCAACGGGGCCAGGAACTGCTCGTCGCGGTCAGCTTGCAGGCGATCTTTGGTATGAAGCTGAAACGCCTGCTTCACCCCCATCGCTTGCCAGCTCGGCACCATCCCTCGGCTGACCTCGACCGTCTCCGCCTCGGAACAGGGAACATACACCAACCTGGCCTGCTCCGGCCCGCCAGCCCGCAGGACGAACTCCTCCATCAAGCCCTCTGGCAAACGTCCCCCGCCTAGAATCATCAACGTTCCCCCACCGCTATCCGGCGGGATCCGCTGAGCGGGCGGGAATGGCTCGAGGGTTCGCTCGATCCCATCCCTCCGCCATTCGGTCAAATCGATCAGCCAGGCCTCCGGACGCTCGGCGTTCCCCTGGCGACGCTCGGCGATGGAAGCCATCCTCACCGGCAAGCGGTGGTTAGCCGCCAGCCGGAAATGGGCACGACCTTCCCCCACCACCCGGCACTGACGCCCCTCCAAAACCAGGGATGTTCGCGGTTCCAAAACAATCCCCACCGACCGCGGCGAGCTCTTGAGGTTCTCGGCCAGCTGTTGTTGGACTTGCGGCGAATACTCGGCCCGCATCCACAACAAGCAATCGGGCAACAGATGGAATCCCGGGATAAGACGGGGTGGGGCTGTCGCTCGCCCTTCGACCACCACTTGCGATAACCATTCGCCCGGCGACCCGATCACCCACAAGCCCTTGCCGGCACGGAGGCACTCCCTGGCGAGACTCTCGATTTTATCACGATGCGGTCCGGTCAAAACTTCCGAAGCCAGCCCGGGCTCCCACACCAAGACATCGAACGAGTCGATCGTTGGCGGGTCCGCGTTAACGCTCCAGATGTTGACCGACTCGCCGGAACGCCTCAAGCACTCCGGCAGCGCTGCGGCGGCTGGTAAGGTTTGCATCAGCGACCATCGCTGTTGCCCCGCGTCCTCCCACAACTTGTCCAGGTGGCCTGAGGTCAAGCCTTCCGCATCGGAGACGACAATCTTTCCAGCAATCCGTAAATCCGTTGGCCAATCCTCGAACCTTTCATCGAAGAGCGGGCCTTGTGCCAAGAGCGGACTCACGGTCAACATTCGCACGATCAGCCAACCGCAAACTTGTCGCCCAAGAACTCCCAGGCTTCCTCGGAAAAACCACCGCTGGGATCGGCGAGCCCACCAGGCCGACACCAGGCGACCGCGAACCGCGATCATCCATCCTCCCAACACCAACATGCTTTTCCAGCCTCCCACGCCGACCGCCGGGAACCTTTTTATTCAAACACCGCCGCGCCCCGTTGGCTGGCGACCAGTCCAAACTCGATTGTAGGCTGGCGGCACTCGAAATACGACTTGCATCCAGCTCCCGGCCAGGCTCCGGCTCGGCCCGCGAGAGGGAGCGAAAATCTTCGACCCGATCAACTCGCCTGCATCAAGGCTTGCCAATCCATGGGTTGCTGCAGGTCGATTTCAGGGAGAGTCGTGGTAATCGCTTCGAGATACTTCTGGGCGGCTCCGGTATTGAAGATCACCACTTTTTCCTGAGGCTCAATCCAGCCCGTCGCCCGCAATTGCTCAGCGGCCTCGACACAGGCGGCCGCTTCGGGGCAGACCGCGATCCCTTCCTGAGAAATCGCCAGCTTCATCCACTCCTGGATCTTATCCTCCGCGACCGCCACTGCGCAGCCGCGACTGGCGCGGACGGCATCCAGCATCATGAAGTCCCCAATCGCCATCGGCACACGAATCCCGCTGGCGATGGTGACCGCCCCCTGGTGCAATTCAGCGAAACGTTCTTCCTTGTCATAGGCGGTAACGATCGGGCAGCAGCCTTGCGACTGAACCACGACCATGCGCGGCATCCGCGTCGACGACAGCCAGCCCAAGGCCGCGAGTTCCTGGAAAGCTTTCCACATCCCGATCAATCCGGTACCACCGCCGGTCGGGTACAGGATGACATCGGGTAACTCCCAATGGCACTGCTCGGCCAACTCCAAGCCCATCGTTTTTTTTCCTTCGATCCGATAAGGTTCCTTGAGGGTGGAAAGATCGAACCAGCCCATCCGCTCCTTGCCCTCCCGCACCAACCGGCCGCATTCGTGGATCAAGCCATTGGCGACGAACGTCCGCGCACCGGCCGCCACGCATTCGTACTGGTTGATCAACGGCGTATCGCGAGGCATGAAGACGAAGACCTCCATCCCCGCCCGAGCTCCATAGGCTGCGGCGGCTCCTCCTGCATTCCCAGCTGAGGGGAGTGCGACCCGGCGGACGCCGAAGTACTTCGCCATGGAAATGGCCATCGCCATCCCGCGGCTCTTGAAACTCCCGGTCGGTAACTGTGACTCGTCTTTGATCCATAGATTGGCGAGATCGAGCGTCTTCCCCAACCGCGGGCAGGGTAAGAGCGGGGTCATCCCCTCGCCGAAGGTGACGATCGACGACTCCTCTTCAATCGGCAACAATTCGCGATATCGCCACAGCGTGGGTTCGCGATCCTTCAACGACTCGGGGCGCCACGAGGCTCGGATCCGAGGTAAATCGTAGCGAACCCATAGCGGACGATCGGCATGGGTGGTCTGCAGGGTACGGGCCGCCAACTTCGTGCCGTCGATGGCACTTTCTAAATGGGTGACAAAGCTAGGCATACATCCTCTCGAAGATAAGTTCGCGAATTCTTCAGCGGCGAACTGCGTGCGAAGGATCTCGCCTCCGCCACTGTCTGCGGAATTCCCAGAGGTCCAAGGATAGCATCCGCCCGAACCGCCAGCGAGCACCAGTACCGCCGTAGCCGAACGGCTAGCCCGGGAGCGGATCCAAGCTGGATCGAATGTTGGCTTACCCACCCTCCCAGGGCCGCAACCCTCGGGCAAGCAGGGGAAATACCGGGGTGATTCGCCTGTTCGGTGGAACTTGCTAAGCTAGAGAGGGTTTGTGTCTCTGGCGTAACGGCCGTCGGCGATGGAACCCACCCCCAACTCCTTTGCCTCCATCCGATCTGTATGAAAGGATCCTCCATGGTACGAACCGCCAGCACGATGCTCCCCCTGGGTACGGTCGCTCCCAATTTTTCATTGAAGAATATCGATGGCCAGCCGGTCTGCCTGGCCGATTTCCGCGAGGCCAAAGCGTTGGTGGTCATCTTCATGTGCAACCACTGTCCGTACGTGAAGCACGTGGCGCCAGAACTGGTGCGGTTGGTCGCTGACTACCGAGGTCGGGGCGTGGCCTTGGTCGGGATCAATAGCAACGATGCCCAGGCCTACCCCGATGATTCCTTTGAGAACATGCAGCGCGAGGCCGCCTCCCAAGGCTACCAGTTCCCCTACCTGTTCGATGCCACCCAGGAAGTCGCCAAGGCGTACCGTGCGGCCTGTACGCCAGATATCTTTGTCTTCGATCACCAGCGCCGTCTGGTCTATCGCGGACAGCTCGATGACAGTCGCCCCAAGACCGATCGACCGCTGACAGGTCGTGATCTCCGGCAGGCCCTGGATTGTCTTCTCGCCGGACAACCGATACCGAGCGAACAAAGGCCGAGCATCGGCTGCAATATCAAATGGATCGCCGACCAGGAGCCCGACTATTTCAACCCGTCCGGTGTAAGCTGATACTGTTCCACCTTCATCCCCGACCTTCTGCCTTGCTGCTTGGATCATGCCCTCATTATTTTCTCTCTTTTCTTTCGACGACTGGCGCCGCGGCCTTTGCCTGGCCTTGCTCTTTGGTTTTCTCGGGGGCATGCCCTCGATGGCCAGGGTTCTGGCCGAAGATCCGCCGACCATGACGCATGGCCCGATCTTGGGGAGGCCGTCCGCCCATGCGATGGCGGTCTGGGCCAGGACCTCCAGGCCAACGCCCTTCGAAGTGCGCTTCGGCAAGACTCCTGGACGTTATGATCGATCGGTAACCTCCAGCATCACCGCCTGGGATCACGACTGCACAGGTTGGGTGGAGCTCGACCAACTTGCCAGCGGCACACGCTACTACTACGAAGTTTTTATCGGCGGCCTGCCCCAGGGACAGCCCGGGGCCTTCAAAACCCTGGCCGATACCGAAACGCGGCGTGACCCGCAGTATAACCCGAGAGGCTTGTTCAACTTTTGTTTCGAGATCGGTTGTTGCGCCAACCAGAATCCGGAACACGGGATCGGACACTCGCTGCCCCTCTACCGGACGATGAATGAGCGGATCGCCGACAAGGTTGATTTTGCCATCATGAATGGCGATTGGCTGTACGAGGAAGCCCGTGAAACATCGCCGCAAAGCTGGTTGGCAGCGCAGGGGTTGTCGGCGGAGAACATGCCGCGTTCGCTGGCGATCATGCCGACGATGGCTGGCGTCTGGGAAAATTATCGGCTCTACCTGACGCGTGGTCTCCCGCTCAGCGAATGGCACCGGCGCGTCCCGAGTTTCTTCACCTTCGATGATCATGAGTTGGTGAACGATATCTGGGGAGCGGGCAGCCCCGGTCGGCGTCATCGACGGACCGTCTTCCGCGACATCGGGACCCAGGCCTGGTATGACTATCTGGGATGGGCCAACCCCCTGGCTTATCCTCATCCGCTTCACTTTGGCCAAGCCCAATTGACCGCCGGTAGCGATCGGTTGGTGGACCCGCAGGCTGACTTCACTGCGTTGAAGATCTCGGAGATGTCGAACCTCCATGTCCATTGGGGCACACCGACGGCCGGCGTCAATGAGATCCGTTATGACGACGATAGCGGTGACCCCAACTCGAAGGTCTACGATATCGTGCGGGTCATCGACAAGCATACCCTGCAATTGCACACCCCGGCGGTGGCGGATGGCCGCTGCAGCTACTCGATTGGTCGCCGGAGTTACGGAAAATTCCGGGTAGCCAATTGCGAGTTCTATTTGCTCGATACCCGCAGCCACCGTCAGATGCATGACATTCGCGAACCTGCCAAAGCTGGCCTGACGATGCTGGGCGATCACCAGCGGCAGTGGTTGATGGATGCAATGCGGACAAGCGATGCCGATTTCTTCTTCCTGGTCTCGAGTGTTCCCATGATGGTGCCGCACAATGGTGCCGGTGGTTTTGAATTCGATGAACAGAACAAAGAGGAAGCCTGGGTAGCTTTCCTCGACGAACGGGAAAAGCTCGTTGATTTCTGGGATCAGCTGGGGAAGCCGGTGCTGGTCATGACCGGCGACCTGCATAACAGCTTCGCCATCCGTATCACCGATCGGGTCTGGGAGTTCTGTTGCGGACCGCATAATTCGGTCAACCACGTCCCCAAGTTGGATGAAGGTGATCGCCCGATTACCGGTTACTATGCGTCCGGTCCGCGGCAATGCGATATCCGCTGGTCTAGCTATATCCTCCCGGATATTCCGCGGTTGGATCGCTGCTATCCCTTTTACTGCGTTGTGCAACTCAACAATGTCTTCAATATGCCACCGAAGCTAGGAGGCGAGCGGTGGGTCGCCTTTCCCCATCCCCAGGTGATTATCCAATACTTCGACGGAAGAACAGGTGAACTCGCCTACTCGGAGACGGTCGCCGTCCCCCACCGGCCGTAGCTACCAGATATTCCTCAAGCTGCGGGCAACCGAAGTGGAACGACCAACGGTTTTGCTCAGAGCTTTCCTCGCTTCCTTCCACCGAACTCTGTGATGAAGCCCAGCCCACCGTCCTCCCGTCGTCGTTTCGTCCGCTCCTCGGCCAGCGGCTTGGCATGCTTGAATCTATTGGCGGGGTCCACCCCCGCCTCACCACCTCGGCAATTTCGCTTGTGGGCCATTGGAGACGCCCACGTCGGGACCGACCTTCGCCGCCGCCGGGAATCTTTGGCCGATGCCATCCGTCAGTCCGAGCAAGGGGGGCCGACCGGTGGGCCGGCTTTCGACTGGGATATCGCCATCAATGTCGGTGATTTTGCCGGGAACCAGTCCGCCCCGGATGATGAGGAAGGTCGTGAGGTGGTGCGTCAGTATGCGGCGGCAACCAAGCATCGCCGCGAAGATTTTTACGATATCGCTGGCAACCACGATGCGAGCGGACCTGGTCAAACTACCCAGTGGTGGTTCCGCAAATGGGTGGATCCTCTGGGCGAAAATCCGGAATTCTCCGGGGTGAACGCTGCCAGGCGTCGCTACCCGGTAACCGGTAGTTGGGAGCGTTACCACTTTCAGGTGGGCAATCTGGTGTTCCTGATGATGAGTGACCGGAACGACTTGGCGCCGCCCATCGGCCGCGGGGAACGCGGTGGCTATCCGGCCGGGGCCGTCACTGGCCAGACCGTAGCCTGGTGGAAGGAACAGGTGGAACAGCACCAGGATGCGATCATTATCAGCGCTCACCATCACATGCTGCGGGAGACCACGGTCGGTTCCGGCGACTTCGAAGGGGGAACGCTGCATCCGGATGGGACCTACACCAGCCGCTATCACGGTTACCAGAAGGAGATGGGAACCCATGAAGGCTCGTCCTACCTTTACTATGTCGACCAGCAACCCAAGGCGATGGCATTCGAGCATTACCTGGCGTCCCATCCTGGGGCGATCGATTTTTGGTTGGGCGGCCATACCCATACGAATCCCGATGATCGTTTCCATGGTCGTTCGCATATCGAACGCAAATGGGATGTCAATTTCATCAATTGCTGCGCTTTGACCCGATACCATGTTGCCGAACGGGCCCGGCCGATGAGTCGCTTGCTGACCTTTACCGAGGGTCAGGATAAGGTACTGGTTCAATGCTACCTGCA
>JBILTQ010000394.1:0-5061 GCA_044371435.1 Pirellulaceae bacterium | reverse complement strand
CGACTTGATCGAGGCGCTGATGGTGGGACGCATTTACAACGAAGGTGAATACGGCGCCTACTCGACGTTTACCGCCATCCTCGGTCGCGAGGCTTGTTACTCGGGCAAGGTGGTGAAATGGGATGAGTTGCTGAAGAACGGGCGCGATCTTTGCCCAGGTATCGACGACTACACCCTCGATAGCACGCCGCCGACCGTACCGGACAAAGATGGATATTATCCGGTGCCGGTACCGGGCAAGTACAGCCCGTTTGCCTAAGCGAGGCGGAGTACTGCACGAACGGTTGATAACACGGACCATCCTCGGGGTGGTCCGTTCTTATTGGTAGTGCCTGCTCGCCACTTGGTAGCTTCCCGGCTGACGATACAATGCAGGTCACTTCGATCCGTAGCCCAAGCGGTTTGCATTCCTTGGCAAGTCTCGGGCGACGGAGTCTGTTTTTCCTGGTCCGGCGGTGGCTTGCAGCCGCCAAGCTTGGGACGCCTGAGTAAAGAGAACGGTAGCGACTGCGATGCTTGAGCTATATGAGAAGATCACCGAGGCGGCGGAATTCATCCAACGGCAATGGGGTAAGAAACCGGATGCCGGGATCATTCTCGGAACCGGTTTGGGACCGTTGGTTTCCAAAATCAAGATCGATGTAGCCATCGATTATGAGGAGATTCCTCATTTTTTGAAATCGACGGCGACCAGTCATCGCGGCCGTTTGGTCTGCGGAGAATTGTGCGGCTTGAAGGTGATGGCCATGGAGGGGCGTTTCCACATGTACGAAGGTTATCCCTTGAAGCTGATTACTTTGCCGGTGCGGGTGATGAAGTCGATGGGAGCTGGCCTGCTGGTGGTCTCCAATGCTTGCGGTGGGATGAATCCCTACTACCGTCCGGGCGATATCATGCTGATCGACGACCACATCAACCTCATGGGGGATAATCCACTCATCGGCATCAACGATGATCGGCTCGGCCCGCGTTTTCCCGATATGTCGCAGCCGTATGATCGCGAATTGATCCAAGTCGCCTTGGAGACGGCGCGCACGCACAACATCGTGGCCCATCAAGGGGTGTTTGTGGCGGTCTCCGGGCCTAACCTGGAAACGGCGGCCGAGTATCGTTTCCTCCGGATGATCGGGGCCGATGTGGTGGGGATGTCGACGGTGCCTGAGGTGATTGTCGCGGTTCACGCCGGACTTCGGACGATCGGCTTTTCGGTGATCACCGACATGTGCCTGCCCGATGCCTTGGAAGCGGCTGATGTTCAGAAAATCATCGCTACGGCCAATGCCGCCGAGCCGCGATTGACCGCGCTGGTAACTGGGGTGCTCGATTACGAAGGGCGAAGGCTGAGCGCTCAGGCCTCGACGGTGGCCCGTTAGTCCGGCGCGGCGTCCTCGCGGGTGAAGGCGGGTGATGTCGAGGCCGCGTGGCGTTGCGGCTCCGGGGATCGGTTTCAAGGGTATTGCGTTCAAGTCGCCACGATCGACTAAACGGGGGATGATTCCTTCGGCTATGCGTAGTCAGCGGTTCGGGGCGGAGGCGGCATCGGGCGGCAAGGTTCCCCATGCGGCTTTGGGGTTCAGCATTGCCAGCACGACATGCCTGGCTTGCCAGCGTCCGTCGGCGGCGGGTAGCGGTTAGAGCTTGAAAGGCTGTTCGTCGGTCTGGTGATAGGCTGGCAGGTAACGATAGTAGACCTCCAGCGTCATGGCCGAGAGGGTGGTGGTGTACAGTCGTCCGCCGAGGAAATTGAAGTTGCTTTCAGCGTCGTCGGGAAAAAACCAGCTTCCTGCTTCATGGCCGGTCTTGCTTTGCTGCTGGATCAGGTAGTCTCGAAGTAGCCCATTCCATTTTGGCCAGAGCGGCGATTCCAACTGGAACAGGGTCTGGGTGGCGTAGTAATTGAAGTAGACATCGCTGGTTGAAGGGCCTTTGTCTGCCACGTAGCGGGCCCCAAGGAGCATGCGTGGATCGCTTCGCGGATACCCCAGGTAAAGTCTCATCAGCAGTCCGATGGCGGTCATCGAGCGGGTGGGGGTCGGTCCGCGGTAGCGATACTTGCTCCCACCTTCGGCCTGGACAGAGTTCAGGAAGAGTTCGACCTTTCGAACCTTGTTGAGATCGACCAGAAGGCCGCTGGCGTTGGCGCTCTTGAGTCCCATCAACTGCCACCCCACGATCGAGAGATCGCCGGGGGTTTGCGGGAAATATCCCCACGAGCCGTCGTAGTGCTGCGAGCGGCTGATGAAATCGATCGCCGCCTGGCAATGCTTTTCCAGCGACTTGTCGTCGGTCATTTGGTACGCTTCACACAAGGCGAGCGAGGCGATCCCTTGTTCGTATTGCTGATGACGCGAGAGGGGGGAACTGAATTGGCCGGGCAGGCGCGGATCCCTGGCATCCGGTGGGTCCCATTTCATTTGCGTCATCAAAAAGTTAAGCCCCTGGTAGACTTGACGCTGGTACTTCCCTTCGCGATGGGTGTAGCCAGCCCCGAGGTAGGTTAGCAGGGCCAAACCCGTGGCTGCGAAGCGTTTTTGGTCGAGTGTTTCCGTGCTGCCACAACTGCAGAGAGGGCCCTGTGGGCTAAAGCACGGGCTGTCGGGTAGCTGGAAGAGGGTGCTCCACCCCCCATCCCGATGCTGGTGGGTGGTTAACCAAGCCAGGGCGGCTTCGACGGCTTGTTCGCTGGCGGCACTCCCACCCCGCGATAAGGCTAACTGCTGACGTTTTTCCAGGGAGCGTCCCTCGAGGGAGCTGTGCATGAACGCGGCCATAGGCGGCGTGAGGGCATCGCGAACGCCGAGGACAGGATCCGTGGCCACCGGATAGTCGACCGGTGACGGCGTTGCCAAGGCGGGCAGGCCAACGCCGACTTGAAGGGCGTCGTCGATGGGTTCTAGGCTTTGGACGGCCAGCGCGGTCGGCAAGGTGGGAGGGGATTCTTCGGCGTCGGGAGCCGGCGTGTTCGGAGGGGCTGTCTCGAGCTGAAAGATCGGCGTTTCCTCGGCGGACCAGCGAGGGGAAACGATTTCCAGCGTCCGCCGACCCTGCCCGACGTCGAGCTTTGCCAGCAGCGCTAGCACGATCAGCAGTAAACCGTGGAGCAGGCCGCTGAGGAAGGCTCCGGTAAGTCGCTGAAAGCGGGCGGGGAGTTCTATCCAGCGTTTCCAGACTTGGGACCCCCAGCGTTGGCGGCTATCTTCGCCGAGCAAAGCGTTGACCTGGATCGGCGGTAACGCCGATAACTCCCCCGTCGGCGATTGCTCTTCGCCGGCGACTGGCAACCTAGCCTGGGGAGCGACGGAACGCATAGACTGGTTTCCGGTAAAGCCTGCGGAAAAAGGGAAGAGTTAGGGGGAAAAGGTGGACTGGTCCGCAAGGATGCCCCATGATTCCAGCGGGGGCGATGAGCCCTCGGGCGGCACCTTCCAGGAGCACTTGGAAATCGAGCCGTTTCACCGCACAAACCGCATCATCGACAAAATCGTTCGCGGCTTTGGCCTACTTTTTCCTCGACCGGCAGCCTACGGTGATTCGAGGCTGTCAGTTACCATAGGTGACCACGGCCAGCCCGCCCTCATTGTAGGCCCGTTGGATTTCAGGAAACAGGTTTTGGCATGATTTTGGTCATCGACAACTACGATTCGTTTACCTTCAACATCGTCCAACGTTTGGGGGAAATCGATCGTTCCTTGGAGGTGCGGACCGTGCGGAACGACCAGATCACGACGGCGGAAATCCAGGCCTTGAAACCAGACCGGCTGATCCTGTCACCTGGTCCTTGCACACCGAATGAGGCGGGCATTTGCCTCGATATTCTCAAAGAGTTGGCTGGGCAATTCCCAATTCTCGGCGTCTGCCTAGGCCATCAGGCCATCGGGCAAGCCTTTGGGGGACGGATTGTTCGTGCGCCGCAGTTGATGCACGGGAAAACCGATCGCATTCACCACGATAATCGAGGGATGTTTGCCGGGCTCGACAATCCCTTCATCGCAACCCGCTATCATTCGCTCGTCATCGAACCGGCCTCCTTGCCGAGTTGCCTCGAGATGTCGGCTTGGGTGGATGACCCGTCCGGCCAACGCCAAATTATGGGGGTCCGCCATCGAAGCTTGGCGATCGAAGGCTGGCAGTTCCATCCGGAGAGTTTCCTCACGGAACCGGGACCGACCTTGTTAAGCCGTTTCCTCCGTTGGAGTGGTCCGCCTCACGCTGAATAGGAAGAAGAACGAACACCATGATATGCGTCACCGTCGCCCGTACCCGTCACAAGCACACGATCGCCGAGCATCAGCGATTGGCTGAGGCTGGGGCCAAGCTGGTGGAGATTCGCCTGGATTATATCGGTCGCAGTATCGATCTCCCTCGGCTGCTCAAGAATCGCCCAACTCCGGTCGTCGTCACCTGCCGTCGCAAAGCCGACGGAGGGCGATGGGATCGCAGTGAAGAGGAACGCTTGATGATCCTGCGGTCGGCGATTGCCATGGGGATCGAATATGTCGATCTCGAGGATGACACGGCCTTGAAGATCCCACGCTATGGTAAGACCAAACGGATCATCAGTTTGCATAATTTCGAGGAAACACCGGAGGACCTGGAAGCAATTCATGAGCGTCTCTCCGGCTTGGATGCGGATATCGTCAAGATCGCGGCCCTGGCCAACAAATTCTCCGATGTGCAGCGGATGCTGGCTTTGATGGAGAAAGCCAAGGTCCCGACGATCGGGATCAGCATGGGAGACATCGGGACCGTGACCCGTATTCTCGCCATGCGCTACGGGGCTCCCTTCAGCTACTGCGTGTATAGTTCCGAGCGTCGGGTAGCGCCCGGTCAGTTGACTTTCGATCAAATGCGCAATCTCTTCCGCGTCGATGAGATCGATGCCAAGACCAAGATTTTCGGGGTAGTGGCCGACCCGGTCGCGCATAGCTACTCACCGCTCATCCATAATGCGGCCTTTGTCGCCCAGTCGATGAATTCCCGCTACCTTCCCTTCCGCATTCCCCACTTCGAGTTGCAGAATTTTTTAGGGTGGTGTCGAAGCTATGGCGTAGGGGGGCTAAG
>JBILTQ010000201.1:0-9839 GCA_044371435.1 Pirellulaceae bacterium | reverse complement strand
TGGCTAGGTCATCGAGATAGCCCACGTACGATGCGCCGAGTACCAGATAGACTTGGGCTGGATCCCAGCCGAGCGTAAGGTCCCAATTTTCAATGGCTCCCTGGAGTTCGCCGTTTAGATATAAACGACCGATCGGCTTTTGCGATTGGTCGTTGAGATTCTCCAAGGTGAAGACGACGTGAGTCCATGCTTCCCGCGAAAACGGAGCTCGCTCTAAATTGACTGCTGGTCGCTGGGCGGGGGTCATCTTGGCCCAGTCGAGATTGTGAGGGTTCCAGATTTCCTGCAGCGGACGGATAGCGAAACGAAAATGGCGAGGCGATTCGTCCTTGGACCATTCGAGGAAGATAAAGCCCTTTTTGCTGTCCTGCCCAACGATTTGCACGGGATCGCAATAGCCAGGCTCCAGATCCTTATCAGGATCCAGCTTGAGCCACACCGAAACGGAAGCACTCCAGTTCTTGTCGTTATAGCCCAGTATTCCCTCCCCGCGGAACTGTGGGCGGGTAACTCCCTTCTTGGTAAATTGCAATCCGCCCCCAAAGCGTCCGCCATCAGGCCGAAGGACGACTTCTTCATTGAATGCCGCCGGTACGAGATTCTTTCCTTGCTTGACGGTGCAAGTCTTGTCGCCACGTGAGTAGTCAGCAGCGAGCTCGGAATCGAAAGAGGCGTGAAAGGTAAGTGCCGACGCAAGATCTTTGACCGGCTGGGCATAGGCAGCCGCGGATGACAGGCTACAGCAAGTCAGGAATGACGCTATCCGACTGACGGAAAGTAATTCATCTCTCATGCAATGGAATCTCCGGTGGGTGGTGGTAAAACAGGTCAAGGCGTAGCCGTCGCGGACGACTCGGCGTTTTGCGGAAATGGCCTACGGGTGGCTAAGTCCACCAATAAGTCCCTGGTGCAGCCGATGGACTTGCTTGATGATTTTCTCCTCGAGCGTGGGTGCCCAGGGGCCGGGATGGGCCGCAAAATGACGCATCGACGACTGGCCTTCATAGCCTCCTTCCAGCCGCACCCGACGACTGGGAATGTAAGCCATGACGTCGTTCGAATAGCCGGCAACCCAGACTGCGGCCGCTCCAGCCAATTCAGCCTTCAATCGCAGGGAATAATCGACACACGTTTCACCGCCAATCGCCACGAGGACGAGTTCATCACCCAAGTGAATGACTTGGGTTGGACAAGGGTACGATTTCGGCATCGCTTCACCGGCTTCCAGCTTTTTCAGCATGCGCCTGGCGTGCTCGGCCTCAAAACGGTCCTTCGAAGTGAGACGACGCTCAAATTCAGCCTGCGACGGCGGCTCGTCGTAATCGATCTCCACCTCCGCGTAGGCCGTCCTCAGCTTCCCGTTGACCAGGCGGGGAGAAACGCTCAAAGCCGTCTCGACGGCGTTGGCCAACGTACGTCCGTGTTGCTGGCAAACTTCCAGGGTGCGGCGAGGATAAGGATTCTGGTCACCGCCGCAGCCCATCATGAACAGCGCAATCGTGCCCGGATGGGCTGCCTGCAAATATTCCTGAGCATAGCCGGCGTAATCACCGTTCCATTGGTACAGTGAAAGGCAGGTATTGTGGCAGGCGTAACCAAAAACGATTGAGAGGAGCTTGCCATCGGTGCCTTCGACCCGTAGCACCGGGACATGGTGATCGACGGGACCGTCCGGATAAGGGCTGTTCTGGATCCCCGTCGCCGACGGCAGGCGTCGGTTCATGGCAAAACCGGCACGGGCATGCGTGTATCCAAGCTTGACCGGGACGAGCTTGTCGAGTGCCTGGCCGATAAGGCGGAACAATTTATCTTCAACTTCCTGTCCATAGGCGAAGCTGTCGCTTTGGGCGTCGCTGTCTGCCTCTTTCCAATTGCCACGTCCCACCCGAAACTCAGGACCGCTGTGCGTATGGGAGGCGTTGAGCAGCAAACCATCAGCCGGCAGGTGATAAGCCTCGCTACAACGCTGCACAAGATTTTGGCGAAGTTCGCGCGGGATGCCGATCAAATCGCAGGTGACCATCACCAGCTGATGGTCTTGATGATCGGCAAGCGCCAGGGCCTTGGCATATAAGTCGGTCTGCTTACCATCAGCGGGTTTATTTCGCGAGGCATACCCAGCCATCCACATATTCTTGGAAGGAGTGATGACGATCGACGCGACCCCTCCCTTCCAGGAAGACTCGTTCTGACCGACTGCCAGCGGACAAGATAGCTGGGACATCAGCGCTGTGGTGAGCGCAACTACTAACAAGAGGATTGTTTTCATAGATCGACCATGGGACGGAGTTGAAGCTGGCTGAAGCGCAGGAACCAGACGACCAAGGAGAAGTTCCGGGATCGGGTGATTGTAGCCGAAGGGGTCGAGCCGCTCACTCAGTCGCTTAGCTATTTTCATGACAGCAGCTCTCGAAACCTGCCGTTGGAAAGGTGCTGAGGCCCTGAGCTTCGGATGGCGGATGATGTGCAGCCGCCGAGGGTCGTTCCAAGTCTCGGTGGATCGTGTGGGAAAGGTACTCCCGATGGTTGGATACGGTAACCTTTCGGTGGTTGGCAGAGGATGACGCGGGCTAATCGAGGGGAGGATATCAGCGAAACTTGGCGAACCACAGTGGATGCCCGTTGTCCGTCCTGCCGGCGAGGCATCACAAGCCGGGAGGGTAGCAACCGTCCTCCTTACCCTTGCCCGCATCGATCGTCGTTCGGATGCGAGACCAGTCCAGGTCTATAGGATTATTTCGGAAATCAGGTTGCCTTCGACATTGGTCAGGCGACGTTGGATACCGTTGTGCTCGAAGGTCAGACGCTGGTGATCCAGGCCGAGCAGGTGGAGGATCGTCGCGTTGAAATCATAGAGTGGATGGATGTTTTCGACCGCTTTCCGCCCTAGTTCATCGGTAACGCCATGGCTGATTCCTGGCCTTACCCCCGCCCCGGTCAACCAGCAGGTAAAGCCATCGGGGTTATGGTCGCGGCCCTGGGAACCTTTTTGGAAGAACGGCATGCGACCGAATTCCGTGCACCACACCACCAAGGTATCCTGCAAAAGCCCGCGTTGTTTCAAATCCCGGATCAGGGCGGCGGCGGGTTGATCGAGGATTTCGGCGTGAACGTCGTACTGCTCTTTCAGCGCGTTATGGCCATCCCAGTTCAGCTTGCCGCCACTTGCATAGGCTCCGTTGAACAGTTGCACGAAGCGCACACCGCTTTCGACGAGACGTCGGGCTAGAATACAGTTCCTGGCGAAGGCCGCTTTGATTTCGTTGGTGGTGTCGTCGGCGCCGTAAAGCTTCAAGATATGGGCCGGCTCAGTGCTTAGGTCGCTGATGGCTGGCACACTCAACTGCATCCTTGCCGCCAATTCGTAGCTGGCGATCCTAGCCGCCAAGTTGCTATCGCCCGAATGCGATTCCAGGTGGCGTGTGTTTAACCGTTGTAAAAGCGAACGAGCATCACGGTCAGCGTCGGGCGATATTCCCGGCGGCACGAGATGGCGGATGGGAACCTTCGAACTGAAGGTCGTCCCTTGAAATGCAGCCGGCAGGAAGCCCGGCCCCCAATTGTTTGACCCGTTTTGTGGGACGCCGCGCGGGTCGGGAATCGCAATAAAGGTCGGCAGGTTCTGATTCTCGCTGCCCAAAGCATACGTTACCCAGGAGCCGAGCGAAGGGAAGCCATCGAGGGTGAAGCCAGTCGAGAGAAAATTCTCGGCCGGACCATGGGTGTTCGACTTGCTCGTCAGGGAATGCACGAAGGCGATGTCATCGGTAAGCTCGGCGAGATGCGGTATCAGATCGCTGACCCATTTCCCGGTTTGGCCACGCGGTCGAAACGTATATTGCGGCTGGGCGAGGTTGCCAGCGGGACCTTGGAAAGTGACGCTTGGCCCGCCCGGTAATGGCTGATCATGCCATCGGATCAACTCGGGTTTATAGTCCCATGTCTCAAGCTGACTGACCGCTCCCGCGCAGAAAATGACGATGATCTGCTTGGCTTTCGGGACAAAATGCGGAGGCCGCGGTGCGAAGGGGCGAACCGGATCGATCTGCGGGCCGCCAGATGCCAAGAGGCCATCGTGCCCGAGTAAAGTCGTTAGCGCAATCGAGCCGAGCCCGGTGGCGCTATGTCCGAGAAAACTGCGACGGTCGAGCAGCGCGCGTCCGGCGAGAGAAAGCTGTTCGGCGGATCGGTTCATGGCAAAAACAAGAATTCGTTGGTATTGAAGAGGGTTCGGCAGAGCAAAGCGAGGCCATGCGCGCGAACGATAGGCTCGCATACATCAAGCTCCTCAGGGCTTGGTTCCCGCGAGAGGGCGAGCTGGTAGGCATGGACGATCTGTCGCTGAAGATCATCACCGACCTCCAGCTTTACCCGTTCCGCGAAGGCGGCGGTCGCCTCCAGCGTGAAGCGACTGTTGAACAGGTTCAAGGCCTGGATAGGCGTCGTAGAAACACGGCGGCGAGCCGTGCTTTGCCCGGCATCTGGGCAATCGAAGGCTCCAAATACCGCCTCGGTCTCCCGCCGCACCTTGTGGGCGTAAATCATTCGCCGCTGGTTCGCGGGTTCCAGCTTCTCCACCGGCTGAAAGCCGGATAAGCCGCCGCGTTTGTCGAACAGGTCGAAACCACGTCCATACATTTCCGAATTGAGCAACCCGCTGACGGCGAGCATCGAATCATGCATGCTTTCGGAGGAGAGCCGCAGCGAAGGGAACCGCCACAGCAGGCGAGACTCTCCGTCCTCATCGGCTGCCGGCGAGGGATGGAAAGACGATTGGCGATAGGTCGCGCTCAACACCATCAGACGATGCATCTGCTTCATGCTCCAGCCAACGCGGATAAACTCCGCGGCAAGCCAGTCGAGTAGCTCTGGGTGGGAAGGGGGCATGCCGCTGCGGCCAAAATCGCTAGGGGTTTCGACAATCCCAGTTCCGAAGTGCCCCTGCCAAAGGCGATTGACCATGACCCGGGCTGTCAGTGGATTCCGCGGACTCGCAATCCAGTCTGCCAAGACGCGCCGGCGTAACTGATCGGGCGCATCGAGGGCAAGCTGGAGATCGCCGAACGAGCTCAAAACGGCGGGGACGACAACTTCCCTCGGTTGTTCTGGATCACCGCGGCTTAAAAGATGGATGGTATCCGGTTCGCGGAACTTCCCGGCAAACGCTTGCGTTCGGGCCGCGTTGATCTTCGCGACGAGTGATGCCTTCTCAGCTAACAGCGGCTTGGCTTGTTGTGCCTCTTCGTCGCTAAGATCTTGGAGAGAAAAGTTGGGGGTTTTTTTCGCCGGTTCACCATAAGCCATGCGATCATCGGCGTCAGCGAGAAGACACCATTTACCGGACGCATCGGCCGCCTCCAGTACATAGTCGATAGCTAAACGGTCGCTGAACTTCGCATCCCGGTCCCGCCCCCAGATCACCCGCTCGATCAGCTGTTCCTCTGGGAATTCGAGCATCACCCACGAGCCAGCAACTCGGTCCCCCATCCAACTGCTCGAGTTGCCGTAGCGGCCATCATGGACATGCTTGAGTTCGTGGCGACCGGCCGCCAGGATCTCACCTGAGCAACTGGCGATCGTCCCGGTCGAAGACAGCGCGACATTCACCCCCTCGGGGTCGAAGACTTCGAGTTCGTCGATACACGGTTCAAGTTTGTTGGTAGCGCGGATGGTTAGGCGTACTCGCTTGGCCCTCGTCGGTGAAAACCGGTCGACGTTTTCGCCGGCATTCACGGCTGGACGTTGGCGACCGGACTTTGCCAGCGGCACAAAGCGGTTCAGCTCCTTGTCGATGGCCGCAACCCTCGCTTGCCAGGCTTCGCGGTTCCGTCGCGCTTGTTCCGCCTCGGCGGTCCGCAACTCGCGGTCCGCATACTCTACCCCGGCCACCAAGGCCTGCATGGCGTAATAATCGCGCTGCGAGATGGGGTCGAATTTGTGGTCGTGACATCGCGCGCAGCCTACGCTCAAGCCGAGGAAGGTCTGGCCCACGTTCATGACGATTTCATCGAGCGAATCTTGACGCGCCAGCCGTTTCGAAGGTTCATCCTTTCCGATTTGACCGGGCAGAAGCACCGAGGCGGTGATCAGAAAGCCGGTGGCAGCATCGGATTCCGGGCCCAAGGTGTCGCCGACGATTTGCTCCCGGATAAAACGATCGTAGGGGATGTCTTGATTGAAGGCGCGGATGACATAATCACGATAGGGCCAGGCGTTAGGCCGTTCGGTATTCACTTCGAACCCATGCGTATCGGCATAGCGAACAACATCCAGCCAATGCTGCCCCCAGCGTTCGCCGTAGCGAGGTGAATCCAACAAGGCATCGACGGCCTCATGCATGGCGGACCAGAGATCGCCGGCCGCGGCTCGGGAAAACCGAGTGATATCGGCCGGGGTCGGAGGTAGGCCCGTTAGGTCGAAGGAGACTCGTCGCAACCAAGCTACCGGATCGGCCGCGGGAGCTGGCTTCCATCCGAGTTGTTCCAAGCGGGCCAGGACAAAGCGGTCGATGGGATTCTCGGGCCATGATGAATCCAGGGTGGGTGATGGGACCGGCTGGGTGAGCGGCTTGAAGGACCAATGATCGCTTCTATCTTCCAGCTTGGCCAGGTCCACCCCCTCTGGCCAGACGGCTCCTTCGGCGATCCAACGCTTCAGCGTATCGATCTCCCTGGGGGACAGCGGCGGGCCTTGAGGTGGCATCCGTTCCCCGTCTTCGTTGCTCGAGACGAGTTGGAGGAGTGGGCTGTCCTCGGTGTTGCCGGCAACAACGGCCGGCCCATAGCCATCGCCACCGTGAAAAGCCGCCGCCTTGATATCCAACCGCAAGCCGGACTTCTGCTTTTGTTCTCCGTGGCATTCATAACAGTGTTTCTGAAAGATAGGGCGAACGTCAGCTACGAAATCGACCGATGCGGCCAACGCGGCGACTGGCCAGCAACAGCTGAAAAAAGTCAGGTATTGTATCTTCAGTACCATGGATTCCTGGCCCTGGATGGCTTTCAAATTTGGGCGTCGTTCATGGCGCGTTCCAGCGGCCACAGTTCGTCGATCGGCCAACGGGAATATATGCTATCGTACAAAAATTGCGGACGCGGGCCCGAGCTGCAAAGCAAGACTGGGAGTTCCACCGGTTCGCGGCGGACCGGCTCGATGAATGGCGCGTCACCACCTTGGCAGACTGTTGATGGTTCGAGCGGCATACAAAGGACAGCCTCAACCACGGAGCGTTAATTGGGACAGCAAGGTTGGCTTCATGGATACGAGACCATTTTACACCAATTGGTGTGGGGGCTGAACAGGAACGGCTCGTTGCTTGCTCAGCCAAAGGGAATAAGCGGTGGTGGGCATCTCCCCTTCAAGCCAGCGTCTTATCCCAGCTTTGCCAGGGTGAAGAGCTAGTGACCGACAGTGGCAGTGGCCGGCTTGGAGCGGAAACCTCGGGATGGGGTTTGGGTGGTGAATGCGATTGAGGAGGGAAATCAGCGAGGTTGCGGCACCGGCCCGCCCGCCGGCTGTTGGGAGGCGATCCAACCTACTTGGCCGCGGCAGCCGGCTTGGATTTTTCCAGCATGCCGCGCACGCGGGCCTGCTCTTTCGCCAGAGCCGCTCCGGTCACTGGTAACGGGTGAAAGCCGGGATCGGCCATCAGCGGTTCCTCGGCTGGAATTCGTCGCCAACGCAAATTTCGAAAGGCGACATCCTGGCCATGATCCTGCAAGAGGAGTTGTCCGCCGCGACCTGTCAAATCCCCGCCGCGAATCCGGAGGAGTTCTACTTCGGCCTTCCATTTCGGATCAGCGTAGTCGAAGGAGATCACCCGTTCCTCGTTCAACCAATGCTCGATCACGCTTCCCTTGCAAAGAATCCTGGCGGTGTTCCATGCATCGTGCGGCCGAGCCACTCGTTTGCTCGGGGCCATACAAAAGAACAAGGAGGCTGCAGCTTGCCTTGGGTTTTCTCCATAAGGGCTGAATTCATCGTCCAGAACCTGATACTCGACCTGGCCGGGACGGTAGTAGACACCGCTATTGCACCCCTTGGAAGCTTTCCACTCAAAACGCAATTCAAAGTCATCGGGGACACTTTCCCCTTCGTAAACCAAGGGACCGCTGGGTCGGATTCGGGTGAAGGCTCCCTCGCGAATCTCCCAATTCCCTTCCTGTTTCCAACCGTCAAAACTCTTGCCATCGGACAAGGCAACGAAGCCCAGGCGTTCCTCGATCGGGTCGGTGGCCTGGATCGGATAAGCCAGGACGATCGCCAGCATATGCAGTATCAGGCAGGGAAAGATTCGGGCATTCATTGGGGAGGCTGGGAAGTCCAGGGAAAGCTAGTTACTTGGCCGCTATGTTCAAGATACAGCAGTAAATCGATAATCTCCGCCTTGGTCAAAATATCCAGCAACCCTTCCGGCATCGCTGAGGATCGCGCTGGCAGCTGCTCTTCGATCTCCTGCTTGGGAATGGTGATTCTCGCCGTCGGATCCAAAAGACTCTTGACTACCACATAGGCGCTTTTTGTCTCCTCGACGACCATTCCGGTGATCACTTGGCCATCGCTCAGCAGGAACTGCTGGGCCTGGTACTTGGGGTGAATCTCGCTGGAGGGTTCCAGGATTTGCTGCAACAGTCGGCTTCCTCGGTAGCGTTGGCTGACTTCGGTAAGATCCGGCCCGAGGTCGATACCGACGTCCGAGAATCGATGGCATTGCAAGCATTGGGCTTTCATGAAGGCTTGCCAGCCACGTTGGGCAGACCCTGGATCGAGTGGCATCGCCGCGCTGCCTTGCTGGCTAATCGAGGCAAAGTCGAGCATCGTCCAAGGCCGAACCGTTCGTAGGGGAATCGCTAATTCTTGCTGAGCAACGTCCGCCTTCGAGACGCGAACCAAATAATCTACGAGTTGGTCGAGTTGCTCGTCGGATAGCAAGCCGCCAATCGGCGGCATCAGGTTAGCGGGATAACCTTCCACGAGCTGTGCATTGGGTTCGACAATCGACTGCCGAAGGTACTTGCGGTCGGCAGTAATTTCTTCCAGGGAAGCGGTGATGGATGCTCGGACCTGCCGTCGGGAACCGGCGATTCCGGCGAAGGAAGGACCGACCAGGCGCGTTCCATCGAGACTATGGCAAGCGGAACAGTAGGTTCGATAGAGAACGCGACCTGCGTTGCCCTCGGAGAAATGGAAGTAGGGACTGTCCCTGTGGCCACCAGCCTTTGGCGGTATAAGGACGTCTCCTTTGCGATCGCGCGGGATACGATTGACGGTATACCATAACTCGCCAGCCCACAGTGATTCACCGTCGCTTGAGAGCAGCGTTGGCGATAGCCGAACATGGAGGACTTCGCCTTCGACGAGCTGGCTGATTTCTAAAAAGACGCGGCGACGATCGGCCGAGACGCTGGCGGAATGGATATCGGTGCGTCGATGGCGAATCTTCGCCCCACCATAGGTTTGGGTCCCTTGGTAGCCCCATTGCGTGACATAGTAGCCAGCAGGATCCCACCCAGCCCCTTCTGCCAGCGGTTGGGTGAACTCGATCTCCAGCCCATTAGCATCGATCCGGGCGGCGAGAGGCTCAAAGACCGAGCGCCCCGTGTACCGAATTTGGCTTAAGCCGCTGACACGCTCGATAAACTCCTTGTCATTACCGCGGGCGATGCCGCCAGCAAACAGGTCGCCATCAGGAGCGAATTGAAGTCGATGGAAGAGATGGCGAAATCCTTGGGAGAAGGGGAAGACGGCCCCTTGGTAAACGCCCTCGACCTCTTCGAGGAAGGCTCGCTGTAAGCCGCCGAACGTGGCGTCCCCAAAAATCACCTGGCCGCGGTAGGGAC
>JBILTQ010000310.1:0-6885 GCA_044371435.1 Pirellulaceae bacterium | reverse complement strand
GACCCCAAGACTCGGGAATCAGCACCGGCTGGGTTGGGGAGGCGGCGATTTCTCCTTGAGGTAGCCAAACAGCCGGCGGCGAAGGTTCGGCCCGATCCAGCGGGTGCCAGGGAGGCCGACTGCGGAATTGATAGAAGGCATCCTGAGTGAGATAAATCAGTTTGTTCCCCGGCAACCATTCCCCTTGGTTGTCGGTGATTAGGATCGAACCGTCCGGACCGCTTCCTATCCCATCGGGAGTACGGAGCCCGCCCGCCACAAACTCGGTCTCACCGCTTTCCAGGTGCACCTTGACCACGCTTCCCCGCAATGGAGCCTGGCGATTATGCGTGCCGCGAATGCCCATCGCCACGCTCGACGCAAAATAAAGATGCGAATCCTGGACCACCGCTCCGAAGAGGTATTCATGATAGTCGAGGGTGCACGGCCAAGCATGAGAAAGGCAACGATAGGTTTCGAAGCGGCCGTCGCCATCCTCGTCGATCAATTCCGTCGCCTCGTTCTTTTCGGTGATAAAGACCCGATCGTCCAACACCGCGAGCCCCATCGGTTCGGAAAGTCCCTGGGCAAGTCGACGATAAGGGGGTGGACCAACGGTTGGCAGCCTGCCCACATCGATCGCGTAGAGATCTCCTTCCCAGGTGGTGAAGAGCAGCTGGTTGCTTCCTCGCAGCGCCATCCCACTGACCCGCCACAGCTGATCGTCGACCCGCAGGTCGCGAAAGGCCAAAGCGGGATGGACCGCAGCAAGCTTCTGCCCAAAACCCGGTTGGCTATCGGGAATGCGTGGTTCCTCGAGTTTCTCGAGGAAGCGAAGATTGTTCTCGGTCGTTCCCTCGAGAATCAGATGGCGAAAACGCAAGGGATGCGCGTATTTCCTCCCCGAGGGTGGAACAAGCTGCAGATAAACGGGCATACCGGCCCGCACGGTAAAGCGGGCCACTTCTACCCGGGCCCATTCTGAAGCTTGGGTGGTCGGCACTTCCCAAAAGAAATCGCGGCCATCCAAGGAGAGCTGGTATTCTTGATCCAACGGCTGCTCGCAAGCATATTCGATGAAAACCTTGACCTCTTCTTGGCGATCCGCTTGAACATACCAACCGATCACTGCACCGCGGCCAACCTTGATATGCAAGTCTTCGCCGTGATAGTCATTCGGGCCCTTTGAAAAGATCGCGGTGGCGGGCAACACCAAGTGCCGCGCGTCCTCGACGGCGAACCCGCGACAGGCGGCCAGCATCCCAAGGAGGCTAGCCAGCCAAACGATCGGTGCCAATGATCTCATGGCAATACCCATCGGTAGTGTTGGGAACCGAAGATGCGTGTAGTCTGCTCACCCCGCTCGTCGAATAAGCTCCAGGGATTCCTCAAAACTTCCGGCGGGATGATCGCTTCGCCTGGCTCGAGCCGGTCAACGTAAAGCCGACGTTCCATCCGTCCCTGCGAACTAGCCTCTTTGGGAATGTGCTCGTTCAGGAGGAATCGTCGCTCCGCATAGCGCATCTCCCAACGAAGCTCGATATGCTCCTGGCGATCGGAACAGCCGAGATAACGGATGGCGAGCGGCGATAATCGATCTTGAAACGAGTAATGCCAACTAGCTTCGGTCTTGTCTTCGTACCAGCTAACTCCCTGCGATTGGGTAGTGAACCCCTTGGCTGCCAAGCCCGAGTCGTTGGCGGGTGCTCGCCAAGCTTTGTAGAGTTTTCCTTTTTCGAGGTCGTAGCCGAGCCACCGATCCGGGCCTTGGCGAACGGACAGCGAACGCGGGAGATGGTCCAGGCTATAACGATTGATTCGCTGGCGATCGAAGGTCAGCAACGCTGACGAGCTTTCCTCGGCCATGACGACCTTCGCTACGGACAGCAACGAACTCAGGATGAGCAGGCAAAAAACAAACATGGAATCCAAATGTTGGTTTTTAACGCGGAGGGACTAAAGTTGCCGGCAGGCGAGGCTGGCCGCGATCCCAAGGGAGGGAATTCGGTAACGCCGGAAACACGTGGCTGGGGGAAGCTACCCTGCTATTCCTTCACCCGAGGTAGCCTTTAGGAAAGTAAAAGTTCCGAAGTCGCGACATTGTAGAAGATGACAAGTCAAAGGCTCATTACTCAAATTCGTAAATTTGTTACAAACTTTTGTCAACGGCTTCGCCAGCAAACGCATTGCCGCCTTGAGGGGGAAATCGCGAAGTGAAGGAAGCGAGGCACCTTCGTGGGTCGCCAGGATTTCCCTGGGTATCGGCGGGAGTCGATCTTCGCCCAAGGTGGATAGTAGCTCGCTGAATCTCCGGCAGGCCCCCTACCAACGCGAGAAAGCAACCTTCAAAGTTTACCCAACATCGCGGAGGACCACCAACGCTGGCGGAAAAGAGGGAGAGAAGCAAGGCTGTCCAGGGGATTGCTGGTAAGATTGGATAGGGATCCTGGGGCTACATCGCTTCGGAACGAAGGCGAGATTGTGGCTGAGGAGCAAGCGAGACGTAGCGTTGTCTGGCCGATATTTTTCGAATAAGCAGACTTCCCGATCATGGCGCGCAAGCAAGAAAAAACCAATCCCCTCTCCGTTTCCCTCACCCCGAAACTGCTTACGGGAGGCAACCCGCAGATTCCAAAAGGAGATGGCGATGCCTTTGTTTCAGCCTATATCCGTGCAATGCCGGGTTGGAAAAGGGAATTGGGTAAGCAGTTGGATCAGTTGATCGTTCAGGCAGTGCCGGGCGTCCGCAAAGCGGTGCGGTGGAATACCCCTTTTTTCGGAGTCGACGGTCAGGGTTGGTTCTTGGCTTTCAACTGCACCACGAATTACGTCAAAGTTGCCTTCTTTGCCGGTACCTCGCTGCAGCCAGTCCCGCCGATCGCTTCGAAACAACCGGCGGTACGCTATTTTCATATCCATGAGAGGGATGCGTTCGACACCACGACTTTCACCCTTTGGGTGCGCCAGGCAGCCCAACTCCCCGGCGAAGAGCTCTTCTGAAAAAATGCTTGGAACGTGCCGAGTTGAACAAAGACAAGCAGCGGCCTTGAAGCTTGGCGAGGGTTCCCCAGATCGTTTGGGCTTGGTGCCTTGCTAGGGCGTGGAAAGCGATCCCAAGCCTGCTTCGCTTGTGGGAAACGCAGATGGCGACCCGATGCCTTGCAAGGCTCGAGGCGGGCGGACCAATCCCTGAGGGCTGTTCGCCGTTGGCTATTTTGGGAAGCATTAGTCCGAGCAAAAAGCACGAATGTTCTCTCTTCGCCTGACAATCCGCGAATCGCTCAGCCATCGCCTTTACCCTTGCGAGGGCAAGGCAGGCGAGGACAACCCTGTGCGGTATCCGCTGAAGTGGTTATTCTCGGCAGAGGTCCAAGACGAAGGTTCGCCCCTGGTACTTGTCGTGGCCAAGGTCGATGGGATGGCGGTTGCGACTCACGACATCCCGGCCAGCCAACCATCACCTTCGCGGGCCACGCCGCTGAGGGTGGCGCTGGCGCCGGCTTTGACAGTGTAGCCAGCATCTTTCAGGGTATCGATACTCGGCTTTGGCCAGCCGGCTTGATGTTCGACGACCTTCGAGCCTTCGGTGTGCAGGCGTGGAGCGGCCAACGACTCAGCGAACGACTTACCATGCACGACATACTGAGTAAGAAATTCCAGCATGGTGTTGGGGATACGGCGGCCGCCGCGCCCACCGATGGCGACGACAGGCTGCGTACCCTGGGTGATGAGTACGGGAACCATGTTGTGCAGCGGGCGTTTGCGCGGGCCAGGCGCGTTGGGATGGTCGGGCTGAGGATCAAAACGGGACATCCCGTGGCCGAGGGTGAGACCGAGGCCATCGACCGTGAGTGAGTGTTAGCGCGGCCATGTTACCATGACGATCGCAGGCACCGAAATTCAACGTGCCGCCCTGAGTGCTCGTGCGAAAGTCGGGCTCGAGAATCTGCCCGCCCCTCACACTGGCCATGATCCGCTCGGCGCATTCGGCAGCGTAGTCTGCGGAGAGGAGCTTGTCCTGGGGAATGGGGCCAAACTCGGGATCCCCCAGCAGCTTCAGCCGGTCGCGCCAAGCGAGTCGCATCGCTTCGACCCGCAACCGCAGCCGCTGACGACCGTCTTCGATCTTGTCCCACTTCATCGCCTTAAGCATCGCCAGCATTTGCAGCACGCTAATGCCACCGCAGGTCAGCGGAGGGGTATGGATAGTATGTTCTCCCCAGGCAAGTCGCAGCGGCTCCACCAGGCGAGCATGATAGGCCGCGAGGTCGTCCTTAGTTACCAAACCGCCATGGCGGGCGAAGCCGTCGGCGATGACCTGCGCGATCTCACCGCGATAGAACGGCTCGATAGAGTTGGCCTTGGCCAACGTCGTCAGCAACTCGGCAAGTTCAGGATTCTTGAAGAGCGAACCGGCAGGCGGGGCTGATCCTCCAGGGAAGAAGAGCCGAGCGGTGCCGGGATCTTTGGTGAACGAGACGCGGTTGGCCGCGATCCTGGCCGCCAAGGAAGCCGGCAATGGAAAACCATCGCGGGCTAAATGGATGGCAGGGGCTAATACGTCGGCAAAGGACCAGCTGCCGAACTGATCGAGGGCGAGCTTCAGTCCGGCGATAACTCCAGGCACACCCGTAGCAAGCCATCCACGCGAGTTCTTACCATCCGGTACGCGGCCTTGGGTATCCGGTTGGAAGATATCTCGCGTAAAGGCGGCCGGAGCGATCGTATTGGCATCGAGCGCCACGACCCTGCGGCCACTATCCACGGCGAAGATGCCGTGCGTGGCATAACCGCCGATGCCGGTTTGGTGCGGCTGAGTGATCGCGCCCGCCAGCGCAGTGGCGACAAGAGCGTCCACGGCGTTGCCACCATCGGCGAGAATCCTGGCACCGATACTCTCGACGACCGGTTCGCCGACTACATAACCGAGATCACTGCCGGGACGCAAATCGGCGTGTGCCCACCCCGGAGTCAGCGATGCTGCCAGCAGTCCGCTCGAACGGGAGAGAAAGCAACGGCGGGAGAGAAAGGCTGAAAGGCGGGACATACTGCGACTCGGGGGCAAGGGTCAGTGAAGATTCAGTGGGGTAAAATCGGATTCCTGGAAACGCACCACCTCCTTCAGCCAGCGTTCCTGGACAAAAGCCGTATGCATCGGATGCTGGCTGTAGGCATCGTAGTCCGCCTGAGATCGGAAACGCATCGTGATCCCATAATCATGATCGAGCTTGAGGCTGACTTGCCGGCGGATCGCGAAATCTTGCACGCCAGGAATGCGGGCGAGATCGGCTGCTGCGCGAAGAAATTCGCCTTCGGCTGGTGATCCCCGTGGATGCTTCAACGCAAAAGTGACGGTATGTTCGATCATGGTTTGGTAGTTCTCGAGGGATAGGAGTCGACGGCGTCGACCGCGAGGAACCCAGGGTGGCTTACGCCTGCCAGCCCGGGCGATATTCCTTATCGAGCAGGTCATTGGCCGAGGAGGAGTTGCGGAAGGCGACAGCATCGCTGTCCCACTCCAGGCGTTGACCGGCATGGCGGATCGCAATCACCCCCAGCAGGCCGATCTCGCTCAAAGCGCCGCCGTATTCGAAAGGTGAGCCAGCGGGTCGATTCTCACGGATGGCGTCGAGCCAGTCTTGAAAATGGTTGTCGTTGGCCACACGCGGTAGCGAACGCGGTGGTAGCGTGTAAGCCTTCATCTGCCTGGCTGGAATGAGCGTAACATTCGAGGCGCCGTGGGATCCATGCATGATCTTGCCTTTGTCGCCGATAACCACTGCACCGGTCTCAACGACCTGGCGTTGGTCCTCCTCCAGTTCGGGCGGAGTTGGAATGGGGATATCGCCGTCATGCCACACAAGCTTCACCGGGCCGCGCGAGCCTTTGCCGGGAAACTCGAAAGTGATCCGGCTTCCGCGCGGATATAGCGCAGCATCGGTCGTCGGATCGTAACCACTGACCTCGGCAGTGATGGCCGTAGGCGCCCCAAGATCGAGCGCCCAGTAGCTCGGATCGACCACATGGCATATCCAATCGCCGATACAGCCGCTACCGAAGGCGGTAAAGGATCGCCAGTTGCGAGGGACGGCCGCCGGTTCGTAGGGCTGCGCTTTCAACGGTCCAAGCCACAGATCCCAATCAAGTTCCTTCGGCACGGCCGTCGGCGGCGAAGCAGGCAAGCCCACGCGGCAATAAAGCTCGCGGAAAATCCCGCAACCGGCATGGATCTCGCTGACCTTGCCGATCGCACCAGCCTGTACCATCTCGCGGAAGAGCCTGATGGTATGTGTCGAGTGGCCTTGGTTGCCCACCTGGGTAATGACTTTCGCTTCCAGGGCAGCTTTCCGCATGCGACGGACTTCCTGGACGGTGTGGGCCAGCGGTTTTTCACAATAGACATGCTTCCCCAGGCCGATCGCGGCCAAGGCCACCGCCGAATGCGTGTGGTCCGGGGTGGCGACGACAACGGCGTCGATCTCGTTGCTCAACTGATCGAACAGGCGACGGAAGTCTTTAAAGCGTTTGGCCCTGGGATGTTCGGCAAAAGCCGGAGCGGCGCGGCGATCATCCACGTCGCAAAGAGCCACGATCTCCTCGCCGGAGACCCCTTTCAAAACCACGGCGCCGCGTCCGCCACAGCCAACGACCGCGATCCGGATTTTATCAACGCGGGGCTTGGCATCGGACTGGGCCTGGACGCTCGACAAGGGAAAACCCGGAAGGCTGCAGGTAGCGGCTGCGACCCCTGTGGACTGGAGGAAGGCGCGGCGAGGAGCGGCGAGGGTGCTTGGTTGGGGGAGAGTATTTTTCATCGGAGGCGGGAGGGAAGGAGGGAAGGAGCGGTGGTTCGTCCCGGGCGCATCAAAAGCCTTACCGCGACAGCGGGTGACGCGCTTCACTGGC
>JBILTQ010000090.1:0-16826 GCA_044371435.1 Pirellulaceae bacterium | reverse complement strand
GATGATGTCAAAGAACTACCGACGCTAAGCATGGATCAGGCGCGGGAGTTAAGCCTGCGGCAGGCGCGTGTATATCTGGGTTTTGAACAACTTCCTCAGCCGATCATCGCGGCTATCGACGGAGTGGCTTTGGGAGGCGGCTGCGTCGCCGCCTATTCCTGCGATTTTCGCATCGCCACCCACAATGCTCGCTTCGGCATGCCGGAAATCCTGCTCGGCTGGCCGCCCGGGTATGGGATCTCGCAACTCACTGCCTTGGTGGGGAAAGCCCGAGCCTTACAGCTCTGCCTGACCGGTGAAGCCATCTCGGCCAAAACCGCCCTGGAATGGGGCTTGGTCCATGACCTTGTCCCCGGCAGCCAGTTGATGCTGCGGGTCATGGCCTTGGCGAACCGCCTGTTGACCATGCCCGCCGAAGCCCTGCGCGCGACGAAGACGCTCATTCACGCCGACGAAGGGGCGTTGCCGAAAGTCACCCACCGCGCCGATACCGAGGCCTACATCCGCTGCCTGCAACTGCCGGAGGCTCGCGACAGGATCGAGGCCTTCATCGCGAAGCGATCGCCGGCCACACCCAACCGCGGTCGCCGTTAAACCTCATCACTCTTGGACCGCTCGGCTCCAGCTTGGCAGAGCCACACACCCGTACCGCTCGCAGCGGACTTACCACGTCGCCATGGCGGTTAATTTGAAACCGTGCAGTTGCGTGTCCCGGTAAAAGACCGGGTTGGAATTGATGACGACCCGTCCGTTTTCGCTCTGTGTGAGCGCCAGGGCGACATCCGAGAGGATCAGCCCTTGATAGCCGCCGTAGAACGATAGCCAACGATTGATCGCCAGGGAACCGCCGAGTTGGAAGTCGAGCAACTGCGAGGTCACCGAATCGAAAGTATCGGCCTGCAAATCGCCACCGGCAGGGTTGGTGGCTCGTGCCGAGCCGACGATATCGTTGTTCAGTAGCCCCCATTTGAAGGAACCGAAAAGGCGACTGTAACGATTGCTCCACAGGCTACCCTCGGCCCCGACTTGCCCGCCCCCCATCGTGTTCTCCGCCAAGGAAAAAAAACCGGCGATTTGCGTGTCGGAACTATCTTCGAGATCGATTACGTTATAGATCTCATCCAATTCGAAATGGCGGAAGCCGGCCAGGAAACGGAGGCGGTAAGGGGTGCGGACCACCAGGTTGGACTCGAAACTCCTGGCGAGCGTGGTGGAAATGAAGTCGTAGCTATCCGCCGGTTCGGCTGCTGTTCCGTTAAAAAAAATCGGCAGGACGGGGTTGCTATTGATCGTTTCCGTGGCTCCCATCTCGCCGGTCTGGAAGTACCGCATTTGAATGTCGACGGCATGGCAGTCGCTGAATAGATTGAAGAAATTCAGCGTCGCATCCAATCCCGCCCCTGGGTCTCCCTGCAGTTGGCTGGCATCCAACAGCACATTCGCGTCCTGGTCGAAGGCCAAAATCTGCGGCTCGGGCTCGCTTCGAAAAAGGGCGATCACCCCCATCTCCAAACCGATCACCGGCTGGAAACGTTTCGGCGTTGGGCTATCGAGAGCCGCCTGGTTGGAGAAATCGAGATCGCCAAAGTAGCGCGAGCCCACCGCCCGGGCGACCGACTCGGTCGCGGAAGGGGTCGCAGCCTCCATCGCGGCAGGCATTTGAGCCCAGGCCGGACAAACGCTGGCTAAAACCAAGCAAGCGAGCGTCCGCCAGGCGAGTTGCCCAGGCAACCTATTCCACGAACGAATCCGATGACGCATGCTTGCACCTCCCTGTGCTCGCGAACCCGAGGCAGGTAGACGACCACAGCGCACCTGCTTCGTTCGTCATTCGGTCTCGGGCGGGGGGGTGAGCCACCGAAAGCGGCTTCCCCAGTGGATTCGTTCCCATCCTCAAACTTTGCCAGCCTTCTGCTACCCACCTTCCGCGGTCTGTCCCAGCCCGCGGATCACCAGCCAGCAGGCGAAGGTTTGCAGCAACAACAGTAGCCAGACCGAGAAGCCGAAACCGATCCCGACCGTCCCCAGCAAGATACTGACTGCTCCCCCCAGACCAGCGTAGGGAAGTTGGGTACGAACGTGCGCGAGATGGTTGCAGCCCGAGGCTTGCGACGAAAGGATGGTGGTATCGGAGATCGGCGAACAATGATCGCCGAAGATCGCGCCCGCCAGAACGCTCCCCAGCGACCCGAGGAAGATAGGGTCAGCCGCGATGTCTTGGACGCCGGCGGCAGCCACCGCCGAATAGGCTAGCGGTACGACCATCGGGATCAGGATCCCCATCGTGCCATAACTGGTGCCGGTACAAAAGGAGATCACCGAAGCCAGGACAAAAATGATGGTCGGCAACCACCGTTTCAGTTGGCCGCTGCCGGACTGGCCCTGGTCGATCGCCAGCAATTTCTCCTTGAGATAATCGCCGGTATAAAGTCGATGATCCTGAAACTCAAAGGCCTTTTGAGCAGGTCGATCATCATAGGCATGGTTGCTGGTCATCCGCGACAAGGTGCTGGCCAGCCACAGAATTACCAGGGCGGGCAGGACTAGCCGTGCCCCCCTCCCGGCAGCTTCGCCGACTTGCGACCAGGAACGCAAGCGCAGGCATGTGGTCAAGCCGATGGCACTGAACAAGCCTACCAGGCCGCCGTACATCAAGGCCAACGGCGAATCGCCGGCGCCGAAAATATCCCGCCATAATAGCGGTTGCCCCTCACCTTCGCTGCTCAAGCGATGCTTGCCCGTCAGGTAGATCAACACCAAGACAGTGAGCAGCGTGATGAAGATCGGAATAGCCGCCACCCACCAAGGGGCGCGATGGGCACCGTCATCGATCATCCCCACGATTTCATCGGCGTTTGGCGAAGCCTCTCCCGCTTTCCCTTTTCGCCAAGCCGCGCGTTCCGCCCGCAACATCGGCCCGAAGTCTCGTCCCAACCAACCGATGAGGAAGACGATCACCAACGTTTGAATGACGTAAAAACGATAAGGGATACAAGCGATGAACAAATCGAAGGCGCTCAGCGACGCTGCCGCGGCTTCGGGAATATTCTTCAAACCTTCTCGGAGATAGTCGAGCTCGACCGCAATCCAGGTGGAAACCAAGGCCAACCCCGCCACGGGTGCAGCCGTGGAGTCGACAATGTAGGCGAGCTTCTCCCGAGAAATCCGCAGGCGGTCGCAGAGAGGAGCCAGGGTCGTTCCCAGCAACAGGCAATTCGCATAATCGTCGAAGAAAACCAGCAAGCCCATCAACCAAGCGCCGAGTTGCCCGGTCCGACGATTGCGGGCCAACGGGGCGACGCATTGAATCAGCCCCCGCATTCCGCCGCTAGACTGGATGACACCGATCGTCGCTCCAATCAGCAAGGTGAAGGCGCAGACCCGCAACTTATCGGGTTGAATCAACGTATTCCACAGATGAAGCTCGCAAAGATCGATGATCGCCCGCAACGCTGAGCCGTGAGCCATCAGCAAGCACCCGGCAAAGATGCCGAGGAGCAAAGCCGGGACGATCCGCCGCGTAAGCATCGCAGTCACGACAGCCACCACCGGTGGCAACAGGCTCAGCCAGCCATAAGGATGCGTTTCCATCTTGGGTTCCTTTCCCGAACCAGCCAAGCAACGACGCAGCACATCCAAGCCGAACAACCAACCGCATCGCGCCAACAGCTAGGCCAAACGTCCATGCCGCTGGTCCGACGAGTGACCGTTGGATGCGACCTTGAACTCCCAGGCCTTGCCATCCTCGGCGACCCGACATTCTAAAGCATTTTCCCGAAGGCCGTAGGCTCGAGCAATTTTTACTACTCTCTTCCCCTCACCGCTGCCGTGCTCGATTACCGCCAGCTAGCTCGAACTTACTAGCAGCCAGCGCAAGACCAAACGTCGCGCCAGGCGGCCTGAGAAAACCCACCCCGAGGGATAGCCATCACGCAGCCAGGGAACATCCCGCCTAGCCTCTGGCCACGTTCGGCGTTTCGCTCCGCAAGGCCTCGATCATCTCGCGGGTCGCGGCTTCGACCGCTTGCTGCCAATCGCTCAGCTGCGCATAGGCCGGTAGCTGATGGGCGAAAATAATCCCCCGCGAGTTGTTGACGATCGCCCCCAAGCCTCGGCTGTCGAAGGCTGCAGCCACATCGCGGGCCTTGCCACCTTGCGCGCCATAGCCCGGGATCAGTAACCAGGCATTCGGCATCCGCTGCCGCAGTTCGATCAGCTCGCCTGGGTAGGTCGCTCCGACCACCGCGCCGATTGATCCCCAACCAGAAGACGATTGGGCAGCTATCGTCGCCTGCTGCACCCAGTCGGCAATGCGTTGCGAAATGCTGCGAGAATCGACCTTCAGGTCCTGAATAAACCCGCTGCCGGGATTCGAGGTTTTGACCAGGACAAAAAGGCCGCTCCCATTGGCATGAGCACGGTCGACGAACGGCTGCAGCGAATCCTCGCCAAGGTAGGGGCTGACCGTCAGCGCATCGGATCCCCAACTGCTATCCGGACCACGACCGAGGAAGGCGGCCGCGTAAGCCTCGGCGGTCGTCCCGATATCGTTGCGTTTGGCATCGGCGACCACCAGCAGATCCTTGTCGATCGCATAGCGAATCACCTTGGCCAAGGCCACCATCCCACTCGCACCCAACTGTTCGAAGAAGGCCACCTGCGGCTTGACAATCGGAACCAGCCCAGCCACGACATCGATAATCTCGCAGCAAAATCGTTCGTAGGCGTTAGCCATCCCCGCCGGAGTGGCATCCACCCCCGCTACCAGCGAAGGGGGTAACGAGGGCCAGCGGGGGTCCAACCCAACGCAGACGGCCGACCGCTTTTCCTGGACCGCCGCCGCTAATCGATCGCCAAAAGGAAGCAACACCCAATCCTACCTATCGACTTTGCTGGATAAACTCTCGGACCAATTCCTCGCGCTGCCCCTGGTATTCGTTGAGCCGACGTGTCCAGGCCGAGACCTCCTGGGGCGTCGGCTGTCGGTTGGTCAGCAACTGGATCATGCTTTGTACAAAGACAGTCGGATTGTTGCCTACCCGGTCGTAAAAATTGGGGCTGCCCAGGATTTTAGCTTTCAGGTCATCGACCGAGTTCCCTTGGGCCAGGTAAGACGACCAAGCCACCTGTTCCTTGGCTGAAGGCAAACGATTGAGGTACTGCATGTAGATCTGATTGAGGACGTTGGGATCGGTAGGGTAGGAGGACACGACGACACCTCCGGAACCGGTCCCTTGCAATTCGTTGCGACTGACCAACTCCAGCCCGATATTCGACGGCCAATTCGACGGCGAAATCGCCATCGGTTGCCGCATCCCGTAGAGCAACTGACCGCGATTGTCGGTGATGGTTGCCGTCAGTCGATACTGATCGCGCGGATCGATGTACCGCGGATCATAGTTCAGCTCAAAGGGATAAGGCCCAGGACCCTGGACCTGTCGAATGTCGGTGCCGCCGTTGACTTCATAAAAAGGTCGCGACGCATTCTCCAGGCGGACGGTGAGGACGGCTCCGTAGGGAAGGTTGTAGCGATCGCGTGTCGAGACCGTGCCGCGCACCGAGGTCGAGGCGCTGTCGAGCTCGATCATGACATTGGTCAACTTCGCCGAACGCAGATCCATCACCAGCGCCCGAACGCGACCATTGGGATCGGCCGACCGCCGCAACTGATCAGCGATATCGTTCAGCCGGCCATCGACCAGACCGACCTGATAGCCCCCCAAAGCCACGATCACGTCACCCGCCTCCAAGCCGGCTTGTTGGGCCGGGCTGTTCGGTTGCACCTGACGAACCAACGCGCCGGTGTCGAGGTTGTCGACCGCCACCCCCAGCGTCCAATTGCGGAGGCGGGAACTACCAGCATTGGTCGGCGATACGTAACTGGTCCCGGGCACCGGACTGGTAGCAGACACGTTGCCCGTGGCCGAGGAACTCGAGGGAAAGCTGGAACCACCGAAGGGATTCGAAGGAGCCATCCGAGGCAAGGCCTGATTGAGCAAATCGCCGAAGCCTTGGTCGGTGAACTGCCCGCGCAGCGAATGGAGGGGATAGCAGCCGAAGACGGCGGTGACGATGACAAACAGTAAACGGTTCATGCGATCCTCTCGTAGGAACTGGCGAAGCATAGCGATGAAGAGAGTGGAGCCTTGCCACTTGGCCGAAGGTCCGAGCGATCGGCCGCAGGCGATGGCGGATAAGCGTTCAGCGTCAACGGATCTGAGTCCCCGTCAACTGCACGATCTCTTGGCGGATGAAGTTCGGATCCAAGGGATAAAAACCAGCGCGGATCGCCTCGGCTTGGCCATCACGACTCAGGATGTACCTCACCATCGCCTCGCGAAGCCCCTGATCCCGCTTCAACAAGCTCTTGTCGAAAACCAGCGAAAGCGGCCGAACCAAAGGATATTGCCCCGCCAGGAAGGCAGCTTCGCTGGCTTCGACTTTCTGCTCGTTCAAGATCAGTGGGACTGCCCGAACCCCTTCCGTTCGATCCCCAAAACCACACATTCCAACACCGGCGGTATCCGCGGCGATGGCTTTGCAAATCTCGAGATTCGAGCTGTGGGTGGCGGCTGGTTCCGCCAGGTTTGCCCCATCCAACACCGACTGCTTGATGAAGTTGCGGGTCCCGCTGACCTGGCTGCGATGATGGACGCGGACCGGCTGCGATGCTAACGCGCCCGATACCCCCAACTCCTTCCAGCTGGCGACCGCCGGCTTCCCAGCGGCATCGGCGGCGAACAGCTGACGGACCTGGGCCGGCGTCAAACCGGGCAGGGGATTGTCCTTGTGCACGTATACCGCCAGCGGATCCAAAGCAACGATCAAGACCACCGGTTCCTTGCAAGCCCCACTCTTAAGTTTCGCCAGATCTTCTTCGGTGACTTGCCGACTCACCCCAACGATCGTGTTCGGATCCTTGGCTAAAGCCTCCAAACCAGCATCGGAACCGTCAACTCCCCGCTCCAATTCCACCTGGGGGTGGAATAGGCGGAATCGCTCCGACCAGCTTTGCCCCAGATGCAGCATCGTGTTCGATCCCGCCAGGACAGCCTGGCCACGCAGCTCGCCGGTAGGATGATACGGCTCGATGGCATTCAGCAACTGAAGCAACTGAAGGTGCTGCTGGTCGGCGGAAGCGTTCGGTTCCTGGGCCGTCAAAGACCGCCATCCGCCCAGCAGGCCAAGGCATCCGAGCAACCCTAGCTGCAACCACTCCCTCATCGAGGACATTTTCCCTCGCATCTGACTACTCCATTCCGTTTCAAGACCATGCCGTCGCAGCGACCGAACAACCCTAGCTGGTCGTGCGACTCTCTGAATTGTTGAAGTTGACAACCGACTCGATTTTAATGGCTTTCCGCCCTTTCAACGAGCCGGGGGCGGCCAGGAATTTGACCGCGTCAGCAATTTCCACCTCCAACGGCTGCTGGATATCTTTTTCGGTAGAAATGATGTCGCCGACCTGGAGGTCGAAGAGGTCCCCGGTTTTGATCTGGGAACGAGCCAAGGTCACCACCACGTTGACTAACGATCCATCCAGCCGATTGGCCATCTGATCCTGACTGGCTTCGCTGGCCGACGTTCCGGCATAACCGATCCATGAAGAACTGGTCAGTTTCGAGGCCACCCGTTCGATCGTGTTGAACGGGATGCAAAGATTCACCATGCCGCGCGTGGTTCCCATGGCGACCTCGAAACTCACCACCACCACCACTTCGTTGGGCGGCACGATGTGCACCAGCTGCGGGTTGCTCTCGACTCGTTCGATTTCCAAGTCCAGCGAGAGAATACTCAGCCAGGCCGTCCGCAATTCCCGGAGGAACAGCTGCGTAATACGTCCGGCCAACCGCAGTTCGATTTCACTCAACGGACGATTGAGGTTGGACTCACCGGTCGAGCCCCCTCCTAGCATCCGGTCGATGATCGGGTACAGCAAAGCCGGAGAGATATCCAGCACCCAGTTTCGCTCCAGGGGCTTGGGCCGCAACAAGTTGAAGCAGGTGGGAATCTCCAGGCTTTGAATGAATTCGCGATAGGTCAGCTGATCGACGCTGATCAGGCGGACTTCCACCATGCTTCTCAAGATGGCCGACAGCGAAGCCCCAAAATTACGAGCCAACCCCTCGTGCAACGACTGCAACCCGCGAACCAACTCCTTCCCGACCCGTTCCGGCCGGCGAAAGTCATAGGCCAAGACGCGAACCTTCGCCGGCGGCTTACCCGATTCGGCTTCGCTTTCCGGATGGTTGGCTGTCGACGCCCCCCCGCCTTGCAGGAGACTGTCGACATCTTCACGGCTGAGGTGTTTATCTTCCATGATCCCCTCCCAGGAGAAGCTAGCTTCGGATCTGTCCGTTGCCGTAGACGATATACTTGTAGCTGGTCAATTCGCGAAGACCGCAGGGCCCGCGGGCGTGAAACTTGTCGGTACTGATGCCGATCTCGGCCCCGAAGCCGAACTCGCCACCGTCGTTGAAGCGCGTACTGGCGTTGACCATCACCGCTGCCGAATCGACCGCTGCGGTGAATTGACGAGCAGCCGCCAGGTCCGCGGTGATGATGGCATCGGTATGGTGCGAACCATAGCGATTGATATGCTCGATCGCTTCCGTCACTGAATCAACGATGCGAACGCTCAGGATCGGCCCGAGGTACTCGCGTTTCCAATCATCCTCCGTGGCCGGCGTGACCCCTTCCAGGATACGTTGCGTAGCCGGGCAACCGCGGATTTCAATGGGATATTTTTGCAGGCTAAGGCCAAGCTGAGGCAGGAACTCCTCGGCCACCCCGCGGTGGACCAGCAGCGATTCCAGGGCATTGCACACCCCCATCCGCTGGCACTTGGCGTTTTCCACAACCTTCAGCCCCATCGCCAAATCGGCCGACCGATCGATGTAGGCGTGACAATTGCCGTCGAAGTGCTTGATGACCGGCATCGCCGCTTCTTCCGTCACGCGTCGAATCAAGCCCTCACCTCCGCGCGGTATGGCGACATCGATGTACTGGTCAAGCTTCAGCAGATGACCGACGGCCTGCCGGTCGGTGGTCTCGACGAACTGCAAGGCATCGGCCGGCAACCCCGTGCGACGGGCCGCGGCTTGCAGGCAACGGGCGATCGCCGCGCTGGAATGGATGGCCTCCTTGCCACCGCGCAAGATGACGGCATTACCGCTCTTGATACAGATGGCCGCAGCATCGGCGGTGACGTTGGGCCGCGATTCATAGATAAAAAAAACGACCCCCAACGGAACACGGATCTTTTGGATCTCCAGCCCGTTGGGCCGCCGATAACCCTCGAGCAACTCACCTACCGGATCGGGTAGACCAGCGATCTGCCGCAAGGCTTGGGCGATCCCTGCCAATCGCTCCGAAGTCAACCGCAACCGGTCGATCGCCGCCGCGCCCAACCCATACTGCGGGGCCTGCAACAGGTCTTGGGCGTTCGCCCCAAGGATTTGCTCGTGCTCGGCTTCCAAACCGGCAGCGGCCTGATATAGCCAGTCATTTTTCAGCTGGGTGCTGATCAGTCCCAATTGCAACGAAGCTGCCTTGGCTCGCCGCGCCATCTCGCGGCAAGAATCCGACAAACCAGCCGTATCTAACGCATTCATTCGCGGCAAGCGACTCTTTCATCCGAGTAAACAAACGGAGCAGTCGGCTAGGAAATTCCGAGGCCGTTCGGAGACGAGTCATCCAGCCCGCTCGGAGGCACCGACCCATTCCAACACAACCGAGGTCCCGGCGGCTCCCGCTACGGAATCGCACGACCTGCCAGCAGGATAAGAAAATCCCTCACGACTGTCTAGGAAAGATAGGCAAGAGCTGCCGATATATGCCAGCGATTTTCTCGGCCATCCGCCGATCCGAGTAATGATCCCGGTGCCGGACGACCGCCGCCTCGCTCATCTGCGCCCAGGCCCCGCGATCGCGGGTAAAGGCCTCGACAGCCGCGGCTAAGGAGGCAGCGTTTCGCGGTTCCGCCAGCCAACCTTCCCTCCCATGCCGGATAATTTCCGGTGTCCCTTCGACCCGGGTGGCAATGACCGGGACGCCGCCGGCCAAGGCTTCCAAAACCACCATCGGCATCCCCTCCCCGTAAAGACTCGGCAAGACCAAGCCATCCAACTGGCTAAGGCGCCCCGGCACGTTGTCGGTGAAGCCGGTGAAACGAACGATCGATTCCAGTCGATACTGAGCCACCAGCCGATGGATCAGTTTTTCATACTCGGCGGTTTCGAAGCCGCCGATGATTTCCACTTCCAAGTCGAGGGAACGGAGCACCTCGTGACGCAAGGCTTCGAGCAATACCTCCAAACCTTTCCGCGGGCGGAAGAGGGCGACCATCCCCAGCCGCCATCGCCGTTGTTCCAACCGCTGCCAGGGATCGATCGGCGATAGATCGGGCACCCCGTTCGGCACGCAACGCAAAAGCGAGCGCGACATCCCACGGCGGAGGAATTCACGCCGCAACGATCGCGAGACGGTAATCAGTCTGGCGCAGTTGCGGAGCGACCAGCGTTCTACCAGGTCATTCACTCGATTGATGATCCGCCGCGATGAGTCGCGACTGGTAGGAGAGTGGACATGATAGACCCAAGGGAGTTTCGACCGTGCAGCCACCCGCGAGGCGATCATGGCTGAACGCGGGGTATGGGCATGCAGCAGTTGATAATTACCAGCCATCAGCAGATTGTGGATCCGCCGAGCGATATCGCGATCGAACCGACCGTGCATTGGTACGGAAAAAACACGGTCGGGCGACAAACCGCTGTGCTGCAAGAACTTACCAGGTTTCAAACAGGCGAAGTCGACGGCCACACCGCATTCGGGAAGCCGCTTCCCCAGCAATTGCTGGACGCGTTCCGCTCCGGAAAAATGCTCGCCGTTGATCAGATGCAGCACCGAAAAGGTCGGGGCTGGCCATAGCGGAGGCCGGTTGGACCGCGCGCAGGTGCGTAGGGGACTGACCAGGGTTTCCAATTCCGCGGCCGACATAGCTGGGTCTCGACAAGATGATCCGGGAGAAGCGAAAGTCTTGCTGCAACTGTACGTCGAAGGGGCATCGCCGGGCGGGGAAACCGCCGCAGCTTTTCCCAAGTTTGGCGGTGATTATCCTCCCTAACCGTCACCACCGGATTTTTGCGGAAGTTGTCGAGCCTCCCTTGCCGGATGGCCGATGCTCCATGGAAGTCTCGGATGGAACGTGACCGAGACCCTTGCTGGCCGCTACACCTTGCTCATGGATACGGGCACGCCGGTCCGACCGTCGCCTCCCTGCCCCACGCTGATTATCCATGCGAATTGCTCTCATCGCCCGCCTCCGCTGGGCGGGCTGGCTCAGTTTCCTGGCAGCCGTGAGCCCACTTGCCTACTGGTTGTACTGGCCCTTGGGTACCGACAGGGACTCGGCTTCCAGCCGTTCCCAAATCGATGCCGCGGACGGCGAAGACCTGGTCCCTTGTTTGGTGGAAGCCCAGGAACTCGCTACGGCGAACCATACGGCAGCCTATGGCCATAGCCTCGCGTTGCCACCCGCCCCTGGCTGGGATCCCCTCCCGGATTGGCGGCACGAATTGAGCGGTTCGCTCGGGGAACATGCTCGGCAAGCAGTCAAGGATTCCTTGCCCACGTCGATGGTCGACGAAAGCTTCCCCTTGGAACCGCGTTTCAAGAAAGGACCACCGATCATCGGCAGCCGCTTAGGGGAGTTCGACGACGCGCCCCGCGCATTCCAACCCATCGCTCAACCACCCACCTCACTCCCCACCCTCAGCCCGACGCCTCCGAACATCCCGCCCACCGCGACGATGCCGACAGCCTCCCCCTTTGCCACGAACCAGCCCTCGAGCCTGGGCGGCTCGCCGGCGCCGTCGGCTGGCAGCCACCAACCGGCCTGGCCGGACCAGAACTTCACCGCATCGCCGCCGCGATCGGCCGGAAACTTCTTCGAAACCGACTCCCGATCGCCCCATCGTTTGACCACCGCCCGCCGTGACGAAGGCGATCCACCCTTGCCATCCCCGCCCCCTGACGACCAGGCCTTGCTCGAACCAACCGCGAAACGGCTTACCCCTAGTCCGTCCCAACCCGATCCCAACGCCAGCCCGAGCCCACCGCCGCGTTACATCCTCCAACCGATCAAGGAGTGAGCGATGATGGAATGCGTTTCGCGGCGATGACCAGGCCGCGCGACCTGCCGTCCACGATCGCGATGTCGGTAAGGTGCCCGAGAATTTCGAAGCCGAGTTCCTCATTCAACCGCCGCGTGGCCGCATTGTGATCGAAGTACATGCTCAACAGGGTGGTGATCCCCAACTTCGGGCATTGCTCGATCACCCAACGTTTCAGTTGTCGCCCCAGACCAAGTCGCTGGTAGGCAGTGGCGACATACAAACTGATTTCCGCCGTGGCGTCGTACGCCGGTCGCCCGCCGTAGAACGAAGTTAGACTCGTCCAAGCCACCACGACGCTGCTTATTTCGGCGACCCAGATCGGCCGTCGACTGGGATCGGATCGGCGAAACCATTCCACCCGATCGGCCACACGCACTGGGCGCGTATCAGCGGTCGACCAGCCACCGGGGATCGATTGATTGTAGATATCGATGATCGTCGGCAAGTCAGACTCGCTGGCGAGGCGGATATTATCAATTATCATGCGAGCTTCGGCCGTTGACCTTCGAACCATGGAACAGGGGAGCGTATGATACCGCCTGCCAGGAAACTAACTCAAGAAGAATTGGCTACCTACGAATGGCAGACATGGGTGCCGGGCTTCGGCGAAAGCGGCCAGGAACGTTTGAAGGGGGCGACTGTCATGGTCTCGCGAGTCGGTGGGGTCGGTGGGGCGGTGGCGTTGGAACTGGCAGCCGCCGGCGTCGGGAAGCTGATCCTCGCCCACGGTGGGCGGGTCAAGCCCAGCGATCTCAACCGGCAATTGCTGGTCACGCATGCTTCGATTGGCCATGTCCGTATCGAAACCATCCGCCAACGCTTGCTGGAGTTCAACCCGCGTTTGGAACTGACGATCGTCGACGAGAACGTCCATGACGGCAACGCCGAACAACTCGTTAGCCAAGCCGACCTCGTCGTCGACTGCGCCCCGCTCTTCCAGGAACGATTCGCCATGAATCAGGCGGCCGTCCGATTGGGTCGACCGTTGATCGAGTGCGCCATGTATGAACTGGAAGCCACCTTGACCACGATCCTGCCCTACCAGACGCCATGCCTCCGTTGCCTCTTTCCCGAACCCCCGACGACCTGGCGGCGTCAATTTCCGGTCTTCGGCGCCGTGGCCGGTACCGTCGGCTGCCTGGGAGCCATGGAGGCGATCAAACTGCTCGCCGGCCTGGGCCAACCCCTGGCCGGGAAATTGCTGCGGATGGACCTTCGCGATATGAGCTTCCGCACCTTTCAGGTCAAGCGGCGTTCCAATTGCGAAGTCTGTTCGACCATCCCCGCCTGATCGAGCTGAAAAAGGCGATCCGCCAGGTATTGGGCCTCCTCGCGGCTGTGGGTCACATGCAACGTGGTGACGCCGGTCGCTTGCTGGACACGCCGCAACAAGGTGTACATCTCGCGGCGAGTCGCTTCATCCAGCGCACTCAAGGGCTCGTCCAAGAGCAAGACCTTGGGGGAAAAAGATAGAGCTCGACCCAACGCGACCCGCTGCGCCTCCCCGCCGCTTAACTTGCCGACACCGCGTGTCAGCAGGTGTCCGATCCCGAGCACCTCGGCCAACTCGTCGACCCGCCGTTGCATCGCCGACGGTGGATAACGGCGAAGCTTCAAGGCGAACTCGAGGTGCTGGCGGACATTCAAATTGACAAACAATGCTCCATCCTGTGGCACGTAACCGATCTGACGGGCGGCCGGCGTCCAATGGGTCACGTCGTTGCCGTTAATCAGGATTTGGCCACCTTGGACGGGCCGCAACCCGCAAAGGGCCTCGAGGATGGTGGTCTTGCCGCTGCCGGTACGCCCCATCAAGATCGCGTACTCGCCAGCCTGGATCGTCAAAGAAATATCATCCAGCCGATGCAGCCCAGCCTGCAAGTGTAGCCGACGCAACTCGATCATGTCCCCGGCTCCGATCCGAGCAAGCGAAGGATCACCAGGACGACCACCGCCAACCCGACCATCAACAAAGAGACGGCCACCGCTGACTGCAACTCGCCGACGCTCAGCTCGAGGAACACACTGGTCGATAAGACTTCGGTGCGCATCCGAGTCGCCCCGGCAAAGACCATGATCGGACCAAACTCACCCAAAGCCCGCGCCCAAGCGACGGTAGCCGCCGTGATCAAGCCTCGCCAGGCTTGCGGCAACGCAATCTGCAGGAAGGCCTGACCGCGCGAGCAGCCGAGCGTCCGCGCAACTTCTTCTGCGCGTGGGTCGAGTTGATCGAAGGTCACCCGCATGGTGCGGATGGCAAAGGCAGTCGACACGGCGAACTGGGCAAGCACCACCGCCGGCCAGCGGTAGGTTACCGGAAAACCTAGATCGTCGCGCAGCCATCGCTCCAACTGCCAGCCGCCGATCGAGAGATGAAAAAGGATCAACAAGCTCAACCCCAAGACCAGCGGCGGCAGGACGATCGGAATGTCGACCAACGTATCGACCACCATCCGCCCAGGAAAGCGAAAGCGCGCCAGGAGGTACCCCAGCGGAGTAGCCACCCACATCGCCAGGATGGTGGCGGCGGTGCAGCTGAACAACGTCAACCGGACTGCCGCCAGGATCTCCGGTTTGAATAAAGTTCGGCGAAAATCCGCCCAACTGGTGAAGAGAAAATCGGCCGCCAGCATCAGCGTGATCAGCAACAGAAAACACGACGATAGCCCGGCCATCGTCACAAAGAAGGGCCAGTCCGACCGGTTCTTGAAGTCGATGGCCGGGATGGTACCTATGGGATCAGCCGCAGCCGCGGCAGGTTTATCGGCCTTCATTCCGGCTCACCGTCGTCTGGCGAAATTGCCAGCGGAATCCTTCCGCCTGGAAAATCTCCTGGGATTCGGCGGAACAGATCCTGGCGAACAGACGCCCCGCAATGTGACGACGCGGTGAATCGACGGCGATGGCGAAAGGTTGCGTCGCCACGCTGCACGGCAGACCCTCGATGCGGATCGCGTCGAGGAACTCACTGGCGCCGGCGGCATTGCTCAAATAAGCTACCGAAGCATCCAACGATCCGGTCTGCATCTGATTGACCAGCATATCTCCCGAGGGTGTCTGGACGACCACGTTCTCCATCACCTCCTGCTGGATGCCAGCTTCGCGGAAAGTGTTCTGCGTCAACCAGCCCATGGCGCACTGCTTCTCGTGCCCGATCCCCACCCGCAACCCCGGCTTGCCTAAATCCTTCAAGCTGGCCAAGCCCTTGGGATTACCTTTCTGAACGAGGATGACCAATTCATTCTGCGAAACATCCTGCGGCTCGGGGAAAATGTCGGGGACCTGGCTCATGAATTCGCTATCGCAAGCAAAATAAGCATCGGGATGCTGGCCAGCTTTCATCTGGGCGACCAGGATCCCGCAGCCGTTATAAACCCGGGAAACCTCGACCCCCTCCCGCGCCTCGAAAGCGGTGATGGTCTCTTCGATGGCCGGCTTGAGCATCGATCCAGCAAAAACGGCCAGTTTCGGTACCGCCTCCCACACATCGCCGGTGTCCTCGTCGGCGACTTCAAAGCCCAACTCCTGAAAGCGTTTTTGGCCGCGATCGCGAGCGGCAACATAGCGTGCGAAATGCAAAGCCGAAGCCGGGGATGAAGCCGAAGTCAGGACTCCGATAGACACCGGCGAAGAGGCTTCCTTCCAAGCATCCACCACTACCGCCTCCAACTCAGGGTACGACCGTGCCACCACGTCATACACGATGCCGGCATCCGCCGCCCCCATCGCGACGTCGTTGGCGACATCGGTGACCGTCAAACGCTCACTCTGCGAATGCTTCACCAACGAGTCCCAGGCCCCCGCGGGCTGCATCAACTCCCGAGCCAGCTTGCCGATGGCGGTGGCCTCGGGACTCGGATGGACGACGCGAACGTCGGCTCGCCACAAGTCGCTGACACCGCGGAGCTGCTTGGGATTGCCCTTGGCCGTCACGACCACCGGCCGCATCCCAGCGATCGGCAAAACCTCCTCGACCAAACCTTTGTCACGACCTAGCTCGAGGTAAGAGGCATCGGCCGGAATGAAAAGGTCGCCAGTCTGGTTGACTTCCATGGCCGCCAGCAAGGCCTGCGATGCCCCGAATTGTAACTGCACGCTCCGAGCATACTCCTTCTGATAATCAGCCGCGATCGCTTCCATCACCGGCCGATTGGCCGCGGCACAGTAGACGACCAACGCTCGTTGCCTAGAGCCCGGCTCGCTCAACGGCAACGGCCCATCGGCATTGCGTCCGAGGAAAAAGAAAAGGCCCAAGAGTAAAAACACCGAGCCGAACAAGGCCAGCAACACGCGATTCATCGTACCCGACCGTTACCTGTAATTGCGAAAATCCCAATCGTCCCACCAAGGATACCAACCTAAGGAATCCACCAAAAACCCAACCATCCATCATCTCGATGATCGACCTCGAGCCTCCATCGCGAACGCTTCCGACCATCCAGACTATCGACCGTCCCCCTCGCTCCATCCCAACATGCACCGGGGAACGGGCCCTGGCTGCGACCTCGGCTGGCACGCTTCCTCCAAAACCAAAGCACACCGCCCTCGCCCAAAGCCGCGAACCAACCCCCAGCCGCTAAGGCTTGCCCCTCCCTTGCCTTCCAGGCGGAATCGCCAGCAACGCGGGAGCAGCCGACGGGCTGGTTGTCG
>JBILTQ010000225.1:0-8752 GCA_044371435.1 Pirellulaceae bacterium | reverse complement strand
CGGCTGCGGAACAAGGCTGGGAAGAACTCTTCGATGGCCATTCGCTGAGCGGTTGGAGGGTCACCGCTCGAAGCCCGCACAGCAAAGCTAGCGGCCAGCGTAGCGGCGGATATTGGCGCGTCGAGGCTGGCCAGATTGTCGGCAGCCAGGATACGCCGGGGAACGGCGGCCTGCTGCTCACGGAAAAGCTTTACGGGAACTTCGAGGTCAGCCTGGAGGTGAACAACGCCTTCGGTCCGGATAGCGGGCTCTTCATGCGCTGCACGGAAGACGGTAAGGCCTATCAATGCCTTATCGATTATCACGAAGGAGGAACCATCGGCGGGATCCTCGGCGAGGGGATTTGGAAACGCCGCGGTGTCCGCAACTTCACCTTCGGCTCAACCCCGGACCGCATCGAGCACAACGAGAACGCCGAACATCCCTGCCCGATCCTGGCCGATGCATGGCCGTATTTTTGGCGGGTCGGCCAATGGAATGAAGTTCGAGCTCGCATCACCGGCGATCCCCCGACGATCACTACCTGGGTGAACGGGGTGCAGATCATGCAACATACGGAACCCGAGAGCGTGCACCCCACCCGCGGACATCTCGGTTTGCAGGTGCATGGCGGGAATCGTTTCGGCGGCGAAGTCCGTTACCGTCGCCTCCGCATCCGGCAAATCACTTAAGCCAGCTCGACTGCGGGTCGGGCCTCAACGCGCCACGCCGAGATTGAGAGCGAAGCCGTTAAAACCGGCGAAGGTAATTGTCGGGGCCCCACCTTCGGTCCAGAGTTGGCCTTCATAGGTCCCCTCGGCAAAACAGCGTCCCCAGCGGGTCCGCCGCTGCCAACCCATCCCGATCGCCGCGCCATAGATTCCCATGATCTCGTCGCTATCGCGAAACTGCAGTTGGGCAGGGGTGGTGTTGGGCGATGGGGTAGCATCATTGACCACCGAGCGGTCGAGGTTCTTATCGCCGAAAAGGAAGGAGACGTTGATCCCGCCGGTCCCATAGAAACCGCGGCAACCGATCGGTAGTTGGCCGCGACCGGTGAACAATGGCCCCAAGCCTTCGAATTCGCGCACCCAATTCAGACTGGCGGGAGCAGCAAAGGGCACCGGTCCCGGGATGACGGCAGCATCATAGTGTTGGTCGAAGTGGGAATAGCGGAGGCCGCCCCCGAGGACCAGGTCGAGGTTCTTCACCCGCAGATCATAGGTGGCTTCGAGATCCAAAGCGGTCGCCTTCAAATCGGTATCGACTTGCAATCGATCCCCTGGAAAAGGGGCGACGATCAGCGACGGATAGATGACGGAGGTGGCGGTGGCCGCCGGAATCTGCAGCCCGTTATTGACCAGGTTCAAGCGGTCGCCGGCGTGGTCATAATTCCAAAGGCTACCGCGGAGCCCGATCCCGTCGGCCCGTTTGTAACCCAACCAGACCCGCGGCGTCAGTTCGTAATCCTGGTCGAAGGGGATCAGGTTCAAAGTGCCGCTCCCCAGATCGGTGGAGGTGGCTTGGAACGATTCCTTATAGTGGAGCTTGGCGAAGAGGAACGAGTACCCTACCTCCCACCGTTCGCTCGACCGCCAACCCGCTTGTTCCTGGCATCGCCATCGCTTGAGCTGCGCCACCGAAGCTTCCAGTTCCGCTAACCGCTGATCGTATGCGACGGGATCCAGTCCAGCTGCCACGCTCATCGGCGCAGGATCGCTCGGGGAAAACGCTGCTTCTGGCTGCTGGGCATGCCCGGTTACAGCAAAGGCGACCGCGATCACTCCCAGGCAGGTTAGCGAAATACGAAATAGCATGATGGGCCCCATCCGACGGCTAGCAGGAATAAAACATTCATTCGTCAGATAAGGATTCGAAAGAAAAAACGCTCTTCATCATCCATTGGTTAACCAAAGAAGAGTCGGAAAGAAAAAAAGTCCGATCGTAGCGTTTGCGCAAGCCGGTCGACGCGGCGGATCGAAACGGCGATCGCCTTGGGAATGCCAGCACCGCTGCGGGCCCTACCTGCCTTGGACTCAACGCCTTGAATCATGAAGCCGCTGGTTGACCTCGATCGGGAACGGTCGATGCCGGCCAAGGTTGAGCCCGGCCTCATGCGTCCTCCAGTCGGCAAAGTTTACGCAACCGCGCGATAGGCGGAGGGGGGCATGCCATTTAAACGGCGGAAGGTGCGATAGAAGGTACTGACATCGGCGACGCTGCAGTCGACGGCGATCTCGGTGGTCGTCGGGTTTGGGGTCGAGCAGCAGGCGACAAAAGTTCTCTGCCGATTCGCGGGCTTCCATCCATTCCCTGTCGGCGTGGCCAACGGCGAGGCGCATTGCTGGCCAGCCATCCCTAGGTGCAGCCTGAAGCGGCGAGATCAAGAGCCGCGTGGCGGTCGCGGCGCTTCTTCAGTTGGCGGCCAAGACGGACCTACCGATGCCCTCTTTCTTACGAACTCCATCATCGGTCCGCTGTTCTTCAGGCGGGCGAAACGGCGGCGGTTCGCTGGCTGCCGCGGTCGGCTGGTTCATGAAAAATATTTCTGGAAATATTTTTTGGCCGCCAGGAGCAGCCGGTCGCAAGGCATCGAAAAAACTAATAGTTTTTCGGGCGAGCGTTAGGCCCTTAGGAGCGGATCGATCGCCGACAACTATCCCCAGTTGCAACCGAGCTTCTCGCCCTTGCGGTAACCCGCAACTTCAGCCCGAAGAGGTTCATCAAACCTTCATCAACTCTGCACCAGAAAAACGTTGAGATCGTCGGCATGATCGATACACTCCTCGCAGGTTGAAAGTGGGGGCCGAGTTAACATCGCAAGAAATTCTCCTGGAGCCATCATGTCCGCGAAGCCACGAAATATTCGCCGTAAAGGTATCGACGATGCGAGGTGGGCAATAGTAATGAAACCGACAGTCTCTTCGTTGTTAGTCGTGGCGGTTTCTCTGTTGGTTTCAACGCCGGTCGAGGGGCAGACATCCTACACTTCGACAAGCGCCACGGGGGCTTGGAACACTTCGCGTTGGAACAACTCAACGGACGGGCCGACCTACACTTCGACGTACACTGCGAACAACAACGTCAGCTTCACTAGCGGGACTTATTCGTTCGCGGGAATGGGAGCGACGACCAACGTGGGGAATGTCACCGTTGCCAACGGCGCGACTGTGAACTTCGCTTCGATCGGCAGCACTTACGCCACCGGCGGCTCGGTCCGAACGATCGATGTCGGAGCGAATGGCCTCTTTGACCTAAATGGGAACAGTGTTTCGACCGCAGCGGGTACGGGATTTATCAAGAGTGGTAACGGTGTGTTCGGAACAGGTGCAGGCGCGTTCACTGGCGGCTTTACGCTGAACTCGGGGACAGTGATCGCCCGTGGCACTACGGGGTTAGGTTCAGGAGCGGGAAACGTCCTGACGCTTAATGGTGGAACGCTCGCCTCGAACGCAAGCCGAGATTTTGCCAACTCGCGGTTTGGCGGCGGAATCACGATCGGTGGCAATGTCCAGTTTGGTGAGTTGGCAACGAATGTTTCGCTTGCCAGCAGCACGGCCAATCTCTCCTTTGCCAATAATGTCTCGCTCGGATCGGCCACTCGAACGCTCACGCAGGGCAACAACGGAACCAACACCTTCAGCGGCGTGATCAGCAACTCGAGCGGCGGGCTCACGTTCGCCGCCAATGCCGGGACAGATGGGCGGTTCGAACTGACCAACTCCGCCAACACCTTCACCGGCGACATCAACGTTAACGGTGGTGAAGTCCGCTTCACCGCCGACGGCAGCATGGGCAACGCCTCCAATGACATCATCATCGATGGCGGCCGTTTCGGAAAAGCCAACGATGCCAACACAGTGACGCTCGGTGGCGGCCGAGATGTCTTCGTCGGAGACGGCGTGGGTACGTCGATCACCAGCCCGGGCACGGGGACGCTCGTCATCAATGTCGCGATCCAGAACAAGTCCGGCGAAACCGGATCGTGGGCCAAGCAGGGTAGCGGGACGCTGCAACTCGGCGGTGTCAGCACGTACACCGGTGACACTGCCATCAACAACGGCACGCTACAACTTACGACGGGTAACGACCGACTCCCTACCGGAACGACCGTGAATGTGGGGCAAGCAGCTAGCGGAAACCTGGGGACATTCGACCTAAATGGTCGCAATCAACAAATTGCCGGGTTGAATTCAACAACGGGAACGAATGCTACCACCGGCAATAATACGGTCACTTCAACAAATGCAAATGCCGCAACTTTGACTCTTGGCGGTAACGGTACCTATAGTTTTGGAGATGGATCCAATGCAAACTCAGGGGTTATTTCCGGGGCAATTTCATTGGTGAAGGCAGGCAGCGGCACCCAAATTTTTGGCGATACCAACAGCTACACCGGTGGCACCAATATCAACGGCGGTACCTTAGCCATTTCCAACGCCTCGGCCTTGGGCGCGTCGGGCACAATCAGCTTCGGCGGCGGTACGCTGCGATACGATAGCCTGACTACCGACCTCTCTGATCGGTTTAGCAACGCCGCGAGCCAAGCTTACGCAGTGAATACCAATGGCAACGATATCACCTTTGCAACAGCATTGACCAGCGTTGATGGTACGCTGACCAAGTCGGGCAGTGGCACCTTGACGCTCTCCGGCACCAACAGCTACACCGGTGCGACGACGGTCAGTGCTGGGACGCTGGTTATCGACGGCAACCAGTCGAGCGCGACGGGGGCGATGACGGTAGCCTCCGGCGCAACGCTCGGCGGTAGCGGTACGGTCGGGGCGGATACTACCTTTCAAAGTGGCTCCTTCCACACCCCTGGTAACAGTCCCGGAATTCAAACCTTCCACGATGCGATGCTCACTTACGAGAGCGGGGCTAACTTCGTATGGGAATTGGTAGGCAATACGACGACCCAGGCTAGCGTGTCACCCTGGAATTTCGATCAGGTGGTGCTCACGGGAACAAGCCCCTTGGTTTTCAATGCCAACACGAGTTTGGTATTCAACGGCGCGGGATCGACGGTCGATTGGTCGAATAGTTTCTGGACAAGCAATCGGTCATGGTTGGTCTTCACGGGTGCCAACTCGATTACCGGGACCTTCGGTTCGATCATCGCCAGTGCTGATGCGGTTGACGGGGATACTTTCACCTCCAGTATCGGGGCCTTTGCCTGGCGGGCGGCTGGCGGCGATCTCTTCCTTGATTTCACCGCCAATGTGACGGCGGTACCTGAGCCAGCCAGTTGGGGTGGATCGCTGGTGCTGCTGGGGCTCTGGGCCGCACGGCGCCGCCCAGCGCGGCGGAAGCTGGTCTAGCTGCTGCTCTTTGTAGCTCTAATGCTGAGTCCCCTCTCCCCACTGCGTGGGGCGAGGGTTAGGGAGAGATGATTCCCGTCATGTCCAGCCGCGGAGGGCCTAAGGCAGAGGCAGCATTTCCGAGATTCATAACCCCTCACCCCCGGCCCCTCTCCCCGAACGGGGCGAGGGGTGAAGGAGAGGATGAGTAGGTCGGTAGCAGCCGTTATAACCGCACGTGGCGAGGGGACCTGGCTAGAAACATCTCTTGCTCCCCTCACCCCGTTCGGGGAAAGCGATCGCGATCTGACTCATCATCTCTTGCTCCCCTCGCCCCGTTCGGGGAGAGGGGCTGGGGGTGAGGGGTGATGAACTTGGCGACAAGCCTAAGCCTTAGGCCCGAAGGGCCGACACAACGTTAGCCGGTATCGCGAGCCACTGGGATCGAGCTTAGGCCGGCGTGTGCCGGAATTTTCGCGGCCGACCAAAGGGGAGCCACTCGATGACGTAGAGGTCGCCATGCGAGTCGAGCGTCAAGGCATGAGGCGTGGCAAAGGCTTCCGGATGCTGGTCGATTTCCTCTTTCTTGATCCCCTTGCCATCGCCCAACCTCGCCACCACCTGATCGTTGGCATCGAGAATCGTTACCCGCGAGCCAAGCTCGGGTATGTAAAGATGCTGGTCGTGCTGGTAAAAGCAGCAAGGAGTTCGCATGTCAGGGATCGTTCGCCGATATTCAAGCTCCAGCGAATAAACTTCGAGGCGATTGTTGGTCCGATCAGCCACATAGACTTCCGGTTCCTTGCCGAGGGTCCGCACCCAAACGCCATGGCAGGTCTTGAACTGCCCATGCTCGGTCCCCGGCCCACCGATCGTCTTGAGGTGCTTGAAGTTCTTGTCGAAACGATACACTAGCTGGCTACCATAGCCATCGACGATGTAGATATCGCCGTTGGGGGCGACCGCCACGTCGGTCGGATTGGTGAAGTCGAACGGTTGCGATTGGCTTGAGGCGGCCACGTTCTTCCCTAGCTCGTACAATACCCGCCCCTGGAGGTCGGTCTTGTAGACCCGCGCCCCATCTCCCGTTTGCTTGTTGACGTTCTCGGTGAAATAAAGGAACTCCCCGGCCGGTTCCTTGCTCCAGTACAACCCGTGAGCGGTCTCCTTCACCTGCTGGGTGGTGAAATGGATCTTATCGGCAAAATCCTTGCTCCACGTCTCCAGTAACTCCCCCTGGCGATTGAAGACGGCCACGCAGGGGGATTCCGATCGCGAAGTGACGTAGATACGATCCTGCGAGTCGACCACGATGGCACAGCCGAAGCCATAGCTCATCCCTCCCGGTAACTTCCCCCAGTTCTCATCCAGGGTATACGTCCAATGCCCCGAACCGATGGTGACCGGAGCCGCTTTGGCCTCAGCCCGTCCGACCGCCGGTGACAGCAAGGCGGCCCCAGCCACCGTCGCCGTCGCGTGCTGTAGGAAATCTCGCCGCGTGCGGCGCTGCGGAAAAAGATATCGATCGCTGGTCATGGTAGGCCTTTCTACGTAGGGTGCGGAACTTTTCGGAAGGATGGGAAAACGCTAAGTATCATCGCCGGCTTGAATCGATGCCGGTGTCTATCTAGGGTATCCATCGCTAGCATCGATCGGCGCGACCGCGTTTACGCTGCTAGGGACAAACCAAGCCATCGACGCACGTCGGGGGTGGGACGGAGGCTCACTTGCCGGCCGCGGCCCAGGCTTTCATCTGCCGGATGTTGGCTTCGACTTCAGGGTTGGGCTTGCGCAAGTACTCGCGCATGTCGCTATCGTACATCGCCTCTGCCTCGGCGCCTTGGTCCTGCGACTCCTCCAGCCATCGATCCAAACCGGCCCGATGCTTTTGCAGGATTTCAGCATAGGCAGGATCCTTGGCGAGGTTGGTGACCTGCCAGCGATCGCGGCGATAAGCGTACAACTCTTCAGCTGGTCGGGTCGGGCTGAAGAGCAACTGCTCGCTCAAGGCTTCCAGTCGACCTGCCGTATGCAAGGCCCGCAACTGCTGCACGATCGCCTTGCCGTCTTTATAAGCGTTGGGTTGGAGGTGTGGCCGCTCGGGATAAAAGTTGCGGATGTAAAGGTATTCTTCGCTCCGCATGCTGCGGATCCGATCGATGGTTTCATCGCAGCGATCGCGAGCGGCAAAAACTGCCTGGCGCGGCTGGTAGCCCGGCGACAAGCTCGGTCGGCCTTGCATCTTGGCCGGCAGCGGGATGCCAGCCGCCGCGAGTGAGATGGCGGCCACGTCGATGTGCTCGACCAGGTCGCTGCGCTGAACGCCGGCGGCAACTCCTGGCCCGCGCACCACCAACGGGATGTGCGTCCCCTCGTCGTACAAAAACTGTTTGCCCCGCGCATGGCTGATCCCGTGGTCGGTCATGAAGATGACCAAGGTGTTCGCGGTCAGTCCTTCGTCGTCCAGTCGCTTCAAAACATCGCCGACCAGCTTGTCGGTATAGCGGACGGCGTCGAGATAGAGGGCCCAATCTTCAAGCAATACCGGATCGCGCGGATAGTAAGGGGGGAGATTCACCGCGGCGGGATCGGTCGCGCTTCCCAAGTCGGCGATCACCCGCTGCCGAAAGGCGGCGCGACGATCGGGACTTCCCTCGCGCAGTTTGCCTCCGGACATTTGAACCTGCATGAAGAACGGTTGGCCCTGGCGTCGACCGCTCCAATCATCACCATCGTACATCGCCTGGTCCCATTCGAAGTTATAGTCGGTCTTGCCGAACTCTTCCCCCGCCCCCTTCCCCTTCTTGCCTTTCGTCGCTCCACGCGGCGACTCGGAGGCGATGCCTCGACCGATGCACGTATAGTAGCCGGCTGCCTGGAAGAGTTGCGGGACCGGGACCACCCCTTCCGGCAAGTGAATTTTCAGTTCGCCTCGCCCGCTGCGATGCTGGTGCGAGCCGATGGTGGTCTGATACATCCCGGTAATCAGGGCCGAGCGGCACGGCGAACAGACCGGGGCGGTGATATAGGCCTGCAAGAATTGAACCCCCTGCTTGGCCAGCCCATCGACATGCGGTGTCTGGATGGTAGTCTCGCCGTAACATGCGAAGTTCGGCGACATGTCATCGACCACGAACCATAGGATGTTGGGGCGGCTCTCCGCGGCCAGGAGCATCCCGATCCCTGAAAGCAAGCATAGCCCAACCCAGCACCCACCGAACACCACCTGCTTCACCATCGAATTCACCTTTGTCTTGATAACTTTGTGCGGACGGCCTTCGCTGCCATGATCCTTTGCTCAGCACCCGTTGTCCCAGCGTTCCCGGGCATCCTCGACACCTGTCCAGGGCAAAATAGTTGAATTGCAATTCGTGAATCGTATTTCACGAATAGAATTGCATATTTCTTGCCTGGTAGCTGTTCGGACCCATGCGGATGCTGTGACCGTTTGCCCTGGGGCAGCGGAGGCCGGT
>JBILTQ010000254.1:0-8119 GCA_044371435.1 Pirellulaceae bacterium | reverse complement strand
GGCCGGTGGCATGGCATCGAGCGAGAGCGAACTTACGAAGCGCAGCATGGCTGGGGCGGCAGGCGGGAGGAGAGAGACAGGGGAGGAAGGGGGACGATCGAGGCGGGAACGAAGTTGTTAGCGACTACTAGCCAGGGCCGGCAATAACTTGCGGCTAAACTAAGTTTACCATATCTTGCCAGGAATAGTTGAGTTCGTCTGAAACTCGTCCCATACCCTCTCCTGCCCCGAGGATACCGCGATGTGCCGACCTTGCCTGTTTGCGTGCCTGGCGATGACCTGGATCGTTCCCACCTCGCAGGCGGAATTACCGACCGAGACCGCGGCGATTGAAAGCTACCTGAGCGAACGCGGATGCAAGATCAGCCGCGATGCCAGCGGTCAGGCCGTCAAACTGCTTTCTCAAGGCAAACCGCCGCTGCAGGTGGAGGAGTATCAGCTCATCGGTAAACTGACCTCGCTCGAGGAAATCGGGCTCAACGCTGCCCCGTTGGCGGATGACCAGTGGCATTTCTTGCATCAGCTCCCCAAGCTTCGACGATTGATGGTCTGGCATGGGCATCAGTTCGCTTCGCTGGAAGCCTTCTCCAACTTGCCGCTAGCGGATTTGACCGTCGGCGGTTGTCTGGGGCTTCGCGAAAAGAATCGCGATCAGCCGGATCGCCTGCGGCACGCGGTGATGACGCTTCACGACCTGCCCAATCTGAAACGCCTTGTCCTCTATCATTCGCCGCTGACCGTCGATGACCAGCATCTGGCGACGATCGCCCAGCGGTTCCCGAAGCTGGAGGAGGTGCGACTCGATTTTGCTGCCCCTCCTGCTCAAGCCTCTTCGGTGACAGCGACGGGGTTGGCCAACCTGCAAAAGCTACCACTATCGCAACTGCATCTGGAAAACATCGGCTACTTCACCAGCGAGCATTTTCAAACGTTGGCGAAGATGCCGGGCTTGAAGGAGCTGATCCTCGATGGCCGCAAGCAACCGGTGGGCAACGAGCGGTTGCAAGGCTTGCGTCAAGCCCGCCCTGATTTGAAAATCCAAGTGGTGGCCGCGGATGAGCGTTGACATGCAGGCGAATGTTAGGAATCAGCCGCCGGGGCGTAAGCCCGCGGTGACGGCCCGCCTTGCTTGGTGATCGCGCCCCACATTTTTTCGAGCCTGCAAACCGGAGGCTCACGCCTTGCGGCGGATGGATGAGCCAAGCTACAGTCCGATCAGCGTCCCCCCAGCCTTCAACCCCGAATTCTCGTCGGGCCAGACCGTCCCGGCGGGGAGGGATGAGCGGTGGGACAACGCCCGCAAGCTATCGCCGAAGGTCGCCACTGCCTGCTGGGAGTCCTCGGCATGTTGCAGCAAATGGGTCTGTACTGCCGACATCGGCACCCCTCCTGGAGGCAAGCGGCCAGCGAAAGCTTGGACTAGTTCCGCCGGCGCCTCGGGAAAGAAGCGGCGGAACATTCGGCCAACTTGCTCTTGATCCGCCAGGCCGATGTAGAATTTGCGATCGATGCGGCCGGGTCGGATGAGGGCCGGGTCGAGTCGCTCGAGATGGTTGGTAGTCGCAAACAACAACCGCCCTTCGCCAGCCGCGACCCCGTCGATGGCATTCAACAAGCCGGAGAAGGTCACCTTGCTCCGCTTGTCGGCATCCTCCTGACGTTCGATAAAGGCGCAGTCGATGTCCTCCATCAGCACCAGGCTATTGATGGGAACTTCGCTGAGCAGGTCGGCCAGTGAATTATCGTCGAGATTGGCGTTCCCCAGGCTGAGCATCGAGATATCCATCCCGAGAGCCGAGGCCAAGGCCACCACCGCCGAACTTTTACCAGTACCCGGAGGTCCATGCAGCAGGTAACCACGGCGGTAGGGAATTCCGCGATCGCGATACCAGGTTCGACGTCCGAGGAACATTTGGAGATCGGCCAGCATTTCCTCCATCATTCCAGCCGGCAAGACCACTGACTCCAAGGGACGCGGCATCCGTTTCATCTGCTCGTTCCAGCAGGCATAGCCGGCCCGATGGACTGTCAACCGCGATTCATGGGCGGGCAAGGCCGCTTCGCGAGCTTCTTCGAGCAGTTGCCGGGCCAAGCCGCGATCGCGCGAGTAGATAGTGATGTTCCAACTCTCGCGGGAAAGGATCGGCTGCGAGTTGTTTTCGTTCAGCTTGGGACGTTCGCGATGCAGGCATACCAATCGCCCCCGATAAAACAACCAATGCCAGCCTGGCGCCGGGGAAAACAAGATGCGCGGGCGCGGATCGAGCGTCGGGTTTTCTCGACGTTCCTCGTAATCGACAGCGACCGTCTTGACCGTCAGCGAACGAGCGCGGTGGCGCGAATAAGCATGCTCCGACATCCATTTTTCGACCCATTCGAAGGCTGGATCGCGATCGAGGATATCGATCTCCGTGATCCACTGCCGCCGCAACCATTGATAACAGAGCCCCGGCACGCCGCGGAAGTAGGCGAGCATCGCTCCGCCGGCCATCAGCAATAAGCCGCCGCTAAAGACCTGATTTTGCTGGAGTTGTTGTTGGATGAGTTCCCACATGCCGGTGTTTGGATTCCCCTCAAGGATCGCGAAATTGCGATCTTTGGACGCAGTCGCCGAACAAAAGTTCGCGGCGGCGAGGAAAATAATCGGCGAATCCTTGAACCGATCCCAGAAAAGCCCGACGGGCCTCGTCCCGCCTGGCAAGAGCCAGCGGGACTTCACCGCGCAGCCGGCGGGGATGGCGTCGACCCGCCGCAGTTATTCGTCGCTGGTTGGCTCGTCGATTCCGTACTGTTTCAGCTTCTTGTGCAAGGTGTTTCGGTTGATTCCCAAACGCAGGGCGGTCTTTGTCTGCACCTGGTTGCACAGTGTCAGGACTTGGATGATCAACTCCTTTTCGACCCGATCGACCACCCGCTGGTGCAGGTCGTCGGCCTCGGCCGGCGCCGAACGGATCCCTTCGGCCACCACTTCGGAGGTCAACCCGCTCAAGTCCAACGGGCGATGCGAGGCATGGGGCGGAGGTTTACTGCCGGTGGCCCCTTGGCCGACGACATAGTCAGGGAGTTGGTCGATCGTCAGTTCGTCCGACTCGGCCAAGACTACCGCCCGCTCGACATAATTTTGCAATTCGCGGACGTTACCCGGCCAATGATAATCCTGCAAAGCCTGCATGGCTTCGCGTTGGATGTGCACCACATAGCGATCGTTGATCGCGCTGTAGTGGTTCAAGAAGTGGGCCACCAAGGCCGGGATATCCTCCCGTCGCTGCCGCAGCGGCGGGATCTGGACCGGAACGACATTCAGTCGCCAGTACAAATCCTCGCGAAAACGCTCGGCCTGGATTTCCTCGGACAACTCGCGATTGCTGGCAGCAATCACGCGGGTATCGACGGTGATCGTTTCGGTATCGCCGACCCGCTCGAATTCTTTTTGTTGCAGGACCCGCAACAATTTCACCTGCAGGTGCAGCGAGGTGCTGTTGATCTCATCAAGAAAGATGGTGCCGGTATGGGCGGCCTCAAAACGTCCGGTCCGATTGTTAACCGCTCCGGTAAAGGCTCCCCGCACGTGCCCAAATAGTTCGCTCTCCAGCAGGCTCTCGCTCAACGCGCCGCAGTTTACCTTGACGAACGGCCCGGCGCGGCGATGACTCAGGCGATGGATGGCATTGGCGATCAGCTCCTTGCCGGTCCCGGTTTCGCCGAGGATCAAGACCGAAGCATTGGTCTTGGCCACTCGGCGAGTCATATGAAAAACCTCGTCCATGGCCGGACTATTGCCGATGATGCCGGTAATCGGACCTGCCGAATCCGACGCGTCGTCATATTGTCCAAACCGAGGCATAGATCTTCCGGAAACTTAAGGCAGCGTCCCAACGGGGGGCGAGGGGCTTTCGAAAAGCGTTTGCAGGGTCAGCCGGTCGAGTGTATCCAAACGCGGCAGTGGATGGCTGCGCCCCATCCGCTGCAGCACGTCGCTGGTCGATTCGAGTTTGGTCGATAGGATCCCCCAGTTGATCGCCGGACCGGCGATCGTCTCGAGCAACGAGCGTTCCTGGCTAGACAGGTCCGCTTGCAGGATCGCCAAGGGGAGGACGGCAGCCCGAGGATGAGATCGCAACCGCTGAACAAGTTCCGAGACACTCATCTCCAAGACCTTGTCGACGACGAAGATCATCTCGATCGGCTCCGGCTGCTGCACATACTGCAAAGCTTCCCGGGCGCTGGCCAAGGTCGTGGAGCGGATTCCCATTTCCGACAGCTGTCTCGAGAGCACATCGCGGCGTTCGACATCGCCGCCGACTACCATCGCCAGCGGCTTGCCTTGCAGCCGTCCACCTTCGCGAAGCACCTGCTGCCAGCGGTAATTACCAGCCGCATCGGGGCCCGCCGCGTCGGCGACTGCCCCCTTCAGCGTGGCTTGAAGGGCGACGGCGGCATGATAGCGAACGGCCGGCACACTGCTCCCCAAGGCCGACCGGAGGTGTTCGACCAGCCGCACTCGGTCAGTTTCGGTGGCTTGGGGATACAACCATTGCATGGCTTGCACCGCCCGCAACTGCCCCCAGTAAAGTTGATGATCGACCGCTGCTTTCCAGACTGCACCCAGCGCCTCCGGCGTATAGAGCAACTCGGCCCGCTTCATCGCCCGGCCCATGGCTTTGGCTTCGATGGCTACCGCCGGCGTCCGCCGTCCATCGCGTTCGAAGAGGATCGCAGCCGCCAAACCATGCTCGGTCGGCGGCGCCGTTCGGACGTCGAAAACGGCGAGCCGATAAGCTTTCTCCAAATGCCATCCGGCCCGATCATCGAGTTCCGGTTGCAGCCGCTTCCCGTCGTCGGACCAACGCCATACCTGCTCGACGGGCACCTCCGCGTCACGCCCCATCGCATGATACTGCCGCAATTCCTGAATCATTTGGTCTTCCAGATAGCGGTGGACGGCGGCGGGCGAGGGCAAGGCTTGGCCGGATGGGGAGAGGGCCTTGGCCAACGCCGCATGCGCGGGACTGTCGGTGGCGACGCTGTACAATCCGGCCGACAATTCAGCGATATAGTCCGGGCCGGGGATCTTAGCCGCCGTCATCAACAAGCGGTCGCGGCCGAGGCTCTCGTCAGTCGTCATCCCCGCCTTGATCGCTTCGATCCCTGGCTGGCCCAGGCTGGCGATGACCTCAGCCACCGCCACGGGGATCGGCTTGCGATCGGTCGCTACAAACTCGATAAGACCGGCGAGCCCTTCATCGCCCGCCCCCTGAATCCCCAACAGACCACGCTTGCGCATCGCCAAGTCCGTATGGTAGAGTTGATCGATGGCTCCTTGAAGGACCGCTTCCTGACGGACGGCGCGCGTCGCCCCGGCGATGATTTTATCGACCACCGCCCGCTGCTCCTCCTTGAAGTCCTTGGTCTTGCCTGCAAGCAGGAACCAGGTATCCAGCCCAGTGGCCCGGACAATTTGATCGGCGGTCGCTTCCTCGAGTGGGCTCTGCCCCAACTGCTCGAGATAACTACCGATCTCCCCCCAGCGTTCGATGCGGCTCAAGTACATGATCGCGCGAGCGTACTCGACCGGTGTCTGCGGCGGGCTGGCCCGTAGCGATTGCACCACCGCGCTCGGGTCTTCCGCTCGCGGCGTGGTCGCGGTCGGCGCGGTGTCGGACTCAATTGTCCCCAAGGGCGACAACGGCTCGGTAACCGTCGGGGGGACGCCCGTCCCGAAAGGATCCTCGGCCTGCCCGAAGACCGGCAGCGGGAGGTAACTGCTGAGCAACAGCATCCCCCAACCCGCCATCCATCGCTCGGCCTTCATCGACCACCTCGTGCCAGTTTTTCTTCCCATCGCTGCAACTGCTCCTGGACGCGGGACGGTTGGCTGGAACCATACGAACGATACGAGGCGATCGCCCCGTGGACCCCTAAGCTTTCCTTGATCGAGCTATCCAAACCGGGATCCACCGAACGCCACTCATCTTCGGTCAAATCCTGCAAGCCAACCTGGCGCTGACGGGCGATACCGACCAGCGAGCCGACCAGATGATGGGCGGTCCGCTGCGGCATGCCGCGGCCGATCAACGCCTCCATCAAGGCGGTCGCGTCGAGGAAGCCACGGTCCAGTCGAGCGGCGATCGCTTCTCGCTGCAGTTGCGCCTCTTGCACGATAGGGATCGCTAGCTCCAAACATGCCTGGACCGTATCAAAGGCATCGAACAACGCCGGTTTGTCTTCTTGCAAGTCACGGTTGTAAGCCAAGGGGAGCCCTTTGAGCAAGGTCAGCAAGGTATGCAGGTGCCCGTGAACCCGCGCGCACTTGCCACGCGTCAGCTCGAGCGTGTCGGGATTGATCTTCTGCGGCATGATCGAACTACCGGTGCAAAAAGCATGCGGCAGTTGCAGGAATCCAAACTCGACGGTCGACCACAGGATCCATTCCTCGGCCCAGCCGCTGAGATGGGTGGCGATCAACGCCAGGACAAAGGTTGACTCGACCGCAAAATCGCGATCGCTGCTGATATCGACACTGTTGGCGGCAACCTCTTCGAAGCCTAACTGCTCGGCTGTCCAATGCCGATCAATCGGCAAGGCGGTTCCGGCGACGGCGGCCCCACCGAGCGGACAGCTGTTGGTGCGCCGACGGCAATCGCGAAGGCGGCTGCGGTCGCGTTCAAACTTTTCAACATAGGCCAGCCAGAGATGGGCCGCCAAGACCGGCTGGGCCCGCTGGAGATGGGTATAGGCCGGCACGATCACCCCCTCGTCGAGCCGGCATCGCTGGAGGAAGGCCGATTGCAATCGATGAAGCAGCCCATCGATGATGTCCAACTGATCGCGGGTCCATAGGCGCAGGTCGGTGGCGACTTGATCGTTCCGTGAACGAGCGGTGTGGAGTTTGCGGCCGGTGTCCCCCAGGCGATCGATCAAGGCCTGCTCGATATGCATGTGGATATCTTCCAGCTCGATCCGCAGCGGGAAAGTGCCGGCTCGCAGTTCGCCTTCGATGGCATCGAGGGCGGTATGTATCTGAGCTACCTCGGCCGCCGTCAGGATCCCCACCCGCCCCAGCATCTCGGCATGAACCTTCGAACCTCGGATATCCTGCGGGTACAACCGTGCATCGAAACTGATACTTTCGGTGAACTTCTCCAAGCGTTGATCGGTCGAGGCTTCAAAGACTCCGCTGCGCGATAGAGGTGTCAAAACAAAAATTCCGTGCGAGGAGAGAGCGAGAAAAACGAGGCACCGCGAGGAAGCCACCAACCGAGGTTGATTTTAACTCGCTGAAGAAGCTGCTTAAAGTATGAGCACCCGTTCTGGGAGTCAGGTTTTTCAATACGGCGCGAAAAATCGGCGGGCAGATCGGGAAAAGGATGCAAGGTCCAACCGCCGCTACTCCCCGTCCCTCCCCTCGGGGATGGCGCTTCGGAGGGGTATCGAGCGCAGAACAGGACAACGGTGGAAGGGTTGGTGACCACCCGAAGCGTCCGTTTTGAAGTTGAGCTCCTTGGTTTTCTTGGTTGCTCATCATCGATGAGGTTCCCGTAAGTACACTCGGGTGTCCAATCACCACCCGCAGCGTCAGCGAGCGATCCCGTCATCCCAACCCGCAGTGTCCGCGTGCGATCCTGTCACTCCAACCCGCAGCGTGAGCGACGGATCCCGTCATCCCAACCCGCAGCGTCAGCGATGGATCCCGTCATCACAACCCGAAGCGTCCGCGAGCGATCCCGTCATCCCAACCCGAAGCGTCAGCGAGCGATCCCGTCATCCCAACCCGCAGCGTCCGCGATGGATCCCGTCATCACAACCCGAAGCGTCAGCGAGGGATCCCGTCATCACAACCCGAAGCGTCAGCGAGGGATCCAGAACACGAACAAGCCAGGGATACGGCCGGTTATCGCCCCGAGAAACCCTGCCAGCTTGCCTGGCAAGTTGTGAACGATGGATCGTTAGAACTTCTCGATAACGTCCGGCCGCGTCGGTCCCTCGATGAAGCTCTTGGAAGTTGCGCCTTTCGGCTTTCTTGGATGCGTTTCATCGCTTCGGGGTCTGAGAGCAGACTCACGCATCCAATCCCAACCCGAAGCGTCAGCGAGGGATCCAGAGGACGGCACTGGGGGGG
>JBILTQ010000393.1:0-5112 GCA_044371435.1 Pirellulaceae bacterium | reverse complement strand
TTTCTGCCGCGGCTTGCGGGTCGAGCTGAACATCATCCCTTACAACGCCTTTCCGGGGACACCCGCGGCGGCCGACACGGAACGGCTCATGGCACCAGGCCGCGAGGGGCAGGACAGTTTTATTCGGCATTTGCGGCAGGCGGGAATCTTTACGACCTTGCGCAAATCGCTGGGGGATTCGATCGCCGCGGCCTGCGGCCAGCTGGTGATCGCCCAATGGTCGCCGGCCGGCTGACCGGAATGAAAATGCTTAGCCTCACCCACTCGCCAAAAACTCAAACGGCCATTAAAATTTGGCATATCGTCTTGGAGCTTCGGATTCCAATGTCCATCTCCTTGCGCAAGGGCGAATAGCTCAGTTGGTTAGAGCGCCACTCTTACAAAGTGGATGTCGGGGGTTCGAGTCCCTCTTCGCCCATTCTTAGGAATTTCGCTGGTAGTCGCCGACGAATGCCTGTCGCTGCCAGCCGTAGCCAATTCCCCCTCTTTTCCCTGGCTTTTCTTGGGTTTTCTGCCAACTTCAGTCTCCGGTGATGTTGCCAGGTGTTGCCGGCCAGTGCCGCCAAATGGACCACCAAATGGACCACCGATTGTATGTGGTCCACTTTTTCCAGCCGGCCTTTGGACCCCATCCACCCCCGCGTCTTTAGCCGCTTCGGCCATCTTTGCGCGGTCGGTACTCGGAAGGGCGTAATGCCGTAACGCGATGGCGGGGGAATTGCCGAGCCACTGACAAACCTTGTGGATCGATACCCCGCCCTCCATCAGCTCGGTTTCCCGGGATGCTCGGAGGTTCTGGAAAAGCTTTTCCCATTGGCCCACCCCGGACTTTTTGATCATGCGGATCAAGCCGGTTCGCAAATTGCTTGCGCTGGTGATGTTCGGGAAGACTTTGTCGTCCAGGCCGGCCCGCCCCTCCGCCTTGGCCTGGATGGCAAGGTCTTCCATGTAAGGCCGCAACTCATCGAAGAGCGGAAGGTATCGCTCACTCTTCCCCTCGTGGTGCTCGGTCTTGACGCTGTAAACGTGTACCAACCCGATGGCGAAGTTAACATCCTTCCACGTCATCCGCTCCAACTCGCTGGGGATCCGGAGGCCACCATAACGTGCAAGAGCGACGATCGCTCGCCAGGATGCGTCGGGGGCTGCCTCGATAACTCGCTCGATCGTTTCGTGGCTGACGAATGTCATCCGCTCTTCGTTGCGGCCAACCGAGCACGGTAGTCGGGTGAACGGGTTGTCGGCGATCAGCCGGAGGTCTACCGCATGGTTAAAAATCTGTTTTACCAAGCCGGATTTACGTCGTACCGTGTTCTTGGCGAGGTCGCTTCGATTGGAATCTCGGGTGTTGCCATTGGTTGCCAACCAATCCGCCCACTCCCGCGCGTCGCCCGGGGTGATGCTGGTCAGAATCCGGTCACCCCCGAAAAACTTCTTCAGGATCTCCCCGGCTTGCTCGAGTTTTTCCACGGTCGCCGGTTTCTTCCTGCCGACCGTCTTCATGAATCGCTCGAGGAGGAAGTCGAGCGTTTTGGGGGGCTCGGGGGCAGGTGGTAGCGTTGGTTTCGCCGGCGAGGAAGGAGCTACCAGGCCGGCGATTTCCAGCTTCTTGAGGTAATCGGGTTCCAGGGATGCTATCCATGCCAAGGTCGCCGCCGGCGGTGGCATCTTGTCGCTACGTGTCACCAGGATCGCGTTGACGTGGTTCAACCATGTTCTGGCTACGGCTTCGGTCTCGTTCCCCAACCAGATAGACTTTCGCTCCTTCGGGCGGACCTGGAAACGAAGGCGGTAACCGGTGCGGCCTTTAGAGTTCTCGGCGCGGAGAGTGCAGCCCGATTTTCGAGCCATGATGGAAACTCAGCTTTCCTCAGAGCGGAAAAAATTCGCAGCAATGGCGGTCTGAGTTACGCCAAGTTCGGTAGCTAGCCTAGCTGCGAGTGGTCAATCTATCGGATAAATATCGGTCGGTGCAACTAGGATGCCTGGTCTTTTATCTTGGCGATTGCTTGCATAGTCGCCTCGAACGGAAACCGTACGCTGTTGCCAAACTGCTCAAAGGGTATCATGCCGGCGGCCTTCCATCGGTCGATGGTTCGCAGGCCGAGGCTAGTTGCCTTGGCCAGTTGCTTGCGTGTTACAAACTTCGGTTGCGCGCGAAGTTTGATAGCCACCCTATCGGCGATCATGCTCGCCAGACGTTCATAGTCGATGCCGGCTTCAACGTTATCTGCCGGCATGTTAGCTCGAGTAATCACTTGAAATGGCTCCTTTGTTTCGGAATAGACTTGGTATCGCTGTCGCTGCCATGTGCATCCTTTCTTGTGATTCCTCATCCGCCTTGCTTGGTTGCTTCCGTTCGGTAGCTCGGCCAATTGCATTGCAGGACCAACGCATCATGTCGCAATCGGTCGGCAGACTGTGCTCCTAGTCGCTGGTTGAGTTCAGCCGCCGATGCCACGTTCAGCGACAACCACAACGGGGAGCGGTCGCTGTACCTCTTGTCGATCAACTTGAAGGCCTTGGCTTGGCAGTATGCGGACAACGGCTCTGCCGGCGGTAGCAGGTCGCTGATGAAAAGCACGTTGCTGTCGGGTCCGTAGTAATCGGGCCAGTCGCTAGCCTCACCGATGGCTTGTCGTCGCCAGGTGGAAACGAGGTCGCAACCGTTCTCCCATTTCGTTATGGCTTCGCAAGTGTTGAACACTTCCTTGGCCAAAGCAGTTAGCAAATGGTCCTTGCCAGTACCTCGCGGTCCAACCAGCAACACGTTCCTGCCGGCCTTTAGGTTAGCCACCGCATTGGCAGCGTAGTCTCGAAGAGCATCGACAACACGCTGTTGAGTGTCGTTGCTGACGATGAAGGTTTCGAAACGAGCGTCAGCGTACCGCCTGCCTCGCCGCGCAAGGAATTCGTCCTGCCGTTCCTTTCGCTGCTTCCACCGCTTCAGGATTTGAGCAGCTTCCTCAGACTCAGGAGAACCACGCTCGGAAGTTTCCCAAAGCCGGTAAGCCGCATTGCATGCCTCAAGCCCGAAGTGCGTTACGTTGCCATCCATCGCTACCAGCCTCCATCAACCTTTGCGTTGGGATCGTAAACTTGACCAGGACCGATTGCCGCCCGTTTGGTCTTCGACGGAAAAGTGTGCTCGCGGCGAGACCACTTTTTGGCCGCGGATTGCCAGCTAACGAGTCTGGCTTTCCCTCCTTGGGTCCAACCGTTGGCCGAGTAGTGGTGAAAGAAGTTTTCTGGATCGCCGTTCAGGCTGTTGCTATTCCAGAAGCTAGAAACATCATCCAAAGAAGGAGGAACAAACTTGCGGGCGCGCCCTCTCTCTTGTTTCCTCCTGTTTCTATTTGTTTCTATTGTTTCGTCGGAACTAGGTTCCGGGGTTACTGTCCCAAAGTTCCGGGGTGGGTGTCCCATAGTTCCGGGGTTACTGTCCCAAAGTTCCGGGGTGGCAACTTGAGGGTCGGAACTAGGTTCCGGGGTAGGGTCGGTTACTGGGTCCGGGGTCAACGCGGCTTGAAGACCGCCAAAGAGACGTTGCTGCCGGCCAAAAATGGTATCCCAACGGACTCGGCAGAAGGCTGTGGCTCCTGGTCGCGGCTCTACGTCGATCAGGCGTAGCTCGCTTAGTGCTCGCACCGCTCGGCGTGCTGTCCGCTCAGAGATACACGTTTCCCGGGCGATGGTTTGGGAACTAGCCCAACATGAATCGCCATGGTCGGCGATGGCGCGTAGCACGGCCTTGAGTACACAAGCCGACACAATTTTGCCATCAGACTCATATTCCGATAACGTCAGGCCACGGAGCGCCATTAACTTCGCTGACCGTTGATGCTCGAGTGGCTTCGCCATATAATTCAGGGACCTTTTGACCGTTGCATGAGAGCGCCCGGGAATTGCCGCCCGGGCGTTTTCGTTTTGAGGATTACCGATGACGATCATGAATGCCGTTGCCGGCGTCGGCGGCGGGGCAGCCGTCGGCGACCCATGCGTCAATCACACGCTCCTCCCACCGCAGCAGCCCGCCAATGCGTAGTGGTTTTGGCATCGCGCCGGCATCGCGCAGCCGGTAGATAGCTGTCTTGGAACAACCGATCTTGGCGGCGAGCGCTTTCACGCTGATCATTCGGTGCACATGATCTCGGGCTGGAAGGTTAGCGATTCGCTTTTGCATAAATTTCTCCCCTAACAATGATTCCTTGAGCGAGGCATCGCCTCCGACGTTCGGCGAGCGTTGCCAGTTGTAATCAATCATCGTCACCGGTTGCATTTTGCCGACGGGGGTCATTACAAGTAGCTGCGCCGAAAATCATGTTTGATCGTTTTTAAGCCTTGCCAGCCCGGGCCAGCCCGGGCCAGCCCGGGCCAACCCGGGCCAAACCGAGCCAAACCGCTGGTGGAAAAAATTTTCCTTTTGTTTCGGAGTCACCTCACGCCGAGCGAGATTTGTAAAGAAGTTCCCCACCCGCCGACCCGTTTTCGGGAGCATCAAAAGCGCGATCGAGGCACTTTGAAAACCTAGGAAAATCCTGGGAAAACTGGGGGCGATCGCGGATGAAAGCAGCGAAAAACCCAATGTTTTCGCGATGTTTGCGTCGACGCGAATACGCAAAAACCCAATGTTTTCGAGGTCAAAACGAGGGAAAAAATGCAAAAACCCAATGGTTTTAAGGGTTTTTCACGGGTCCTTTCCGGGGGGGACGGGCTTGCGGGGCTTCGCCCGATGTTCGAAGCCTTTTTTTTCGCACACTGGGTGCGAGGCCCTGCGGTAAGTACGGCCGCTAATGCCCCTGCCAGGTCACTGGAAAGCCGCGGGCCGTCATCTTCTTTAAGGGGAGTTAGATCACTAGCGAGGGGCGAAGCAGCCTAATAAACCTGCCAGTGAAGAGCCGCCGCAGCGAGAATTTCGGGCTGGCGGGAAAGTTCATGATCCCACGATTGCTTAAATCGAAGCATCCGAAAGATCAATCTCACTAATCAACACAGGGTGTTCGAACAGGTCGCCGAATCACATTATCTAGATGAACTGCATCGAGTTGTATGGCATTAGCAGAACAATGAAAGGGATTTTAAAACTATCGGATAGTAATACGAGTCAGCCGT
>JBILTQ010000637.1:0-3818 GCA_044371435.1 Pirellulaceae bacterium | reverse complement strand
TGCCTGCGCCGTCGCCGTGCGCGAGGCACAGACCGACACCTGCTTGGCACCGGTGCTGCAATGGAACACCGCGACCTCCGCCGTCGAGCAGAAGGACCCGGCCACCGTCGGTCCCGAGATCGTCACGCCATCGGCGCGGACCTTGGCGACGGATGGCGCGACCGAACCGATCGAGCAGACCAGTCCTGCAACAAGGATGAGGGAGACATCGCTTCTGGACATCACGGCTCCTGGCAACTCGGGCAGAAAAAAGGGCCACGACCTTCCGGTCGTGGCCCTCTCGTGGGCATCAGCCCTGACAGCCCATCAGAACTTCTGGGTGTACTTCACGTATCCGAAGCGGCCGATATCGAACCCGCCGTAGTACGACACGTTCGCGCTCGGCTGCGAGTACATCACCGGACCCACGCGGTCGAGCACGTTGTTCGCGCCGACGGCGAGCGTGCCCTTCCAAGGCGTGTTCCAGCGGAACTGCACATCGTTGAACGTGTTGCCGCCCACGTAGTTGCGGCGGGTCAACTGGCTCGTCGTGCCGGTCAGCAGACCGGTCGGACGATCCTGGATGTTGTTGCACTCCAAGTTCGGCGTGGTCGAGCCGGGGATGAAGTAGGTGCAGGCCTCGTACATCTCCGAGTAGTAGCGCGCATTCCAGCTGATGCCGAAGTCGCCGTACTGCCAGTTGAGGCCGAGGTTCGAGCGGATCTTGAAGATGCCCGGCTGCCCGACCGCCGAGATCGGCGCGCGCGGATCGTTGGTGGCGACCGTGACGTCCTTGTCGGTGTAGGTGGTGGTCGAGCTGAGCGTGAAGTTGCCGAAACGCTCCGTCGTGAACCGGTAGCCGAGTTCGAGATCGTATCCTTCCACCTCACGGTAGCCCGCGTTGCGGCTGCCGAACGACAGGAAGTTCACGTAACCCTGCGCCGGATCGCGGGTGAACAACGCCGGTGAGCAACGGCTCGTGATCGACTGGACATAGCAGTCCGAGAGGATCTGCGAGGGACTGTCGGCCACGATGGTGTTGTCGATGCGGATCGTCCACCAGTCGAGGGCCATGTTCAGCCCCGGCACGAAGCTCGGGCTCCACACGATGCCGGCGGTCTTCGAGACGGAGGTCTCAGGCTCGAGAGTGGGGTTGGAACCTGAGGTGAAGGCCACAGGCGTCTGCGCGTTCGGCGCGGTCGCCGGGGTGAATCCCTGAGCCAGCTGACGGTAGCTGTTCGCCAAGGCACCGAACGCCGCGACGCAGTTGGCGCGCGTGGTCGGATTGGTGGCCGAGCTGCCGAAATTGGTGTCGCAGGGATCGGTGAAGAACGAGAAGGTCTGCGAGCCGCCGCCGAAAAGATCGGCGATCGTCGGCGCACGGAACCCTTCCGCCCAGGTACCACGGACGAGCAGCCCGTCCATCGGACGCCACTCGAGACCGACCTTGCTGTTGGTGGTGTCACCGAAGGTGTCGTAATCCGAATAGCGCGATGCGAGGCTCAGGTTGAGCGCCTCGGCAAACGGCATGTCCGACAGGATCGGAATGCTCAACTCACCGTAGAATTCATCGACCGTGTACTGGCCTTTGGTCGGACCGGAGGACAGGTTCGTCGACGAGCCCGTGATGGCCAACGGATCCGGCGTGAAGGCGCCGGCCTCCTTGCGGGACTCGGCACCGATCGCGAAACCGATGTCACCCGCAGGCAGTTCGAACAGGTCGCCCGTCAGGTTGGCCGAGAACACGGTGGTCGTGGTCTGGCCTGTCGCCTGCTCCGTCTGGAAGATGAAGTCCTGGACGTTCTTGTTGGCGAGACTGCCCTGCCCCGCCTGACCGAACGGCAGGAACGGGTTGAGCGGAACGCAGGCCGTGGGCGCGATCGGCGCAGCCGCGGTACCGCACTGCACGACGCCTTGGGCGTTCAGGAACGAGGGACCGACCGCCAGAGCGGTGCGCGTGAGGTTCCAGTTGCCGTAGGTGGATTGCAGAGAATCATTGTTGGCGTGCAGATAACCCACATCCCAACTGAAGCTGCGGTCGGCGAACTCGAAGTCGCCGAACAACGAACCGGAGATCTGGAAGGTGGTCAGGTCGCTGCCCGAGACGCGGGGGATTTCCCAGCTGCGCCGCCACCAGTTGCTGATGGTGGCACCCGTCGGGTTGAAGTAGCTGGTGGCGGCCATCGGCGTCGCGACCGTCCCGGGAAGGGTGCCCGCGAACGACGCGGCCTGCATCGGGAAGCCGGCGACTTGACGCTCCGACTCACGCACGCTGTACAGCGTGCCGATGCGCAGCGACACGGCGTCGTTGATGTCGTAGAGGCCGTCGACGTTCACCGAGCGACGCTTGATCGGCGTACGCAGGTCGGTCTGCAGGTTGGTGTTGCTCTTGTCGGCGATGGAGCCCGGCGTGCATCCCGTCGCTTCCGTGGCGCCGGCGCAGGTGCCGCTTGCCGTGTTCTGCGCGCGGTAGCTCGCCGCCAGACGCGGGTCTGCGCCCGGGATGAGCACGACGCGGGTGCCGGAGGCCACGCCGGGGATCGGCGTCGTGGCGGTCGTCTGGAAGCCGCCGAACTGCCCGACGACCGTCCAGCCGTCAGTGGGGTGCAGCGAGCTGCGGGGGAAGGCGGAGAAATCACGGTCAGCGGCACGGACGCGCTCCTCGTCGGCCCACTCGGCGGCCACGGTGATCGAGCCGCGCTCACCGGCGATGCCGGTGATGAAATCGACGCGCTTGGTCGTACCGTCACCTTCGCCGTACTCGCCGTAATAGACGTTGGCCATGGTCCCGGTGAACTTGCTGCGGGTGATCAGGTTGATCACACCGCCGATGGCGTCGGAGCCGTAGATCGACGACGCACCGTCCTTCAGGATGTCGAGGCGCTCGACGGCGACCGACGGCAACAGGGACACGTCGGCCAGACCGCTGGTCGAAACCGGCATGCGGCGACCGTTGACGAGCACGAGCGTGCGGGCCGCGCCGAGGTTGCGCAGGCTGATGTAGTTGCCGCCGGCGTTCTCACCGGCAGACAGCGGCGACGCGCGGCTGATCGGCGGCGCGCCTGTGACGGTGGTGTTCTGCAGGATGTCGGCGACCGTCGTGAAACCCTGGTTGTCGATGTCTTCGCGGCTGATGACTGCGACCGGCTGGGCGGTCTCGGCGTCTGCGCGACGGATGCGCGAGCCGGTGACGACCACGGTCTCGAGCGCATCGGCAGACTGTGCAGTGGACTGGGCGATCGCGGTGCCCGGCACGACGACCAGGGTGGCGGAGCCCGCCAAGATCGCCACACGGATGGCGCGTTCGATGAAAGCATTTCGGGACATCATCTGGTTTCTCCTTCCCCGTTCGTTATTGATGTGATTTCAGTGTCGTCACCGGTCGGGCGCGCAGGGCCCAACGGTCGCCAGTGAAGTCAGGAATTTCGCAGGATCAAGGTTGACCCGAGTGTAACGTAGCCGAAACAAACCGTTCAACACCTCCGGTTACGCTGCGGCAACGGGCGTATCTTCCATGCAACACCGCGGTCGTGGAGGGTTTGCAGCGCCGCGTCAAGACCTGATGGCGACGGCCGGAAGACCGACCTTCGCAGAATGCCCCGCAACCCTGCACGCCGACACTTATCATGGCGCCCCGATGCCCGACGCCTCTCCCGAACCGTCCGACCAGCCCTCAACGGCGAGACCGACCCCGCTGCGCGTCTGGCCGTGGCGCGTGCTCGGCCTCAGCAGCGTCACCATCGGGGTCATCAACGCCTTCATACCCCTCTTGCCCTCGACGGTATTCCTGTTGATCGGCGCTTGGGCGTTCAGCCGTGGCGCACCGCATTGGCGCGAGC
>JBILTQ010000571.1:0-5127 GCA_044371435.1 Pirellulaceae bacterium | reverse complement strand
CGACGATGTGTAACCAGTTCAAGAACAACCAGAAAAACAGAAAGAACTCACTGACCTATGGCCAAGGAGCAATTTAGCCGCAACAAGCCGCATGTTAACATCGGCACCATTGGACACGTCGACCACGGCAAGACGACGTTGACCGCAGCAATTACCACCGTTCTCTCCAAAAAGGGGATGGCTCAGGCGAAGGCCTATGCCGAAATTGACGCTGCTCCGGAGGAGCGCGAGCGTGGGATCACAATCAACACGGCCCATGTGGAGTACGAAACGGAGAACCGTCACTACGCGCACGTCGATTGCCCAGGCCACGCTGACTATGTGAAAAACATGATCACGGGTGCCGCTCAGATGGACGGAGCGATTCTCGTGGTTTCTGCTACGGACGGCCCGATGCCCCAGACCAAGGAGCACATCCTCCTCGCTCGTCAGGTTGGCGTTCCCGCGATTGTCGTGTTCATGAACAAGTGTGACATGGCAGATCCGGACCTCCTCGAACTCGTGGAGATGGAAATCCGTGAGACCCTTTCTAAGTACGAGTTTCCTGGTGACGACCTTCCGATTGTGAAGGGCTCTGCTAAAAAGGCTTTGGAAGCTGCCGATCCTGCTCACGCTGATGCAGCGTGTATCATCGAGCTGATGAACCAAGTGGACTCTTACATCCCAGTGCCTGAGCGTCCGATTGATCAGCCTTTCCTCATGCCTGTTGAAGACGTCTTCAACATTGAAGGTCGTGGAACGGTGGCGACGGGTCGCGTAGAGCGCGGTATCCTTAAGAAGATGGAGGAAGTGGAGATCATCGGATTGCGCGACACCCAGAAGACCACTGTGACGGACATCGAAATGTTCCGGAAACTGTTGGACGAAGCGCGTGCTGGCGACAACGTTGGAATCTTGATGCGCGGCATCAAGAAGGACGACGTCGAGCGTGGACAGGTCATTGCGAAGCCCGGTTCGATCAAGCCTCACAAGAAGTTCGCTGCGGAAATCTACGTTCTCTCCAAGGAAGAGGGCGGTCGCCACACTCCTTTCATGAACAACTACCGCCCTCAGTTCTACTTCCGCACGACGGATGTGACTGGCGCAGTATCGTTGCCTGAGGGGGTTCAGATGGTGATGCCTGGAGATAACGTTAGCATCACGGTAGAACTCATCACCTCTGTGGCGATGGAAAAGACGATGCGCTTCGCGATCCGTGAGGGTGGCCGCACTGTTGGTGCAGGGCGTATTGCAGACATCATTCCGTAGTGTAATGTGGGATTGTGATCTCGCTGGTGAGACGCAACCCCAGTTCGAAAGAACAAATCACTGGTTACAAAGGAGCGGGGTTCGCCCCGCTCTTAAACTGGTGCGTCCAGCGGGAAGTCACAGAATAGACAAGGCAAACGATTAGATACGGCAGTAGCTCAATTGGTAGAGCAGCGGTCTCCAAAACCGCTTGTTGGGGGTTCGAGTCCCTCCTGCCGTGCTCTTAGTTGTTTGTTAGTTTTTGCACAATGCTTTTTGCAGCTGATTTAGAGGCTGATAAAAACTGTTGTGTGCGAAAGAGCGTTCCCGAACAGCTTAGCAAAAAAACTGCGACTTGTTCGGGGTAGAAAAATATGATTGCCAAAACAAAAGAGTTTCTCTCTGAAATCCGAGTTGAGTTATCCAAGTCCTCTTGGCCATGGAATCCAGAAGAGAAGGGGGTCAAGAAGTACAAAGAGTTGATTGACTCGACGCTGATTGTCGTGATTGCGATGATCCTCTTGAGCGGTTTTGTTTCACTGTGCGATTTGGTGTTGTTGAAGGTTGGTAGTTGGGTGATTCGCTGAGAACGACTTCTGACAGTCAGTATTTTGCAAAGGTAACTCCGAACGTAGAGCGAACGTAGCGTATGACGGAAGAACAGAAGAGGTCCCAGTGGTTTGTGGTGCACGTGCTGTCCGGGCGTGAGAAGATGGTTAAAGATAACATCGACCGTCGCGTGCAGATGGAGGAGATGTCGGATTACATCTTCAACGTGATGCTACCTGAGGAGCGCGTCTCTGAGGTCAAGCATGGCAAGCGCACCGAGAGCAAACGAAAAAGTTTTCCAGGATATTTGTTTATCAACATGTGGTTGATTGACGATGACAAGCGTCCGGACCCTGCGGATCCAAAGGCCAACTTAGTGGATCGGACTTGGTATTTTATTCAAGAAACATCCAATATCATTGGATTTGCAGGCAGGAGAGACCGTCCGTCCAAAATGTCCCCCATTGAGGTTGAGAACCTCTTGAAGGAGTACACCGTTCTGAGCGAAGATGCTCGTCCCAAGATGGATTTCCAAGTGGGAGAGAAAGTTAAAGTGGCGGATGGTCCGTTCATGAGTCAGAGTGGACCCGTGGTTGAGGTGGATCCGGATAAGGGCAAGCTGCGGGTGTCGGTGGAAATTTTTGGTCGTGCCACATTGGTCGATTTGGAGTACTGGCAGGTCGAGAAGGATGATGGGGATGACAGTAAGTAGATTTTATTATTAATATTTATGGCAAAAGAAGTTGTAGCGCAAATTAAGTTGCAGATTCCAGCAGGGCAGGCCAATCCAGCTCCTCCTGTTGGTCCTGCACTCGGGCAGAATGGTGTGAACATCATGGCGTTTTGCAAGGAGTTCAACGCTCGGACTCAGCCGCAGGCGGGCGATGTCCTCCCCGTGGTTATCACGGTCTACAAAGATAAGAGTTTCACTTTCGTCACGAAGCAGCCGCCCTCGTCTGCATTAATCAAGAAAGCGCTGGGGTTGGCATCTGGTTCAAAGGAGCCGAATAAGACTAAGGTGGGCAAACTCACGAAAAAGCAGCTTTTGGATATCGCGAAGCGTAAAATGGTTGATATGAACGCGCGCTCCGAAGAGGCCGCTATGCGAGTCATTGCAGGAACCGCGCGCCAGATGGGGGTTGAAGTCGAGGCGTAAGCTTCTCGGTGCAGGTGGTTTTAGGAAGGCCGCTGGGATTGTTCCTAGCGGCCTCTTTTTTTTCAACAGAGATGAACCTAGTTGCTGCTACAGGAGCGAGGCAGTTTGCTGGATGGGTTTTCGATTTAAGAATCGAAGAGAGATTAGCGGATTCCGCGAGTCGATGAGCGGTTTGTGATTCCCTTCGCATCTTCTTTCACAGCCAGTCTCGGTTAGATTGTTCCTTGAGGCTTCAGTTCCGCAACCACCGGTTTGCTCTGGAGTCGTCAGAGATCAGATTCAGTGATCCTGCCACTCTGGTTTCACTTTTTTGTCAGTGCGGTAAATATTTTGAGAAGTTCCGGGGATTTTTCAGTGAGTACCTTCGTGAGTTTATCTGTGAGGACTCGGCTGATCGTGGGTTGCATGGCTGAGAGGAGGCTGTTGAGCACGAGCGCCTTGAGGCCTGCCTTAGCGACACCGGCGGTTCCGGATACCACACTTGACCCAAGTTTGGAGAAGGGTTTCGCTCGCGTGCCGACGAGCGCCGCTATAACTCCTGTCCCGACAGCGGAGCCAATGATGAGCCAAGAGTGTTTGGCCACAAACGTTTTCCCGATGTTAGTCAGGTCGAGAGATGCGTTAAGCTCAGTAGTAGCAGAGCGAAAGGCAGCCCTTGCTCGGTCTATCTCAGCAACTAAAGAGGCTTTTTGACGTTCGATTTCAACCACGCCTCGTCCTTTCTAAACTCTTCTAGAGTTGATTTAAACATGGGTTTTTTGAGCCACCCTCGGGCGGCTCGCACCACGAGATAGCCGAGAGCAATGTGGACGGTACCAGCCGCGAGGGAGACAACGATCCATGCGTTATCTCCTCCGAACCACCGGGCGATGCCGAACACGGCAGCCAAGCAAATGAGAAGGTATCCGACTAGGCCTATCGCCGCTGCGAGGGCGAAAAGGAGAAGAAATCCCGCGAGTTGATTCATCGCCTCCTTGCTCTCCAGTCCAAACAGCTCGGACCTTGACCTTAGGTAGGAGATGCCTGCGTGGAGAATATCTCTTAGGGTGTCGGCGAGTCCTCGATTGGAGGAGTCTTGCATGGTAGGCGATTCAGCGTTTGAGGAGAGTACCTACGACGAAACCTGCTCCGAGGGCGAGGAGAACCGCTTTTAGGGGATTGGCTCGAATGTATTCCTCCGCCTCTTTTTGGAGGTCGTCAGCTCGGTGTTTTGCTTCTTCCAGAACTGCCTCTGCTTTCACCTTCAGGTTTGCGGTCCCAGTGTCTGCCGCATCTTTAAGCTCTTTCGCGGTTGATTCAGCGGAATTTTTCAGGCTTTCAGCGACTTGTTTGGCCACCTTTTTGAGGCCGTCCGTCACGGGATGCAGTTCCTGATTGGATTGGAGCGATTCGGAGGTCATAGGGCAGTGGATGCAGTGAGGATAGAGCAAAAGCTGAGATTCGGGAGAAAAATCAGTCCGAGTTTGTTTGGCGAGGGTTGGGGCAATAATTATTTGGCTCGGAAGGTGATTCTTGCCTTTGTAAGGTCATAGGGTGATAGCTCAACGGTGACCGTATCGCCTGGGACGATTCGGATAAAGTGCTTGCGCATTTTCCCTGAAACGTGTGCGAGGACGGTGTTTCCTGCTGCGAGTTTAACGCGAAACATGGTGCCTGGAAGCACTTCGGTAACGGTTCCTTCTGCTTCGATTGATTCTTCCTTGGCCATGATGAATTGAGGAATGTCGCACGTTCTTTGGCGGTGAGCGATACTTTTTGAGATTATCCAGTTGCCAAGTGTGCAAAACCTGTTTCCGTGGGTTAAGCCAGTCGAGCAGTGCCTTGGAAATGGGGAGTGATCAAGGGAGTGCAGACTCCGTGATGACTTGAAATCCGATGAGCGGGAACCTTCTCGGTATGCTTTTGGTCGCAGATAATCAGAAATGGGAACGAAATTGTATGTCGGTGGGCTTCCGTACTCGATGACAGAGGGGGAGCTTGAGGAGTTGTTCAAGCAGGTGGGCGAGGTCGCCTCGGTCCAAATCATCATTGATAGGTTCACGAACAAATCCCGCGGGTTCGGTTTCGTGACGATGTCCACCGATGATGAGGCTCGTTTGGCGGTTGAGCGTTTGCACGGGTCTAAAGCGGATGGACGGACATTGACGGTGAATGAGGCCCGGCCCATGGAGGGTCGTTCCGGCGGCGGAGGAGGA
>JBILTQ010000087.1:0-16948 GCA_044371435.1 Pirellulaceae bacterium | reverse complement strand
GTGGTAACTCTGACCACCCGCCCGCCACGGCCACCACGCGCCAAAGCCCCGTGCCCCTCAGCCCCAGGAAACGCCAAGGTCGGCGTCCAGGATTCAGCATCTGCGGCGTACACAGTCCCCAACGCTAAAATCCACAGACCGACGAAGATGCCGCTGACTGGATGCGTCGCGATAAGCCGGAGAAGGATGTGGTTCATGGTGGGCAGCAATTCCTCTGGATCTAGGCCAGGCCTGCAAAAGCCTCGGGTTGCTAGGGCATTGAAAGCAATTTCCAGCCAACCTCCCTAGGCGGGAACCGCCAAGCCAAATTCACTGTGTTTTCCGGGGTACCAGCCCTCGCCGGACTGATTGAAATCCCAAGCGGAGCAAGGCCGACAGACCAGGATATCGTCGGAACGCTCAGTTCACCATGGTCCAACAGGGCGTTAGGCTGTCCACCGGCTTCGGCAGCGAACCGCTCAGAAAACGTGCAGCGAATGGGGCTGGAAAAAAACATGGGCTATCCCACAATACAGCCGTCGTAGCCCAGGTTGGTCGAATCAACGTATTCCGATCGAGTTTTTTGCGGTAGCCGAGCCTTTCTGCTTCGCGGGATGCAAACGCAGAACGGTAAGTCGTCAGGTAGAAGAAAATAGTTGAGGAGTGAATGCTTGCGATGACAAGGATCGAATGGACAACTTGGCTTATCTGCGTGCTTTTCACACACAACGCCTTTTGCCAGGAGCCCTTGCCATCTTGGAATCCTGGACCAACTCTGCAGTCGATCGTTTCCTTCGTCGAACGGGTAGCGACGCCGGGGACGGCCGACTTTGTCCCACCAGCCGAGCGAATCGCGGTCTTCGATAACGATGGGACACTTTGGTCCGAGCAGCCGATGTATGTCCAGTTGGCGTTTGCTCTCGAGCGTGTCAAGGCCCTGGCTCCAGAGCATCCGGAGTGGAAAGACAAGGCTCCGTTCAAAGCAGTTCTTGAAGGGGATCTGAAGACATTAGCCGCGACCGGCGAGCGGGGTTTGGTGGAACTGGTGATGGCAACCCATGCCGGCCTGACCGTCGAGGAGTTTGACAAGATCGTCACCGACTGGCTGGCTACCGCACGCCACCCTGTTTATCAGCGTCCGTACACGGAGTGTGTTTATCAACCGATGCGAGAGCTGCTGGAATACTTGCGGGCTCATCGCTTCAAGACATACATTGTCTCCGGTGGTGGTATCGACTTTATCCGGCCTTGGGCTGAAGCAGTCTACGGAATTCCCCCAGAGCAGGTCATCGGCAGTAGTATCCGACTGAAGTATGAAGTGCGGGATACAAAGCCAACGTTACTGCGTTTACCGGAAATCGACTTCATCGATGACAAGGCGGGAAAGCCGGTAGGCATCCATCGGCTTATTGGGCGGCGACCGATCTTGGCCGCCGGTAACTCGGATGGCGACTATGAAATGTTGGAGTACGTTACCGCCGGCAGCGGGCCTCGGATGGGTTTGATCGTCCACCACACCGATGGCGAGCGCGAGGTGGCCTACGATCGGGCCTCGCCCTTCGGCCGGCTCGACCGCGGCCTCGATGATGCTGCGGGAAAAGGCTGGTTGCTAATCGATATCAAACGCGACTGGCAAAAGGTATTCCCGCTGCCAACAGCGAAGGCAAACACTACCAGCATGTTTCCTTCCTCCTCCAGGAAGGCTCCAGCCCGCCTGCTGCCGGTGCTGTCGACAGGCAGCCCGTAGTTAAACGCCAGCAAGCGCCCAGTTCATCCTACACTCTATCCCAAGGGATACCCAAGCGTGGCTGACATGTAGCAGTAGCTCGCCGGAGCCCGCGGCAAGAAAACAGAAAAGCTGGCAGCGGCGACGGGCGGCAAGCTGGCGGAGTTCAAGCTCTGCCTCCCGGACGCGATGTCTATCGGGATACCATTCAGCGATTTGATCAAAAAAGAGGGACAGCTAGTTGGCCAATGCTAACTTTGCATTGAACTCGCTTTGCGATCGACGAAGTCGCTACGAGGGCTTCATCGAGGTAGCTACTGGGACCTTCGACCGTGCAAGCCGTATCCGAACCCATCCTGCAAGCGGCTGTCACCTCAGCTCCTCGAACACCACTAGCCGTTGAAATGTCACAATTCCCTTGGAATTGACAGGCAGGTAGCCAGATAGCTGCCGCTATCTGACTCTTCGACGCCGGCATTCGCTCGCCAGTTATCTCGCCCAAGAAAGCTCGACTGCTCATTTTTCCTGACGCGAAGCCAATACCTGGCGATAAAACTCCGCATTGGCCAGCCCCTCCATCAGCCCGATCGTGTCATGTCCAACCCCCTCCACTACCTGAAATCGATGAGGGATCTCCAACGACTCCAAATGCTCGTGAAACCTCTGACTCAGAAAACGTGTCAAGTCCCTTCCCCCCACTGCTTGTCGCACGATGGTTCCCGGCTTGCGCAGTACTTCCGCCTGCGACTCGGCGATCGTCCAAGGATGCGTCATCTTGAAATACTCAATATCCCCGTCGCAGACATCCTTCAGGATCTGATCGCGAAGTGGATTTCCGGTGGCTCGGGGACCTTCGAACCCCAGATCAAGCGGGCCAGCGGCGAGTATCGAGATGCCAGCGAAAAGCGCAGGATGTCGAAATCCTATACGGGCGGCCCCGTACCCCCCCATGCTGAAACCCTCGAGGATCCGACCCTCGCGTCGTGGAATCGTTCGATACAACTTATCGACTTGAGGAATCAACTCCTCGATGAAAACCGTTTCTACCGGCGCGAGACCATCCTTCGAGTCAGTCCACAAGCGTTTAGATAACCCATTCACAAAAACCACCATCATCGGCGGCACGCCCTTATCGCGAATAGCAAAATGGAACATCCTGGCAACGGGTCGAATATGGTTGACGCCACCCTCCGTGCCATGCAACCAATACAACACCGGAAAGCGTTCCAACTCAGCTTGGTCGTAGGCTAGAGGAATGTACAGATGATAGCTCACTTCGGCCTTGGCCACGTGACTGGTAAAGGTATGAAAGCTAACGCGTGGTGCATCGACCTGCCTCGTCACCCACGGTAATTCCATGACTGGGCGATTGAGCTCGCCGTTTGCCTGCTCCTGAGAGGACGACGCCGAAGGGACCAGCAGTACCCATGCCGCAAGCAAACCCCTTCGGATTTTCTGCATCCCGCTGCTGCTGATAACCAACATCTCGCAACTACCTTATAACGCCCTTCAGGGCACCGACACCTGTCGCCGACCAACGGGCACCATGCTCAATTTCCGCTGCTGTCCGTCGGCCAGAGGATGCCGACACGCATGATTGAATTCCGATCCCAGTTCTCCGCATGCGCAGCACCAAAATATAGCTCCTTGCTGTTGCTATCAGCGAAGAGGAATGGCGTGACGTGCCCATGAGGCGAGGTGTTTTGATCCTTGACCACTAGTAAACCTCTGTCCGACCATGAAAGACCGTCATGACTCTCCGCCCATTTCGTCCCATCCCGAGACTCAACGAGCATGACGTATCGATCCTCGACCCACGAGACGTGAATCCCACCAGCATCCTTGGCATAAATATAGTCGCCATGACGATTCCATGAGACGCCGTCTTTGGACTCAGCATATCCCACAAAGCGCTGAGAGAAGGCCGACTTCCGAGGCGTCGGGTCTGGCGCCCCTATCGGGAGGTCTGCCCGTCCATCGTACCATAAACGGAATATCTTACCGTCATGAACGACACTCGGTCGACCCACGAGCAACGAATCCCATGCGGGTTGATCGCTAGGGACAAACACCGCCCCCTGATCCAGCCAGACTCGCCCATCGCTGGAGGTTGCAAGACCAATGCAGTCGGCTACGCCCGTGTCGGCACGTGTATAGTACATGTAAAAGCTACCATCAAGGATAACCACCGATGGATCGTTCACGTGGTTCACCCCTTCCGGTGCAAAGACCACACCTTGCATTTGCCAAGACCGCCGGTCCTGCGAAACCGCCAGATGAATCCGATCATGGCCATCGCTTCCTTGACCACCGTAGTACATGCAGAAACGGCCGCCGTGACTAACGATATCAGGCGCGTACACGTTCCCTTCGCCGTGCGGTGCTGCACCGCTCGGATCGCTGCCGCGGAGCACATCCACAGCCTCGCCTGGCAAAGCGACGCTGACCGCAGAAAACACACTCAGAGTAAGGAAAAACAAGTAGCGGTACATGGAATCTCCACAATAAAAAATACCATTCGGACCGCGCCTCATATCATCCCAGGGAAAAATTCAGCGCCGACGGTCTCTTCGTCCATGGAACCGAGGAATGGAGTCTCTTTCTGATTTCCGTCGCTCCTTCGCTGGAAATATAACGGATCACCGCAACGACAAAACGCTCTGCACCACACCGCGGCAATGCAAGGAACGAACTGGTTTCCAGTCCCAATTCTCGCTGCAGTCGACCTATTCGCGAGCTTGAGTGAATCGAATACCGGTATTTGAGCAAAAGCTGAGATTTTACCCTGGTGTGAGCCAAAGCAAGCTATCGGTCCCGCTCATTTCTCAAGACTATCAGCCTGGCTGTCCCTGGGCATTTTTTTGGCTTGATCGATAGCAAGCCAATCAATCGAAAATGAATAAACACCAACTCGCCCCAGTCGCGATTGCACCCTAACCATGCTTACGAGGTCGATTTACTTTGCGACAGCCTCGTGAGATCGAAAGAAATCCCAAAGAGTATCTGTGGCCTTAAGCTTATCGGTAGGCATACCAACCAACAAGTTCGGGGCTTGACTCACTCCGCCTGCCCAATGATGACCAAGCCCATCGACAGTGATGTATAAAATCTCTGCCTTCTCCTGGCCATCACCATAAACCCGCTTCCGTACCCCATTGTCGGTGACATCGAGACGAGGTACCACAGGAAAATCGAGGAACTTTATCCACTGGTCGAGGAAGGATTGTACGGCCGGTTTCGCTCGACCACCTTGCTCCTTACCACCCAAGGCCAAGCGGGGATAACCACCTTGGATGGGATTCAGAGGGTCGGCTGTTCCGGTAAGGTAGCAGAGGGAAAACGTGCGCCGCGGCTTGAACTTCTCCACCCAACACGTCCCGGCTACTGGAGCGATCGCCGCCACGGGGAAGGAAAGTTCAGCCGCCAAGCGGAAGGCCATCGACCCGCCGTTGGAAAAACCAGTAATATAGACTCGCCCCGCGTCGAGAGTATATTCATTCCGTAGCTGATCGATTAACTCTTCGATGAATCCAACATCGTCGATATTATCCATAGCAGACTGGAAGCGACCGGAACCGTCGTTCCAGGCCTGGGGATTGGTGCGAAAATTCGGGGGCCGGCTACGGTCGGGACGGCTGGCCTCTGGATAGGCGATGATAAAGGTTTCCCGATCCGCCTTGGCCGACCATCCGGTCTCACGGATCGCGTAGCCTGCCGTACCGCCGAATCCGTGAAGCATGATCACCAAGGGAATCGGCTTCGTATCGTCATAAGCCGCTGGCACGTGAATGACACATTCCCGATCTCCCTGGTCGGTCTTCACCACCAGTCTCGAATGCTGCGGCGGTAAACCATGAGAACTAACCCAGTCAGTTCCAAGCCACAGTACGGCCAAGACCGGTAGCCAAACCACCGAAGCAAGGCTCCAGGCACGCACGCTCATAGTTATCACTCCCTCCATGGATCATCTTAGCCTTGACTACTCACCGCAAGGGTCCCCCACAGCCTAGGAAGCTGCTGACCTACAGCTTTCTTACTCCACTGCCGTCGACCAACTTCCACCCTCCCACAGTATTTGTACGATACCCGCGATCGTCGCTGGTCCTGGCCGAGGTGGTTTTTTGCCCGGCTCTAGCGGTATCCTCGTCCGTCCTATACGGTTCCGCCATCGTTGTCTTATTCTTCCGGGGAAAGCGCAGGATAACTTGCATGATCGGATAGCCCCGCCCTCAGATCGAACCCAGCCAACCGTGCGGCAGCAGCCCTTCGCTCCGTAAGATAACCAGACAATTTTGTTTCCGCTATCGACGTCAGCCAAGCGAGCACGAAAAACGAAACTCTGCCTACCAATGCAGGCGAATAGTCCACGGACCGCCGCCATAGGGTACTTTCGATGGAATCTAAAACGACTGGTTTGCATCCATCTTATGTCACGAGGGCAACGACAGCAAACAACGCTGCTTCCTTTGCTCACCTTTTTTCGAATTCACCAGCCACGCCGCACTCGTCTCACTTCGTTCCTAAAAAAGTTGCCGATATCTCGACGACCCCAGGCCAAATTGTACCCGACGCAGTGACTAAAATAATCGGCATCGAACAATCCTAAGAACGCTTGAACCTGCCTGATGGATACCTCCTCATTTCGCAAATATTTGCCTGCCAGCTCAAGGCGTCGTCGAGAGATGTAGGCTTTGGGGGAAGACCGGCTGTGGCATGAAAAATTCGAACAAAAAACTAGGCTCAGGATGAACTCTCTTGGCAAGTCGTGTAAGCGTCCATTCGGCAGCCAAATCTTCCTCAAACAATTTCAGAGCCGCCGCCATGGCACGGTGCGCGGTCGTCCGGGGTTTCCGTGAATCTTGCCGTGTATGCTGCGATAAGATTCCCACGATTTGAAGAAGCAAACCAATGGGGTCACCGGAAAAATTTGCGTCATCCTTTGTCGACAATACCGCAAGTTCGTCCAGTCGTTTGCGGCAAGTCGCCAAAGCTGTGCCGTCAATCGCCGCCGAACTATTCCATGCTGTCGGTAAGAAAGCGGAATACTCCAAAGCAGACTTCCGCCTTGGGCATCGTCGGCCATGCAAATTTACGACCGAGTAAGGCAGTATCAGAACAGCAACTGTACAGACCGAGCTTCTTCGCTTGAGCATATCCGTACCATGCGTTTGGACATAAGAGAAAGACATCGCCAGCCACAGCCTGCTGGTCCCCCAGCCCCATTTGGTACAGGCAAGTTCCCCCAGCAATCAGCGCAATTTCTACGAATTCGTGATCGTGAATCGGATAGTTCCCTTGCTTGGGCTTGTTCTTGGCGATGATCCGTCGATCTTACTGCTGGGAATCGGGCCAGTTCAATTTAGAAAAGAAGGCTTTTGAATCATAAGCGACCATCGATCGTTAAGGGCGTTGATGGTAATCCGCCACGACGCCATGGAAACTAAAATGGGTAACGCGGTATACGAACCATGAGAAGGCCGCAAGATATTCAACCAAAACCGTAGGAGCTACCTTCAAGTTCACTTTTGTGCTAGCAGAAATCAAGCTCTTCCATTTTTTTGGCAATCCTTAACGGCTAGAACTTTAGGCATGGAAAGAGGCTTTCCTGCTCGGCCAGCGGTAACAACGTCATGGTCGATCCTCTTTGTTTCGTCGCCAGGCTTTCCGGTTGCATCAACGCCTCATACAGCGGATGCCTATCCAGACCAAGCTAGGCTTCCAGACGGCAAGTTCAAAACAGAGAATGCCTGCGCGGTCGAACTCCTGACGCCATAAGAAGCCGAAGGATTCCGACACCTATCCCCAAATCAGCGCACGGAGATCTTCAGGTACTGCGCCGTTCCATAGGGAAGATCTCTTGGCAAAATAAAAGTGGCTACCTGTCCTCAAACGCTGTATCCTACAACCCAAACGGCCTTTTATGTTGGATCGGAAGAATACACGGCCAACCGCCCCGCCTCCCATAGCCACGGCGATGCTCGACGCCAAGATATCGCCCTTCCTGCGAGGGTACCTGTCGCACAATCCAGCCGAAAGATCGAAAGAGCCTTCGCGACCATTTCAGGATGAACAATGCGCTATGAAAGCAACAAGATTCTCCTCCCCCAGAGCGATCTTCCTCGCCACCACCATTCTGATCCTTGTACCGTTGACTTCTCTGCCAGCGGATCATCAGGTGGCAGAGAGGCCGAATATCATCTTCCTGCTAACGGATGACCAGCGTTGGGACACGCTAGGTTGTATGGGAAATGAAGCGATGCGTACGCCAGCGATCGATCGGCTGGCGGCGGAGGGTGTCCTCTTTCGGAATGCCTTCGTGACTACGTCGGTGTGCAGTGTCAGCCGTACGTCGATCATTACTGGACAATTTGCTCGCAGTCGGGGTATCGGCGATCTAGTCAAGATGGATACGCCGATCTCGTGGGAGGATACGCTTCCAGCGCTGTTGCGCAAGGCTGGTTATTACACGGGTCACATTGGCAAGTGGGATATCGGGGTGGGAGAAGCGGGATTTCAAAAAGGGGTGCAGCTCTTTGATTACTGGGGGGGCGACCGGTTCCATGGCAACCACTGGCACGAGCATAACTGTCCCTTCGTCATGAGCGATGGCGTCACACTCAAGGAGGACATCCAATGCACCTGCCCACCGAATCGCTCGATGCCGCGCACAGGCCACCGAGGAATGAAGCAGCCGCTGCATACAGATTCACAGATCGTCCCGATGAAGGCGAGGCAGTTCCTGACTGCCCGTGAATCGAATAAGCCTTTTTACCTTTCGATTTCCTTTCGCGGCCCGAAGGATCCTTGGGGCGATGCGCCGGCGGACATACTGAAGCAGTATGAGGGTGTCACCATGCCGAAGGCAGCCACGGCGAACCTGGAGGCGGCAGCATCGCTACCGGAATTCATCCGCCAGTCGATGGGGTCCAAACCGGGCAGGGATTTGGTTTCTCATGTTGAGAAACTCGACGCTGAGACCCGCAAGTACGCCTGCAATGTCTCTGCCCTGGATGCGGCAGTCGGCTCGATGCGGCAACTGCTCGCCGCGCTGGGGCTGGCGGACAATACCGTGATCATCTTCACCGCAGACAATGGCATGATGATCGGCGATCACGGCCTGCGCGGCAAATGGCTGCCCTATGACTCTTCCATCCGCGTACCACTCATCGTGCACGATCCGCGACAGCCATCGGCCCATCGTGGCAACCGTCGCGATCAGCTGGTGCTAAACATCGACTTGGCGCCGACGATCCTCTCGCTCGCTGGATGCAAAGTTCCCGCAGCCATGCAGGGCCGCGATTTCACGCCACTGCTATCTGGAGCACCCGTCGCATGGCGCGACGATTTCTACTACGAGCACAGCTGGACCGCCGAGGGACGAATTCCTGCCAACGAGGCGCTGCGCACGCGGGAATGGAAACTCATGCGTTTTCCCGGGGAGGAGCCCCCAGTGGAACAGCTTTTCCACCTAAAGGAAGATCCGCATGAACAACGCGATGTTATCACCTTGCCAGAGAATGACAGCGTGCTCGCCCAACTGCGTGCTAGGCTGAACGTGCTGCGCAAGGAGGCTGAGACGCCTCCGACGCAGGTGTGGCGGCAAGGGACGGATACCTCGAGTACCCGCTAGCCGATTCCAGCTGAAACCGGATCCGCTCCACCAAACCATTGACCGGGAGCATCCCACACCAGGCATTTTTGAGTTGCCGTCGGTCCAGGCGGAATCGGGTCCCGACAAGCTCAGCGTTCTGGTCTTGCCGTTGCGGCATCACCAAGGACAACGTTGGCCAATGCAGCCTATGGGTAGCACCAGAGAATCTCCCGCCGCCGGTTTCAGCAATCAACCCGAGGCGTTTCGCTTTTATTTCCACTCGGAGCCCACTGCCGAGGAATGATCCCTTTACCAATCATCCTCTGTCACGCGACTCTCCAGCGACCTCCAAAGCCTTTGGCCAACCTGTTCAATCCCTGTTCACATTCATGAGTATCGACACCTTGCCTCTCAAAGCCATACTTTCGGCCATCACCTACGCTCTTCCCGCCGTGGCCATGGATTCGCAGTCACTTCGCAAGCCAAACCTCATTGGCGTGATGGCGGATACCTAGGCTTTCCCGATCTGCGATTTTTTAGCGATGGATTTTTTGCGGTGAAATAGAGACTCCCTATCTCGACCGACCTGCCCGTTAAGGCTGGCATTTCACCCTGTTTTATCCTTGCAGCAAGTGCGAGCCGAGTCGCCTGGCACTGCAATTCCATGCCTTCGCAAGCCGTGAAGACAAGGCTGCGTTGTGGCTGAGCCGTGGATTAACCAAGGCCGATGACGCTGAGTTGCGGCTAGCTGCCATCGTTGTACTCGGCACGCTCGGCGACGTGGCCGTCGTTCCTGTTCATCCCGATCCAGCCTCGCGTTCAAGAAGGATGCGAGCAAGGCAGCGATTGGCATCTTCGAGAAACTCGTGAGTACCCAACGCCCAGCGATAGCAGACGCTATCTAGCTGTGTTGCGAACGATCCGGGACCCTCTGTGGTCTGATCGCCCCAAAAGTGGTGTTGATTCAGGCCCTTCCACCCTCGTAGCCGCTTTCGCCGAAATCCCTCAACAACTGCCTTGGGTACCCCCCAAGGTTTTCTCAACATTGGTAAAGCCTTGATAAGGTTACCATGAATGCTTACCGTTTCCTTGAATCGACCAACGCTTCGAGTTACCATTCTCCACTCCTACCCGAACCTCCCACCAAGGTCACGTCGATGAACCTATCCTTTCGCGATCACTCCTACATTTTATGCGGACCCCTGGCAGCGGCTTTTTGCTATTTGTCCTTCCACTGCGCGTTCGGCCAAGACCAAACGTCCACTTGGAAGAAACATACGATCAACGACCAATCGCCTTTTGAGGCCGCCGGGGTGGCGGATTTCGACGGCGACGGCCGGACAGATGTCTTCAGCGGCGACTCGTGGTACGCGGCCCCCGACTGGACCCGCCACCAGGTCCGTAACGTGCCCCGAGGGACGAATCCCCATTATCATGAAGACTTCGCTGACCAGGCGCTAGACGTCAATGGAGATGGACGTACCGATATCGTGACCTGTGCCTACTTCAGCAAAAAGATCGCTTGGCTAGAACACCCCAAAGATCCGACGGATCCCTGGTTGGAGCACCTTATCGATACGCCTGGGTCGATGGAAACCGGCTACCTGGTCGATCTCTACCGCGATAGCACACCTGTATTCCTGCCCAACGTTGGGAACAGGGTGGTGTTTTACGAATTGCAGACAAGGAAACCCGAAGTGACTTGGAAACGCCGCGAGCTATCGGCAAGCCGCGCCGGTCACGGTATTGGCCATGGCGACATTAACGGTGACGGGCGGATGGATATCATCACGCCGACTGGCTGGTATGAGCAACCCCAGAATCGCGAAGACGCTTGGGCTTTGCAGGCCGATTGGAAATTGGGTGCGGCGAGTATTCCGATTCTTGTCCATGATTTCGATGGCGATGGAGATAACGACATGGTTTGGGGAATGGGGCACGACTTTGGTCTTTTCTGGATGAAGCAAACCGGCTCCGAAAATGGAAAGATAAGTTGGGCTCAAGAAGAGATTGACATGAGCTTCTCCCAAGTGCATTCCTTGAACTTGGCCGACTTTGACCTGGACGGACAGATGGAATTTGTAACGGGTAAGCGGGTTTATGCACACGCAAGTGAACCAGGGGCCACGGACGCTCCCTGCCTGTTCATCTACAAGTTTGACCGTAAGCGGTCCCTGTGGAACAAAGAAACGATTTACCTCGGCGAACCAGCACCAGCCGCGCCGCTGGATGCGAAACAACGCGATGCGCTGAAGGATTTCCGTCGAGGCTCAGCCGGTACTGGGCTACAAATGTCCGTAGGTGATATGGATCGCGATGGCGATCTTGATATCGTCGCTCCCGGCAAGTCGGGTCTCTACTGGTTCGAAAACCCGCTTGCGGCCCAAAGATAAATTCGTGTCACCTACTTAGGCTTGCAGCTCGCGTTAGCATAACGTCGAGACGTTACCTCGGAAGGCAGCATCCAGCGTCTCGCCGTCGATGACATGATCGAAGCCAGATCGATCTTTGCCGACTGGCTCTCACCGTTCGCTATGACGATAGCGATTGATGATGCACTCCCTGAAAACCATGAAAAACAAAGTTGCGTTTTGCCTCGCCTTATGTCTTGCACCGTTGCTGGTGCCATCCGCGTCCAATGCACCCGTACTGCTCCAGCCGGCGGTAAAGGTTCTGCAGTGTGCCACCAGCCACGCCACTGAAGGAGTCATTCCAGCAGTGGTAAGGATTGTCGGTGACTGGGAAGTCGAGGTTGCTCTTCCGGGCAATCCCCAGCCGACACGGCTTGCGGTCCAGCCCCCGAACGTGGTGACGGTGACCGACGAGCGGATTGCGAGCCTCAACCCGTGGACGGAAGAGAAGACCGGCTGGCTGACGAAGAATCCCGGGACGCCGAAGATGGTCAGGCTGGCAGGATTGACCGACCCTTTCTTTATGGGGAATGCGATGCTCGATATGTCGAGTTTGACTCTACGCTCGGCGAAGACCCCGATGGTGAACTACACGGCCGGGAAGGATTTCGCCGTCAACAGCTCGGGCAGCCTCGGGCGGTTGCCGAATGGACGCATCGCCGATGGAGAGGCGGTGCTCGTCAGCTACCGCTACTACGAACGCAGGATTGACGGCGTGTTCCACAAATCCGGCGGTGAGGTAGTACTGCGTCCCGGCAAGCCACGCAAGGGCGCGCCCCTGCCACCCGATGCGGAGAAAGACGAGGAACACCTTGCCAATATCTATGTGCCTGAACGCCTCGCCCAACTGGGGAATGGGAATCTGTTCCCCGTTCTCGAAGAAACGTATCCTGAGCCGATGCAAACCCCGCCATCGCCTGCGGAACGAGCCCTCCCCCGCACTCTGCGCCGGCTCACGGAGGGTGGTCCGATAAAAATCCTAGTCTGGGGCGACAGCGTGACGGGAGGGTATCTCGGTCGCGACATGTGGCACCAACAGTTCCTGAAGCGACTTGCGGAGCGATTCCCCAGGGCTAAGGTTGAGCTGGTGGTGAGGAGCGGTCCCAACTCACTTATTTTCTATACGGCAGCTCTCGGCGAAAGCTACAACTACGCCGAGAAGATCCTCGCGGAAAAGCCGGACCTCGTGATTTCCGAGTTCCTCAATGACTGCCCGCTCGACGTGAACGAGACGGAGGGTCGATATCGCAAGGTGCTTGAAGACCTGCGGGCGATGGGAACCGAGTGGATTATCCTCACCCCACACTACAGCACACACACGGGAATCCGGATCGAGCGAGACTGCGATGAAGACCCGCGTGCCTACGTGAAGATGGTGCGCCGGTTTGCTGCCGAAAATAACATTGCGCTCGCCGATGCTTCGCTCCGCTACGGCCGGTTGTGGCGGCAGGGATTGCACTGGACAACCCTGATGGTCAACTCCATGAACCATCCGGATTCGCGCGGCATGGCCATTTTCGTCGATAGCATCTTTGCCTTATTTCCGCCGCCAACGCCATGAGCGCTTCGAACGATCCTACGCTTCCAGGAAGAGCAATCAGCAGCATGCTCCCCGCGAAATCTCAGGACAAAGCTAAACCAGCAAACGATAGTCATTCGCTAATTACGGAGCCTGCCATCGTTGTGGTTCAATCGTGGCGCGAGGCCCTTCGATGACCCTTTGGATAGTGGTCCGCTTTTCTGGGGAGAGTATTACGCACGCGAAAGCAGGGAAATACCAACGCGACGATGGAATTGATTTCGACCACATGGTACAGCATGTCGGACTACCCCTTCCCTCACCTGCCGTACTTGACCACAAAAACTCCGTTCCTTCATCCTTTTGATGTTCCGGTCGGAAGAATGGTAGAGCGTCTCCGTTTTTGATCTGGCTGTGACGAAAAAAGAAACAGGATAATCTCGAAATATTTTCCTGCTGTAGAAACCGCCGATAGCTCAAGCACACCTGTGACTCTTAGTTTCTCTTGTCACCAATGGTTCGACCGTGATTGAAAAATCAAAGGGCAAGCCGCAAACACCCACAAAACCCGCGGCTTACCTACAGCCCCCCCGCTAACCCAAACGCCCTACTCTCCACTCTCTTGCTCCTCTCGCTTGGATTTATTAGCCGTAAAAAACTCAATAGCTCCCAGTACTAACCGAGCTACCAACACCCAAACGAAGAAAGCCACCGCGATTAAACCAATCGCGAGAAAACTTGTCCACCAAAAAGACGTCGGCTGACTGCTACCCTCTTTGAACCATGGGAGCATGGCAATCAGAGCGACCATAACACAGGCCCATCCAACCGTGGTGCTGCCGAACGCCACGAACTGCCAAACAAGACTCAATCGATCGACACGGCTCTTGAAGATGGTTGGTCCAAAAATCCCAGCCAGTCCGTCTACAATCGCGTCGAGAAGTACACCAATCATCGTCGTGTGGTCACCTTCTATGAACAGAACTAACTCTCAAAACCCCAAACTCAGCCGTTGAATTGGTCAGGCGAAAGCTTACGGGAGATCACCTGGTCGCACTTCCCAAAAGCTCTGCCCAGAATGTCCGCGGTCGATGAAGTAATGATGGTTTCGGTGGACGATCGCATCGATCGCTGCACGAGCGTCCTCCACCGTGCGAGCATCCGCATGTTTTTCCAACACGCGAAGTGGGGGAACGGCCTCGACGCGCAGAGAATACGCGAGGATACAGCAACCGCGGTACCTCACGACTGCTGACTTGTCACGGATCGCCGCGAGGCCGATCTCGAAGGCAATCTCGCTTTCCCGGGCGTAGCGGATACACCGGAAGGCGATATCCCGCCGAGCTTCGAATCGACGGGCTCGAGGAAAGAACTCTTGGAGGAAAGGAAGCACTCGTTCTTCCAGACCTCGCAATCTTTCCCAAGCGGCATCGCGCGCGACGCTCTCTTTTGAATCGATGGCAGCCACCCATAAGCGAATCTCTGCGTCATCCATCCCCTGAGCTTCCTTCACCTAACGACTGCATTCCCCCGGTTTCCATGGGCAAACTTTCCGTCGACAACCCTCATCGCCTACCGGTAACTAGCCGATCGTTCTCGCGAAATTCCACGCGAACCTGGGAGTCGCTCAAATGATAATACCCATGGGGAGAAGCTGACACGACTCGAATTGCTCGGAGTCGTCAAAAATCTCCAGGTCATATCCGTTTTCGAATCGCAAGCCGAACGACTGCGGTGCTCTCACGAAAGACTCGCGGACCGAGTGCCCAAGGATTCTATGGATTCGATAGCTTACCCGGTCCTCAAGTGGCCTCGACCGATCCACGATTCGACCGTCCGGACGACGCAACTCCCAACGACCTTCGACTGAAATCGAGCCAGTCGGATAGAATAGGAACTGAACCTGAAATTCGCCAATAGCAACCTGAATGCACGTAGCGTCTCGGAAATGAGAGAGATCAAGATCCGCGGGAACGCCATACATAGTTCTTCTCATCCGCTGCAATTCATGCCACAGGATAGGCATCACCACCGGGCGGCAGTGACAACCGACCAAAGAAATCCTCAAAGACTTCTCCGCTCCGGTTCGAAATCTCGCTTGCCAGCAACCGAAATCACTTTCTACTCGCCGTCCAATCACCCTACATCCAGATTGTACGCTGTCGCTCCGCAAACCAAAAGTCACCATGAAACCGTTCCCCAACGTTAATCCTGGGAACGGATGGATCGGTCAGGGCTTCGACTTTGCCGTGAGAGCAAAACGATCAACCATCCCACGCTACCTACGTTTTCGTTTTTCACCCCTGCGAGCCCCAGGATTCGATCGCGTTGTACCATCACCTAGAGCGATCGCGACCTATGCATCGCTGATCTACGGCGGCAATCTATCTCGCACGTTGACCTTGCCATCGACACCCAATGCTGCCTTCCCCCACCACCAACCCGGCTTCGGTATCGAAATAGACGATAGACAGTTGCAGACCGGAACTCACTTCCCCCGTCGCCTCTGGCCTGCATTTGATTCCAAGAAAAAGGACTCGCACTCAGACTATGCAAGCACTTGCAACCAGCACAAGCCAACACGCAACCATCCGACTACTCGCCTTGGATAACTTGTTTGTGAAATCCTCACTGATCGCTTCCACAACAAGCATCGCGGCTTGACGACAACCTCTCACCGTAGTGGTTTTGCCAGCTTCCACCCTCCCATAGGTCATTGCTCATCGTAGCGGCGGTCGTGCTTCCCCATGACGATCGAGGCTGGACGAAGTCGTTTTGCCAGTTCACTAGCTTCAGCAGGCGATAAGGGAACCTTAAGACCGGAATCCATCCAGTTTGCCCCAACCTGCCAGGAAGTTTCATCAGGTTCTAGAGCACCAATCGACGGTGAGTTGTTGGGATTGGTATCCCTCATGCCGTCAATAGCTACACCTTTACCGGCCAGCGGTCCTGCAACCCTCGGTCGAAAGTCATGGCCTGCTAGATCCATGAACAATTGCCGTTCGTTCCCTCCCTGGAACATTACGTTATGGTCGATCAAGCCCTCTACGGAAGCCAAAGGCTTGACGAATTCGCGAGTCAACTTTCGCGGATCGTTACGCAGCGAAAGCCGATCGAAAAAAGCATAAGCAACGTTATTCCGGATACGCCAACCCGCAATCTCCTCAGCCGTAGCATCCGGCTCAAAAACCACGACAAATCCTCCGTTGGCATCGTTGGTCAGTACCGTGTTATTGTACGCTGCTAATTGGTAACCTTGCAGCTTGCATCCTACCGCAACATCCCACACCAAATTGTGATGCACGGTAATACCCCGCCCCTGAATATCGACTCGAAAGCCGATGCCGCGGATGTCATGCAGCCAATTATGGTGAACATTCGTGCCCGCCATCTCTTTGCCAACAGGCACATATAAAGACGAAACATCGACGCAGTACAGTCCAGCATTGAAGATATGATTGAATTCCGCTATCGCTGGTCCATCACCTTGAGCATAGATGCCAACTCCCCCAACATTGTAGACGGTACAGCGACGAATGATGTTTGGATCACGCGAGACATCACCCCGTCTTTCGACTCGACCTTGTACGCTAATGGCCGGTCCAGGATGCCGACCATGGAGATTCGTGTCATGAACGACGCAGTTGGCAATGACGTTACCATTGCCTTCAACCTCCAGCGCGCCATCCACCGCCCATTCGATCAGTAGTCGCTCCAGCACA
>JBILTQ010000392.1:0-5136 GCA_044371435.1 Pirellulaceae bacterium | reverse complement strand
TACAAGCCCATCCTGCCGCAGTTGGATGGTTTTGCTCGACAAGCTCAAGACCTGGCCAAAGTCTGCCAGCAACTCAAGATGACCGGGCTGTACCAAAATCATGCGGGAGCCGCTCATGTCGGTGCCCCCCTTTGGGACTTGATGGAGGTCCTGCAGGGGATCGCCCCTTCGCAGATCGCTGTGGCTTTGGATATCCGACACGCCACCATCGAGGCGACTGAATCCTGGCGATCCGGTTATGCTCGGCTGCGCGACCAGGTGGGGGCGATCTTCGCCAAGGATGCGGTCTTCGCCAATGGCAAGATCGACGACGGCCCTTTGGGGCGCAGCCAGAAGGGCAAGCAGCTTTTTCAGCTAATCCGAGCCGATCACCCGACCATCCCGATCTCTTTGCATATGGAATACTTGGATCATCGAAAAGCCGACTTGGCAGCGCAACGACTGGAGGCGATCGCCACCGACATCCAGACCCTCAAAGGTTGGTTGGCCGAGTAGGCAAGCTCTGCGCAGTGCAACTAGCCCGAGTCGTCCCGGGGTTACCGATAGAACGGCGGTACTTGGCTGCGTTGACTACTCTCACAGGCTTTCGCGACGCATCGAGGTCGCAGCCGAAATTGATTTTCCCGCCATAAAGATGGGGGTCGGCAGCCAACTTACCTTTTCGCTCTCCACCGCAATGGAGACGGTCACCAGGTTCCCCGCCGAAGCGCTGCTCAGGAGTTCGGGCGAAAGAGTCACTGTCGCTCCTCGGATATGCGACCCGCTCAGCAGGGCTTCTACCTGGGAACGCACCCCATCGCTCGATGCCCCTGGGAGGGTCGCCAGACGTGAGCCCTCCCGAGAAATGTTGGTCAGCAACTGCTTGACCATGGTCATCCGCCCCATCTCGATCAAGCCGATCGTGAAGAGGATCATGATGGGGGCCACGCAGGCGAATTCAACCAGAGCCGCCCCGGTTCGCCTCGCTCGCTCGACCGCGCTCGATCGCTGTCGACAACTCCGAGGGTAAGTCAGTCCGACAACCGCAGGCCGCAGGCAAAGAGTCCGGGATCGACCATAAAACATATTTGCTACCTTTACGTAGGAGAACCAACTGGCTAGCTATTGCACCAGGACTACAGGGGAACAGACATGATCGCTCCAGACGCGACTCCCATCTCCGGGAACAGCATGCCGAACGATCATGGTGGCTGGTTGAACCATGAGCTTCTTTCCGTTCATCGGCCCAGTCAGCTTGACTTGCATGATGCGGACCCCGACCCAGCGCACAATCCGGTACTCGGCGCGATTGCCGAAGCCTGTCACCGAGGAGAAAACGGGGATCAAACGACATTGGCCAACGATGGAAGCCAATTCATCCTTGACGCCGGCACTAATCCCGGTATCCCCCTGCAGCGATAGCTGGCCGTCGTCATCGAGCAGCAGTGGTTTCCCTAGTTCGTTCAGATCCTCGGCCGATACCCCGTGTTCGATCTGACGGGCAATATCGGCCGTACTGTTGTTGGGCCCACCGATATCCACGGTCCCGCGATTGCCAGGCGCTCCGGTACCTTGGGGATACAAGTTGACCTCGCGAATCCCATCGCTGCCGTAGCTCACCGTTCCCTCGATCGGATTGTAGCGAAGGTTATCATCTTCCCCGCCTTCTTCGATCGCTTCCAGCCATGTCTCCAGATCCAGGGCGAAAGGGAGCAAGTCTAATTTCGCCGTGGACGAAGTCGCCGGTTCTTGGAAACCACGGATTTGCGTAGCGAAAGCCGCCGTGGCTTCGACCTCTATCTCCTTCCCGAGATGGCCGAGAATCATCGCAAAATGGAACGGGATCATCCCGTTGAGGGTTTCCGTCTTCTGGATGCGAACCCGCACCGCCCGGTAAGGATCCCTCGGATCGGAGGAGAGGCTAGCAGCGGCCGCCAGGCTGGCCAAGTAGCCATCTTGGATATCTGTTCGGGGGGAATCCGTCTGCAATTCCAAGGCCTGGTTGCAAACCGGATTCACCGCCGCCACCGTTCGGATAGCCTGGTGCATCGAATCCTCGGCCTGCAAGGCATTATCTCCGGCGATCGCGGAATCGATGAGTTGCCAGGCTCCAGCCAAGGCGGCGGCATCCGCCGTCCTTCGCATCTCAGCCTTAGAGGCCGCCAGATAGCCGATATCGATGGAAAAGGCGAGCATACTGATGAGTACGCCCATCAGGAAAACCGCGAGCAACATGGCGGCCCCGCGACGCCGCCGAGATCGTCGACGGTAGTCCAGGCCATTATCGATAAGCAGAGATGACGATATTTTGCCCATGAGTTTGACTTTCCGAGAACGAGCGAGGGAAAGAGAGAGTGCCTGATGACGAAAGCGGCGCCAGCGACTATTCCGCTTGGGTTCGCACCACCAAGGAAAAGACTTGGCCATCATCCATGAATAAGCGCACGTTGGCTAAGGTGAAGTGTTGGATTCGATTAGCCGCGTAACCGATCCCAGACCACTCCACCGAGGAGTGGGGACTGTAGCGATTGAGGTCAGCCAGTGCAGGCGCAGGGATCGTCACCCTTACGCTATCCCCGCCAAAGGCTCCCCACGAATGGCTGGTACCCGCGACAATGTCGAAACTAAGCACCCCGTTTTCGAGCATCATCCGCTGTGTCCAACGAATGGTTTCTCCTTCATGGTCTAAATTTCCTCCGATGGGGCTGAAACGCCCCATCACCAACTCATCACCGCGTAGAGCTTTCGTACGGAAACCACCCGCCGCCCCATCGGGCCGTTGGACATGGTTCCAATCGACGCTGAAATGTTGGCCATCCAGCGAATCGGTCGGGCTCATGTAGGTGACGAACTGAGGGGAAGCCCTCCACGGATCGGGGGTGGCCAGCACCACCTCCCAATCCTCCTCGACCGCCACGATCTTCGGCGATGATTGTCCGTGCACTCCACCGCAGGCAGCTATCGCCAGACAGAAAATCCCTAGTTTCAGCCGCAGGAAATTCGCCATACCCTTCTCCTCGGTTCACCGGACGGACGGACACAGGACACAACACCCAATGGGAACCATAGATCGCCGAAACTGGGTCGCTGCGGACAGACGCAAGCTCCATCGAGTTAAAGTGTACGATTCCCCCATCGCCGAGACGGCTGGCAACGAATGTAGCGGTGATGACGCGCCTCATCGAGAAAGCCCCCTACTCGCCGATCCCCGCCGCGCGGGGTCGCTCAGGCCTGCTTCCATTGGGTTCGGCGAAAATTGGAGGCTGTTCCTATTTGCACCGCGAGCCCCCAGCCCTTTCCTACCCAAGCCCCGACTCCCCGACTTTCGATTACATTAGTACCGGTGCGCCGCGACGCCATCGAGTTTCCCAGGAACACCCTACCGATAGCATGAGAAATAAACCAGCCGTGCAAACGGCCCTGCTGGGTCGAGCCATCCTTCACGTCCGCAGCCGACGAGCCAATTCGCGTACCTCGCTGGCCAAAGTAATGGAACTCTCCCCGTCAACCATCGGTCTTTACGTCGATCAACTGCTGAAGGATGCCTGGTTTGTTGAAGCTGGACTAGACCAGGGAGCCAAGGGACGCCCCACACGCCAACTGCAGGTCCGTCCCGAGGCGGGTTGGTATGCAGGGATTGAGTTCAATGCAGAACGTTTGCAGGCAGTAGCCATCGACTTCGCAGGAAACCATCGCTCGTCGACAGTCGTCCCGCTTCCCCCTCAAGTCTCCCGCAAAGCGGTGATCGCTGCCATCGAAAGAAGCTTGGAGGCTTTACAACCCCATGGACCAGGAAAACTCCTAGCCATCGGGCTCGGCGTCCCCGGGGTCGTCGACCCGGAAGCTGGCTTGGCTGTGCACTATGCTTTCATTCACGATTGGCGAAAGGTACCGATTGTTCATGAAATCCAAGCCAAGTATGCAGTTCCCGTCCAGCTGGAAAACAACCTGCGTTCGATCGCCTTGGCCGAGCGTTGGTTTGGAGGAGGCCGAGCCTTGGAAAATTATGTCATCCTAGGACCGCGGATAGGTTTTGGGGTCGCCATCGTTCAAAGCGGACGCTTGGTCCACGGCGTCAACCACGCAGCTGGTGAGATCGGACGCTGGGATTGGCCCTTCGATCAACCCGGGGGAGAAATGCAAAATGCGCTCTCCGCCCCCAGTATCTGGCGCGCGCTCCAGGCGTTGCCCAACGCTCCACTCCCGACCGACTTGTTTCAGGCTTTCGCAAGCCTGCGACCTAACGCGTCACGCCTGCCTGACTGGTCGCGGATTGTCGAGCAATTCGCGAGGGTAGTCGGCCTTCTCCAATTGCTCTTGGATACCCAGTGCTATTTTCTCCATGGCCCTCTCACCGGACTAGGCATGGAATTCTGCGAAGCCGTCCACCAGCAGGTGGTGAAGCTCATGCCGGGTCTCGAGGCCAATCCTTTCCAACTCCTCCCCTCGAGTATGGGTGATGACGCTGGCTGCCTCGGAGCCGCCAGCTTGGCGATGGAAAGCTGGGAACCCAACCTCGATCGCCCTTGAAAACGCGAGCGGTACGGCTCTCCGCCCGAACCGAAAAGAGCACTGCCAGCCACGCTGCATCCCTTGATAAACCAGCCGCAGCCGCTCAACCAAGAACACCTGGATTCGGAAGCCCCCAGAGATTTCCGCTGAGTACGTAAAAAAACCCGGCGTCTGTAACAGACGCCGGGCCTTCTATAAAAAATCCTGACAACCGCGATTGAGCCGGTTGCGAGATGACCTGATGTTTAGCCTGAGTAAGTCGTGCCTCACGGTAACCGAGCCGATGTCACCATCGAACTCGCATTATCCTTAGAAAGGAGGTGATCCAGCCGCAGGTTCCCCTACGGCTACCTTGTTACGACTTAGTCCCAATCATCGAACTTGCCTTCGGCAGCTGTCTCCTTGCGGTTAACTCACTGACTTCGGGCACTTCCGACTTTCGTGGCTTGACGGGCGGTGTGTACAAGGCTCAGGAACACATTCACCGCGGTATGCTGACCCGCGATTACTAGCGATTCCAGCTTCATGCAGGCGAGTTGCAGCCTGCAATCCGAACTGAGCAACGCTTTTTGGGATTTGCTTGACCTCGCGATCTTGCTTCCCTTTGTACGTTGCATTGTAGGACGTGTGCAGCCCTAATCATAA
>JBILTQ010000391.1:0-5145 GCA_044371435.1 Pirellulaceae bacterium | reverse complement strand
AAGGCAATGCAGGCCGGGGCAGCACGAAAAACATGATCATGGATAGCTCGCGATCAAACGGAAACGATGGGCGATGGCTCGATGGTAAACTGGTGCTCGAACATGCCAAGCCCGCGGCAACCTGCGGCAACCGCGGCCGACTCCCCGGATCACGGCCCCTCGGCGAGTAAGCCATGGGTAAGCTGGCCCAAGGCGAACCCGATCCGCCGTCTTATCGAGCGGCGACCTCCACTGTGACGCCGATCGTGGAAATCGACCAACCGCCAGCAGGAGCCGCTCACCCTTGGGCCTGCACCTTGGCATAGCCGTCAGGCCCAAAGGAAGTTGCAACCCTTCACCTCGCGACTAACGACCGGTAGGGGAACGATGAAAATGGACGTGCTTCCAACCGCTGGCCGTCCGCTGCCACACACGCGTCTCCTCCATCGCTACCGTCAACGGCCGACGGTTGGCGTCAAGCTTCTGCGTCAACCGCACGAAGGCGATGATCGCGACGTCGCCCATCATCCGGATATGCGGAGCGACAATCGTCGATTGGATCGGCGATTTGTCGTCGTTGGGGAGCTTGAAGTAGTAATGATGAAAAGCTAGCCCATCCACTAGATTCCCCGACGCCTCAGGCTCAAAAGCGGTCAACGACGGATCGCAGAGCTTGGAGTAGGTTTCCCAGTCTCCGCTGGTGGCGGCCATCAGCAACTTCTGGGTCAAACGAAAAATTTCGTCGCGATCTTGATCGAGGTTGGAAGCGGTCATCGGTGAAATCGTACCCTGGAAAAACAGACCCCCGGGAAAAGAAACCCGGAAAACAGGAGCTGGGAAAACAGCGCGGATGCGGGCGAAAATCGACAGGCCAACACCCCTCACTTCCTCCTTACGCTACCCGAAGCCGCCGATTTTGTCATCGGGCTAGCTGGAAAACAAAAGTTGCCTCCGAGTTTGGAACACGCCTTGCGGGATTTGCCTCCCTGCGGGTACACTGTTGGGCTTTGCATGAGAGCTAAACAAGTCAACTAAGTTGCGATGTGGCTGCTTAAGTCCTTGTTGAACAACGGTTTGTGAATTTAGGAGACGGCTAGATGCCGCGTTTGCTGGGGGTTGATATCCCCAATGATAAGCAAGTTGTCGTGTCGCTGACCTACCTTTACGGTATCGGTCCCTACACGGCTCGCGAACTGTGTCTTAAGACCCAGATCGATCCGACCAAGCGAGCCCGCGATTTGGACGAGGACGAACTCAGCCGTTTGGCTTCGCTAGCCGAGCGTGACTACACGGTCGAGGGTCCGCTGCGTCGACAGATCGGCCAAAATGTCCACCGATTGCGTGAAATCAAGTGCTATCGCGGCTTGCGGCACAAGTCGGGCTTGCCGGTGCGCGGCCAGCGGACTCGGACGAATGCCCGGACGCGAAAGGGACCGCGGAAGACGGTCGCCGGCAAGAAGGGTGTGAAAGATCTCAAGTAGTAGTTAGGTTTTGGCTGGGATTTCCCGAGTGATTTTCCGGCTAACCGGGTTCGGGGATGGCTAGTTCGTAGCGAGCGGCTTCCGACCCTCCATGGTTTCGTATTAAAGACTATCGATTTTTCGAGGCATTGAGAGAGTGGCTAAAACGACGTCTTCTGGTTCGGGAACTTCCTCTGGAAACAATAAGCGGCGAAAGGTTCGCCGCAATGTGACCTCCGGGATAGCGTTCATCAAGTCGACCTTCAACAACACCACTGTCACCATTACCGATACGCGGGGGGATACGTTGTGCTGGGCCAGCGGTGGGACTTGCGGTTTCAAGGGAAGCCGCAAGAGCACTCCGTTCGCCGGCCAGGTAGCTGCCCAGCAGGCGGCCGAGAAAGCCGCCAAGTATGGGGTCAAAGAGTTGGAAGTTCGGGTGAAGGGGCCAGGTTCGGGTCGTGAGAGTGCGATCACAGCCCTTCAGTCGGCCGGCATCACGGTCAAAATGATCCAGGACATTACTCCGATCCCACACAATGGTTGTCGCCCTCGCAAGCGGCGACGCGTGTAGTGGTCTGTCGTCGAGCCTTGGATCTTGTGGTTTCAAATTTAATATTGCGGTTAGCCATTCTTTCCTGAGGGATTTTCTTATGCATGTTCGTTGGCGTGGCTTGGAACTTCCGAGCGTTGTCAATGTTGAAAAGTCGACCCTCTCGCCGACCTATGGCAAGTTCATTGCCGAGCCTTTTGAGCGTGGTTACGGAGCGACGATCGGTAATAGCCTGCGGCGGGTGTTGCTGTCCAGCCTGGAAGGAAGTGCGGTGACGCAGATCAAAATTCGGGGCGCGCAGCACGAGTTTTCCTCGATTCCGGGGGTGCTAGAGGATGTGACCGACATCGTTTTGAACGTTAAATGCTTGGTGGTGAAGAACCATAGCGATTCGACGCGGGTGATCACCGTTGAGCGAACCAAGGCGGGCAAGATTACGGGAGCCGATATCGAGACCGATGCCGACGTAGAGATCATCAACAAGGATCTGGTATTGGCCGAACTGACCTCCGACGTCCCCTTCATGATGGAGATGGTGGTTGAGAACGGTCGGGGATATGTGCCGGCTAGCGAGCACAGCACTGGCGATCATGAGATCGGAATCATTCCGGTCGATGCCTTGTATTCCCCGGTGACTCGCGTTCGTTACGATGTTGAAGAGACTCGGGTTGGGCAGAAAACCAACTACGACCGACTGATCATCGAGGTTTGGACCGACGGATCGGTAGGTCCGGAAATGGCAATGGTCGAATCGGCCAAGATCCTGCGAAAGCACCTCAATCCCTTCGTGCAATACGCCGAGTTGGGTAAGCAGATCTTCGCGACTTCGCGCGGTGGTCCCGGTTCGCCGGAAGCCCAGATGGAAGCGCGTTTGAACATGGCGATCATCGAATTGAAGCTTTCGGTTCGCGCTAACAACTGCCTGGAAGCCGAAGGTATCCGGACGGTTCGCGATTTGGTGTTGCGTACCGAGGATCAACTGCTCGAGGTAAGAAATTTCGGAGAAACGACCCTTTCCGAGGTCCGCGAGAAACTTCAGGCGTTGGGCATGCACCTCGGGATGCGGGTCGCATCGAGTGCAGCGATTCGCTGAGCCCATCCTTGCGAGCCCTACGGAACACGTTTGCATTTTCATTGGTTGACTGGATCTAAAAAATGAGACACCGAAGACGAGGACGCGTGCTTGGTCGTTCGCCAGCGCATCGTCGAGCCCTTTTTGCCAATCTTACCAGCGCTTTGTTTTTGACCGAGCGCGAGACATCGGAACTCGATCCTAACCCACCCAAAGTCAAGGGGCGGATCGTAACGACGCTCGAGAAGGCCAAGGAAATCCGCCCGATGGTGGAGAAGTGTATCACCATCGCCAAGAAAGCGTTGCTAGCAGAGAAAGCCGCGGAAGAGTTCAGCACCACGGCAGATCGCAACACGGATGCCTGGAAAACCTGGAGGCAGAGTGAGACCTGGAAGAAGTGGGCGGACGCAAGGTCGCCCGCCGTTCATGCTCGCCGGCGCGTCCTAGCGATGATTCGCGACAAGCAAGCGGTGAGGATCCTCTTTTCGACGATTGCACCGCGTTACGCCGAACGCCCTGGTGGTTACACCCGCATCCTTAAGTTGGCTACCCCACGGCTTGGGGATAACGGCAAGCGGGCGATGCTGGAACTCGTTGGCAACCATGAGCGAGTCAAGGCAGAGAAGGCGGTCAAGCCTGAGTTTGCTGGCGAGAGCAGCGAGTCGTAACTGCGACCAAAATGACCGACTCGAATAGAGGAGTCCACCTGAGTGATGGCTTGGCGACGGGTCTGTATCCTCGGGGTAGGTTTGCTCGGCGGATCGATCGGGATGCGATTGATCCGCGATCGGTTGGCGGAGGAGGTAGTCGGGTTCGGTCGTGATCAGGGCAAGCTAGAGTTAGCTAAGTCTCTCAAAGCCATCCATCGCGGTTCGGGAAGAATCGATGAGGCAGCCGCGGGGGCTGAGTTAATCGTGGCCTGCACTCCGGTTCAACAGATCGCGGAGGTCTTGTGCCAGGCGGCCAAACACGCCTTGCCAACCGCTATCCTGACCGACGTCGGGAGCACCAAGCGGACGCTGGTTGAGCAGATGCGGCAGACCCCATTTGCTGAGCGATTTGTTGGCTCCCACCCCTTGGCTGGAAGCGATAGGAGCGGGGTGGTTTCGGCTTCAGCCAGTCTCTTCGATGGTAAACTGTGCCTGATTACCCCTCAGCTTGTCGAGCCAACCCTCGTGGGTAACGTCTCCCGTTTCTGGGAAGCTCTGGGTATGCGCATCGTCCGCTTGACGCCGGAAGGCCATGACGAAGCGATGGCTGCCACCAGTCACCTGCCGCATGTGGTGGCTTCGATTCTGGCCGCCAGCACCCCTCCAGCCATGCTGACATTGGTCGGGAGCGGATGGTTGGATTCCACGCGGATCGCTGGGGGATCGCCCGAATTGTGGCGGCAGATCCTTGAAGAAAACCAAGCGCCTGCCCTACGCGCCTTGAAGAACTTTGCCACAATTTCGCAGGACTGGATCGAGGCCTTGGAGGCCAGCGATTTCGCACGTGTCGAACAGCTCTTGAATGCGGGAAAACATATTCGTGACTCTGTGGGAAATCAACATTCATCCGGCTGAAGGTCAGCCCGATTTGATGGGTCAGCAGGTGGTCAACGACGCCCGAACCTTGGGCCTCACCTCTTCGCTGCGTGTCCGAGCTGCCCACGGGTACCTGATCCAAGGCGAACTGGACCACGACCAAGCGATGCTGGCAGCTCGGCGGTTGTTGGTTGATTCGGTGACGGAAACCTTCCGGCTGGCCCCGGTTGGCGACGCCGAACTGCAACTGCCTCCCTGCCCGGACGCCCCTGCCGAAACGGTGCTGCAAGTCTTTCGCAAGCCGGGAGTGATGGATCCGACCGCCAATAGCACTCTGCAAGCCTTGCGTGATTTGAATCTAAATGTGGAAGCAGTCCGCACCATTCGCAAGTACTGGATCAGCGATATCGCCTCGTTGGACCTGGAACGACTCACCCAAAAGGTGTTGGCCAACGCCTCGATCGAGCAGGTCGTGGTCGGGCCGTTGAGCCTTCGTGAAATCCAGGTCGGCGCTCCCTACCATTTCCAGAAAGTGGTGGTTCCGATTCGTGGGTT
>JBILTQ010000086.1:0-16994 GCA_044371435.1 Pirellulaceae bacterium | reverse complement strand
CATCCCGCCGGTCGTCGGCGGCAAGAAAGGGGAACTGTTGGGGCGGATAACGCTCCCATAGGTGGAAGTGGGAACCCCCATCGAACTCGAGGGAAGGGAGGTTGTCGTCGATGGCACCGCGGTTGGACTGAACGTGCTGGGAGGAGCAACGCTGACGCTGGGAATGGTGCTACCGGGAATGGTGCTACCGGGAATGGTGCTACCGGGAATGGTGCTCGGCCAAGGAGCCATCGCGTTGGTCGGGGGGAACATCGGCGCGGTGGTGGCGGCTAGGGGCGGATTCCACGGGTTGGCGGGTGCCGGCGGGTAGGTAGGGAAGCGGACCTGCTGCCCGGATAACGGAGGGGCTAGCGTCGCCATCAGAAACGCCAGGCCGCAGCACGCGAGGAGGATCCTAACTGTCGCAAAGGGCACACGCATGCGGGAGGAAATAGTGCCCAGGCCGGTGAGCGGTCAAGGCAACTTGAGGAATTCTGCGGAAAACTCCGAAAGTTCCGGTTACGCGGTGGCCGACCGACCTTCCCCCAGGCTTCCCAGCCCACCCGCTCCCGCCAAATTGTTGCAAGGCCAGGGTACCCGGACTATTCTTCTATGATTATCGACCGTTCTTATCGTTGGCGTCTGCTGCTCGTAAAAGGCCCCTTCATGGTCCACCAAGCCCCGTCGTCTCCAAGCTGGCTACTCCTTCTGGGTGTGAGCTTGTCCCTGCTTGCCCAACCTTCCACGCTTTGGGCTCAGGCCAACAACAACAATAACAACAACAATAATGGTGGCGGGGTGGCCGGTATCGATATCGATGCCGATGGGGTGCTGCGGGTACGCCAGACCGATCCGCGGCTGGCGTTGATGCAGCGCCAGGCAGCTATCCAGAAACGCGGGGGAAAGTCGATCCAGTCGAGCCCGATGCGAAAAGTATCGCTGCAGCGATTGGAACAAGCCCTCCAACAACGTTTATCAGGCGGTGAAGATATCAGCCTGGAAGAAGCCACGCTGGCGGGGATGACCCGCGTCGAGTACGTCATCTACCTGCCGGGTTCCAAGGATATCGTCTTGGCTGGACCGGCCGAAGAGACGATCGAGAGCCCGGATGGTCGTCGCGTGGGGTTGATCAGCGGACGTCCGACGCTGCGGTTAGATGATGTCGTCGTCGCCCTCCGAGCTTTTGGGCCCGATGGAAGCAAGACCGATTTCATCAGCTGCTCCATCGATCCGACCCAAGAAGGGCTGCAACGTTTTCAAAAATACTTCAGCAGTCTAGGGGGAAGTATCTCGCCCCGCTCGGACGTTCGTCGCCTGGCGTTGGGGATGAAAGAATCGCTGGGGATGCAGACTGTCTCGCTGCATGGCGTTCCCGCCTCGACGCGGTTCGCCGCTACCCTGGTGGAGGCCGATTATCGGATGAAGCTGATCGGGATCGGTTTGGAAGTACCCGCGATCCCACTCCAAAGCTGGGTGGCTCGGGCCAATCCGAACAGCGGATCGACCAACTCGATGCAGCGCTGGTTCTTCACTGCCGACTACAGTGGCGTCAAGGTCAGCCCCGACGCCTCGGTCTTGAAGCTGGAAGGGCGCGGGGTCAAGCTGGTCGGTGAGCATGAGCGGGTTGACCGCGCCGGGATCCGCAGCAAAACCGCCCAGCCGGCGGATCCCGCCAGCCGCGGCTTCACCCAGGAATTTACTCAGAAATTCGAGAAGCTGGCCGAGGTCACCCCCGTCTTTTACGAGATGCGCAACCTGTTTGATATCAGCGTCTGCGCGGCCTTCATCCAAGCCCAGGAGCTCTACGCCAAATCGGGTTGGGATCTGGGGATCTTCCGCGACGAAAATCGCTTCGCCGTCGAAATTGGGCAAGCCCCCCGCCAGGTCGAAACAGCCGTCAACGCCATCTGGCGCGGCTCGCGGTTGATGACCCCCATCGGCGGCGGGATTCACATCTCGGCGCGGAAGCTGGCCCAAAATGATTCGTCGGAGATCGATTCGCAGCTGTCGGAGACCCAGCTTCAAGCCTCTGCCCCGTCAAGCCTGGCAAGCAATCAATGGTGGTGGGATTGAGGCTCCGGGGTTGAGCCGCCTGGGCAAGTGAACTTCCACCAAGCTTCCGAGGCGAGGGGAGGATGCCAGGCTCGCCCAGGCGTTCGTTATATGAAATATATTTCATGAATTCCATTTCATGAACCACTTTGCATCTCTCTTCGCCCGACGGCGTTAGTCAGCCACCTGACACGGGTCGATTGGTAAACGCCGATCACCACGGACGTCACCGCGTTCACTCCCAGCCTCTGCTTCCGTTGGCGACACCATCCTTTACAATAGTCGGCTCCTCGAAAGCGGGTACTACCCACCGGCCTAAGCAACCGCGGGGTAGGCATGGCAGGAGACCAGGTAAGTGATAGCTGGTTCTCGATCACGGTTTTGCCTCAGGACCTCGGAAAGAACCCTTATGTTGCCAACTCTTTGTCGAAACAGGCTGCACGCCTTCATCCAGCGGATCTCGGTCGCTGTCCCGCCCAGCCACCGCGGGCTGACGAATCATCGTTCCCTGGCAAGCGCGTGGCTGATGGTCGTCGCGGTCTCGGCCTTCTTCAGCGTTAGCCAGCCCGGGGTCGTGGCGGCCGACCGCCCGAATATCCTGTGGCTGACCAGTGAAGATCACGGCCCGCAGATGGGCTGCTACGGTGATTTGAATGCGCGGACTCCCAACATCGATGCCTTGGCTGCCAAGGGGATGATCTTCAACCGCGTCTGGTCGTGCGCTCCGGTCTGCGCCCCGGCTCGGACCGCCATCATCAGCGGAATCTATCCTTCGAGTTCCGGCGGCATTCATATGCGTTCGATGGTCCCAATGCCGCGGGGGGCCCGGATGTATCCCGAATACCTTCGGGAACTCGGCTACTACTGCACCAACAATTCGAAAGAGGACTATAACCTCGCCAAGCCGGCCAAGCTTTGGGATGACTCCAGCAGTCGGGCGCATTGGCGAAATCGCCAAGCGGACCAACCTTTCTTCGCCATCTTCAATTCCACCAAGAGTCATGAAAGCCAAATCCGCACGCGACCACACTCGTTCATCATGGATCCGGGGCGAGTCCGTGTCCCGTACTACCACCCGGATACCCCTGAGGTCCGTTTGGATTGGGCTCAGTACTATGACAAGGTATCTGAAGCCGACGCCGATGCGGGGAAGATCATCCAGCAACTGGTCGATGACGGCTTGTGGGAAGAAACGATCATCTTTTATTTCGGTGACCACGGTAGCGGCATGCCGCGGAGCAAACGCTGGCCCTGCAACTCGGGGCTCCACGTTCCGCTGGTTGTCCATTTCCCCAAGAAATGGCAACACCTGGCGCCTGCCGAGTATGAAGCCGGTACTAAGTCGGATCGCCTCGTCAATTTTGTCGACCTGGCCCCGACCTTGTTGAGCGTCGTCGGCATCGACAAGCCGGCCTTGATGCAAGGGAACGCCTTTGCTGGACCTTTCCAGAGCGAACCGCCGGCCTACCTGTTCGGCCAGCGCGGTCGGATGGACGAACGTTACGACCTGGTGCGGAGTGTCACCGATGGCCGTTACGTCTACCTGCGGAATTACTTCCCGCATGTCTCCCAAGCCCAGCATGTCGATTATCAGTTCCAAACCCCGACCACCCGCCTTTGGAAAGAGCTGTACGATCGCGGTGAGACGACTCCCGACCAATCGGTTTTCTGGGAAACCCCCAAAGCTGTCGAGGAACTTTATGATTTGCGTTTCGATCAGGATGAAGTCAAGAATCTGGCCAAGTTGGCGGATTATGCCGAAATCATGGAACGCATGCGTCAGGCCAACCGCCAGCAAATCCTCGCCACCCGCGACGTTGGTTTCCTTCCCGAAGGAGAGATGCTGGAGCGATCCGGTGAGGGAAGCCCCTACGATATGGCTCGGGATGAACAGCGTTATCCACTGGTTCGGGTTTTGGAAGCGGCCGAATACGCCGCCAGCGACGCCACCGATGCGCAACCTTTACTGACCTTCCTTCAGGATCCTGATAGCGCTGTCCGCTATTGGGGGGCCATGGGTTTCCTCATCCGCGGAGCGGTCGCATTCAGCGCCGGCAAGGGGGCCTTGGCCAAAGCCGTCGCCGACCCCTCCCCCTACGTCCGAATCGTCGCCGCCCAAACCGTCCTGCAGTATGGTAGCGACGAGGAGGCCGTATCGAGTCGCGATGCCTTGGTGAGTTTGGCCCCACCCGAGAAAAACGGGGTGTTGGTTTCCATGGCCGCGCTCAACGCGATCGAAGCCATCGGCAAACCTGCCAAACCGATCTTCGAGCAGATCCAGACTATGTCGGTCAAAGGAAAATCCCCCGATGGTCGTTATGACGGCTATATCCCGCGGATGATGGATAATATGAAGGTGCTTTACGGACTCGGCGATCGCAGCGATACCAATCGCCGTTCGCGGAAGGAATGAGCCGTCACCCGTTTGTCCATCTGTGCCCTGGAGACAGCCCGTCCCCTGGAGAGAGCCGGTGCGATAGACCGCCAACGGGAGAAACTTCTTTGCTTGGCCCACGGTTATCCTCTACATTGAAGTCCAGGCAGCGATCATCGCTGCTTCGTTACTCAAGCAGGAAATGACTCGGTCCTCTCCGCCGTCGGCCCGACCACAGCAACTCGGGTGGTACGATTCCCTCGGCAACCGACCGAACACTTGTCGATGGAGGAATCTGCAATGACTGGTGCGAAGCGTGCTCCCAAATACGGAATCAATGCCGCCTTCCTGCAAGAGATCAAGGAGGACCATCGCCAACTAGACGAGCATTGGCGCCGCCTACAGGCGATGGCGACGGAGAGCATTTGGCTTGCTCGTCATTATCAGGCCTGGGTCGACGAGCTTTTCGCGCTTTGCGATCAATTAGCTTTACACTTTGCCTTGGAAGAAGCCTATGGCTATTTCGAGGATGTGCTTGAGGCGACACCGCATCTTCATGCACAGGCCGCCCGCTTGAAAGGCCAGCATCCTGGACTTTTTGTGTGGGCCCGCGACCTGGCCGATCAAGCCGCCGCGGAACGCCGACCGTCGGCCGACGCTATGCAAAGCCTGGTCGCCCAATTCCAGGCCTTGGCGCTGGCCTACCGCGCACATGATACGGCTGAACGCGCCTTGATCGTGTCGGCGGTCCACCAAGATGTCGGGGTGGGGGATTAAAGACCATCAGCCTGGAGGCTGACGAGTCACCCACTCCCGCACAAGCGGCTTGGTCACTTTACCCATCGCGTTCCGCGGCAACTCTCCGACAACGAACAAACGCTGGGGGACTTTGTAAACCGAAAGGCGATGCTTGCACCAACCGCGGAGTCCTTCCAGATCGAGCGAGGCGGTGGGCTTGGCCAGCGAGACCACCGCCGTGACGGCTTCGCCCCAAGTCTCGTCGGGCAAACCGATCACCGCGCACTCGCGGATATCGGGATTTTCCAGCAGGACAGCTTCGATCTCGAGGGCCGAGAGTTTGTAGCCACCGCTTTTGATGATATCGACCGACTTTCGCCCCAGAATCCGATAGTATCCCGACTCGACGACCGCGATATCGCCGGTACCAAACCAGCCATCATCGAACGAGGCGGTGGTCATCTCCGGTTGGTTCCAGTACTCCCGAAAGACACCCGCTCCACGGACTTGGATTTCCCCCGGCGAGTCGGGGCCCGCCACGACCTCACCATGGTCTCCCTTCAAGCGAACTTCGACCCCGGGTAGCGGCAAGCCGACATAGCCCGGGCGGCGTTCACCACCATAAGGGTTGGACAGGGCCATCCCGATCTCGGTCATCCCATAGCGTTCGAGCAGCCTTTGCCCGGTAGACTGGAACCAACTTTCGTGAAGGCTGGCTGGCAAGGCAGCCGAACCGGAAACCATCAACCGCATTCGACCAAAAGCCGCAGTCGCTCGCGAACGCTCCGCCTCCGGCATCGCCTGCAAAGCCTCTAGCAACTTGACGTAGATGGTCGGAACGGCCATGAACACCGTATACGCGTCTTCCACGACCCGCTGCAGAATCGCTGCCGCGGCAAATCTCGGGAAGATCTCCACTCCAGCACCACACCACAGGGCACAGGACAACACGTTGATGATGCCGTGGATATGGTGCAAGGGAAGGAAAAGAGGGATACGATCGGCCGCGGTCCATTCCCAGGCTTCGATCAGGCTTTCGATCTGCGCCTGAATGTTGGCGTGCGTCGTGACCACCCCTTTCGGCTTGCTGGTCGTACCCGAAGTGTAAAGCATCATCGCCCGACGCTGCGGCAGGACCTCCGGCAAGGAGAGGTGGGACTCGGCCGGTGGTATCTCGATAAGCCAAAGCATTACCCCCAGCCGCGCGAGCAACGGCGCAACGGCCGGCCGACAGCCTTCCCCGGTGATGACGATCCGCGCCCCGGAATCCAACAAGGCATACTCCCATTCCTCTTCGGTCGCCGACAGGCACAACGGCAGGTGGATCCCACCAGCCTGCCAAACCGCCCATTGGGCAACGACATAATCCTCGCCTGGAGGGAGCAGCACCGCCACCACCTTCTCCGCGAGGTCGCGCGTCGTCAGGGCTGGACTCGCGTCCGCGACCGTCCCGTCCATCAAAGCCTGGACCCCCGTCACGGAACCGTCGAGCAACCCCTTGGCCAAGGCCTGCGAACGCTCGAGGAGTCGGCGATAGCTGGTCTCACCTTCCGGCGTCCGGAGAGCCACCGAGTCTGCATGCATCAGGGCGCGTTGAACCAGCGGGGGTCGATTCATGGTGGTCTTCATGGCGATGGATGGAGCAACGAATCTAAGAAAAAATCAGTGGGCTCGCAGCCCTTCTTCGACCTGCGCCTCCGACAGCAACCAGCCGACGGCCTATGCTCTGGAGCTCGTCGAACCGACCATCATCGCCCATCAAGGTCCGCCTGACCAGGACGGATCGAACACCGCGACCAGGGAACGCACCCCGAGAAAAAAGAGGGAGGGCCCCAACAAACACCCCAGGCCCGTATAAAACGTGGCGGTCATCGCACCGTAAGGTACCAGCTTGGGATCGGTCGCCGCCAGGCCCGCCATCACGCCGCTGTTGGTTCCCATCACCCCGCCGAAAATCATCGCTGACCGCGGATTGTCCAAACCTACCCAACGAGCGGCGAAAGGGGTCAAGACCATGACCAGGATGGCTTTCACCAAACCGGTGGCGACGCTCAGCGCAATCCATTCGGAAGTGGCACCGATCGCAGTCCCCGTCACCGGCCCAACAATGTAGGTGGCAGCCCCAGCCGCGATGGTGGTGATAGCCACCGGGTCGCGATAACCGCAGAGATAGGCACAGCTCCCGCCGATGACGAAGGAAAGCACCAACCCGATCCCCAGCGATAGCATCCCCACCCATCCCCCCCGCCGAAATTCATCCATACTCACCCCCATCGCCGTGGCGACGATCGCCAGGTCGCGAAGCATCGCTCCGCCGAGCAAAGCAACCCCGGCCAACAGCGGATAATCGGCTACACCTTGCTGGCCGCCAGTCGCCAGGCCGCCGACGCCCGCCAAGCCCAAGGCGATAAAGATGGCGATCGCGGAACCATGGATCCGCCCCTTCGTCCACCGAGCCGCCCAAGAGGAAATCCAGACGATCGCCGCCACCAGCACAAAGGCGGTTAGCAACGAATACTTTACCAGCACGCTAGAGATGGCATCGACCAACATCAGCGTTCCTCCGCCACCGAACTACCCCGCCCGTAACGCCCCAACCAGGCAACGCTGACAAACCCGAGCAATACGGCGAGGGAACCGGCCAGGAAAGCCACCATCCCACCGCTCCAAGCGGCGGCGACGTTCTGGCTGGCCGCCATCGCCACCACGATCGGAATGTACATCGAGCCCCAAAAATGGATCCCTGCTTCGGTGGGTGGTTTCCACCACCCCTTGCGCTGCAACCAGCCGCTGATAACCAGCAACAAGAGCATCGCAAAACCGACCCCACCGATGTCCGCCTGGACACCCAGCATTCTTCCGAGCCCGTTCCCCAAGCCGACTCCGATCAATAAACATCCGGCTAACAAACCTGTTCCATAAATCGACATCGCATTTCCTTAGGCTGGTTACTGGCGAGCGAAACCGTCCTATTCTAATCAAACGCCATCCCCGCGCTGTCCGGCTCGCAGGCTCGGCCCACGCGCCGGAGCCTTGGATCTCTACGCATGACCGCGTGGATCAAGGAGATGTGGCCGCCAACCCGCCCAGGTTCGGTCGGACCCGCTGGCATGGTTGCTCGGGCGACCGGCGTTTGCGGCCGAGCTTCGGGAGGGCACCCATCCTGCTGGCCACGGGCGAATATCCTGGCCGCTGGCGAAAGCCAACCCCGAGAGGCTTCAATCCAGCCCCTTCATGAATTCATCGGGGTTGATTCCGTAACGATCCAACACGACCAGCAACAAGTCGCTGATATGCGAAGTCTTTCCCAAACGTTTCTCTTCGCGAACCACGGGGCTCGCGGCGGAAGTCCAGCCTGTTTCGGAAGCCGCAGCCAACACGCTCGGGGGATTCGCCGACGGGACCACACGTGTGGCCGGGGCCGGAACCCGAATCACCGGCGTCGACCGCGTGGCGACCGCCGGGCTGTTATCCAACTCGGGCCAAGTAAAAGTCAACTGCGTCAGGGGACTGGTGAGGACGGTCGACATCTGAGGAAACTCCGCAAAAACATGGGTGAATCGTTGTTACACCCATCTTGCGGCGGTCCGATGACACCTTTGGTCACCCCCGTAAAAAATTTTTCCCAGCCGCCTGAGCTGGCTCAGCCTTCCCTCACACCGCGACACCCACCGGCTCAGAACTTCGACCATCGGTTCGCAGCCACCCGGGACACATGGCATTCGGGCAAGGCGTCGAGAAAGGTTGGCCCATAGGCTTTGGAAAGGATCCGCGGATCGAGGATCACCACCATCCCTGAATCGGTGGCGGTCCGTATTAGCCGTCCGAAGCCTTGCCGAAGCTTGATTACCGCTTCCGGCAACTGATAATCGCGGAAAGGATTCCCCCCGGCCGCACGGATCGCTTCCATCCGGCCTTCGAGCAGCGGATGGTCGGGAACGCTGAAGGGAAGTTTGGTGATGATCACATTCCGCAAGGCATCGCCTGGGACATCGACCCCCTGCCAAAAGCTATCGGTGCCGAAGAGGGCTCCGCGCGGATTTTTTTTGAAAGCATCGAGCAGTTGCCCGCGGGGAGTACCGTCGGCCTGGCTGTAAATCGCCAGCCCCATCTCGGTCATCCATGGCGTCAGCCGCTCCACCATTCGCCGCAGGAGATCGTAGCTGGTGAATAGCACGAAGGCATGGCCATCGGATAAGCCAAGGTAATGCTTGACCATCTTCGGCAACAGTTCGTCATAGGCTTGCCGGGCTGCCGAGGGATCGGGTAATCCATCGAGCAACACCAGCTCGGCCTGGTGCTTGTAATCAAAGGGACTCCCGAGCTGAAGCGTCCGCGCGCCGCTCGCCCCTAGCCGGCTTTGGAAGAAGTGAAAATCTCCGCTTTGACTGCTGGCCAAGGTGGCGCTGGTCATGATGACGCTCGGCACCTGCTGGAATAGCATCCGACGCAAGGCCGGACCGATATCGATAGGGGCGCAGCGCATCGTAATGCGTGTTCCAAACCGCCCATGGGTGGCCTCCATCCAGTAGACGGCATCGCTGACTTTCTGTTGCAGCCAACTATCGAAGGACTGCGCCAGGCTCATCAGGCGATTGTGGGCGGAGATCATATCCTGGCGGACCGAGGGATTTTCCAAACGCGAACCGTACCCCTCGATTTCCTTGGCTAACGCCTCCAGGGGAGCGGACAGCTTGTTCTCGATAATATTCGCCTCCCGAACCCGCCCGTTCTGTTGGCTCTGATTCTCTTGCCAATGGGTCAACTCCACCAAGGTATCGGCCAGGCGTTCCATGCAGTGCCGGGTGTTCTTGGCCACCTGGAAAAGCCCCAAGGCCATCAGCAAGCCTTTTTCGTTGGCGGGATTGAAGAGCTTCCGCAAGGTATAATCGATCTGCGAGGTCGCGATGCTCAAGCCGAGATGCTCACCGGCCACCGCCTCCATGGTATGGCATTCGTCGAAGATGACGGCATCGTACTCCGGCAGGATCCCTCCCCCCGCCTCGCGGAGGGCCAGGTCGGTGAAGAACAACGCATGGTTGACCACCAGCAATTGTGCGTGGCTGACGCGACGCCGCGCTCGGTAGTAAAAACAGTCATCGAATTTGGGGCATTTCCGCCCGAGGCAATTCCCACTATCGCTGGCGACTTCATCCCAGACGCTAACCAGCGGTTTGAAAGGCAACGAACTGCGTGAACCATCGTCCGTCTGCCGCATCCATTCGGTAATCTGCCGCAATTGGTCATGCTCGTTCTCCGACGCCAACAGGTTGACCGCCCGTTGGTTAGCCAACTCAAGCCGACGCAGGCTGATGTAGTTGCTGCGGCCTTTGACCAGCACCGAGGAGAACTCGCGGGGGATGACGGCGTTGAGCAACGGCAGGTCCTTTTGGATCAACTGCTCCTGCAAGCTGATGGTATGGGTGCTGATGATTACCCGTCGCGGACGAGCGTCCTGTCCATCGTCCTCCGCCAAAGACTCCGACTCGTCGCCCGCCCCCGCCCGCTGGCGATTTCGGTGGGGCCGGCCTTCCGCGGCCGTCGCGTGCAGGATGGCTGGAACCAGGTAGCCGTAACTCTTTCCCACCCCCGTCCCAGCCTCGACGATCAGATGCTCCTTGGCGGCCAAGGCGGCCGAGACCGCGGCCGCCATCTCCAACTGCTGCGGGCGGTGCTCATAGGCGGCAATCCGCTGGGCGATCAACCCCTTCGGACCGAGGATACGCGGCACGTCCAGATCGTCCATGGCTTGGCTTTTTACCTTCCGTATCCTTCCTCATCGAAGCGTGCTCAGGCCCCTTGCTCCCGACCAGTGTACCAGGGAACGCCCCTCGCTCTACGCCAAACCCGTCGGCCGAGCGGCGGCGATTCCCGGATTCGACTGGCTAAGCCGAAGATAATGGTTAGCATGTAGCCATGAAATTACCCGAACACCACCCGGCAAAACCTCGTCGCGACTACGCGGCGATCATTTTCGATTGCGACGGGACGTTGACCGATTCGATGCCGGTCCATTACGTGGCTTGGCACCACACCATGACCGCCCACGGGATCGAATTCCCCGAAGATCGCTTCTATGCCTTGGGGGGAATGCCCAGCGACCAGATCATCCGCTTGCTGGCGGAGGAACAGGCGGTAGCCATCGATGCTGCCTCCGCTGCGCAACAGAAGGAAGCGGCCTTCCTCGAACGCTTGCATCTGCTGGAACCGATCGAAACCGTACTGCATGTCGCCGATTTTTTTCGCCATCGCATCCCGATCGCCGTCGCTAGCGGTGGCGGCCGTGAGATCGTCCTCAAGCAACTCGAAAAGATCGGTGTCAGCGATTGGTTCCACACCATTGTCGCAGCCGAAGATACGCGGCGGCACAAGCCTCATCCGGATGTTTTCCTGGAAGCGGCTCGTCGCTTGGGCGTCCCCCCGGCCGATTGCCTGGTCTACGAAGATGCCGACCTGGGCCTTCAAGCCGCCCGGGCCGCCGGCATGGATTGGATCGATGTCCGCACCTTCTATTCTCCCAAACGCATCCCGATTCAACCTGAGCATCATGAAGTCCCCAAGTGACGCGAGCTTCCCGCCGTTCTCCAACCGTTGGCTGCTCGTCCTGGCCCTCCTGGTTGGCTACTCTCGGTTGGGGCAGGCCCAAGCCCCTAACCCGCCGACCCCGGCGTCTGCAGCCAGCGGCGGGGAAGCAGGTGACGCCGCCTCGGCGAAGGCGGCGGGAGCACTCCCTGCCTGGCCATCATTAGAAGTCCCGTCGGCCGCGACCACCGCCGAGTTGGTTCCCTTCGTCGAACAGGTTAAGAAACTCCAGCCAACGACCCCCGAACAATACCGGGAAATGCAAACGCTGATCCGGGAGAGCTCGCGCCGAATCCTCGAACTGACCCAGGATCGCGCCAGTCCCATGGCTAAGGTCGCCGAGTTCGACTTTATGAGCAGTTCGCTGATGCTGATGGGCAACGAAGGGCCGGAAGCCCAAAGCATCATCGTCGGCAAGTATCGAGATTATCTCAAGCAAAAGAAACAGCCCGACAACCAGGATCTCCAGATGAGCCTGCTGGCGATGCAGAACCTCGAGCAAAGCGGAGATCGAGAGCGGGTGGCAACCGCCTACCGCGAATTCGCCGCGATCTTGAAGGCCAAGCGGCAGGAGGCGTTGCAAGTCTGGATCGAATTGCTCGAGGCCAACGCCAAGCGGGTCGAATTGCCTGGAAAAACCATGAGCATCACCGGAAAAACGATCGCTGGCGATGATTTCGATCTCCGCGATTGTTTGGGGAAGCATACCTTGGTTTACTTCTGGTCGTCCTGGTGCAAGCCGTGCCGCGAGGAGTATCCCTACATGCGGGAACTCTACCGCCAATATCGCGATCGCGGCTTCGAAATCGTCGCGATCAGCGTGGATGAGGAGAAAGGAAAGCTGGAAGCCTTCCTCCGCGAACTGGAGGTCCCCTGGACCACCTTGTGGGATCCCCAGCAGCCCTCGACCCCCCAAGCCGTGCAAGACTATGGCATCAGCACCATCCCGTCGATGATCCTCCTCGACCAGCAAGGCAAAGTCGTCTCGCTCGAGGCCCGTGGCCTGATCCTCGGAAGTTTGTTAGAAAAAGCGATTGGGCCTGCGGGCCCGACACCAGCCCCCACGCCCCCCCCAACCCCGGCTCCCTAAACCCCGGCTTCCTCAACCCGGGCTTCGCGGACGCGAGGACATCCTTTCCCCCCCTATCAGGTTCTCAACATCATGCAAATGCTCCCCTTGTTCTTCGCTACCTTCCTGGCATGGTCGTGGTCGCTGCTATCGACCGCTGCCGCGGAACCGAATGTGATCATGATTGTTTCCGATGATCATGCCTGGACCGACTATGGGTTCATGGGGCACCCGATCGTCCAAACGCCCCACCTCGATCGCTTGGCTCGCGAGAGCTTGACCTTCCGCCGCGGCTACGTCACCTCCAGCCTTTGTTGCCCCAGCCTGGCCACGATCATCACCGGACTCTACCCTCACCAGCACAAGATCACCAGCAATGATCCGCCGATCCCGCCGGGGATGCAAGCTAAAGGATTTCAGCAGTCCGACGCCTTCCTTCTAGGGAGGGAAATCATGAACCGGCATATGGAAGGAGTCCCAACCATGCCGCGCTGGTTGCGCGATCAGGGATACCTGAGTTTGCAGACCGGGAAATGGTGGCAAGGGGAGTTCTCGCGGGGCGGGTTCACCCATGGTATGACGCGGGGAGGCCGGCATGGCGACCAAGGACTCGATATCGGTCGCAAGACGATGCAACCGATTTTCGATCATATCGCTATGGCCAAACAGCAAGGCAAACCGTTCTTCGTCTGGTACGCGCCGATGATGCCGCATACACCCCACAACCCACCCGACCGTTTGCTCGAGAAGTATCGCTCCCGCGCCCCCTCGCTGAACGAAGCCAAGTACTATGCGATGATCGAATGGTTCGACGAAACCATCGGTGAGCTGCTCGGTCATTTGGATCAACAGCAGCTCGCCCAAGACACGATCATCATGTACGTGGCTGACAACGGATGGATTACCAACCCCGCCAACGGGAGTTACGCACCCAAGTCGAAGCAGTCGCAATACGACGGTGGTTTGCGGACGCCGATCATGATTCGCTGGCCGGGCAAAGTGCGGCCGGCCATGCCGGATCATTTGGCGCAATCGATCGATTTTTTCCCCACCCTCGTCCAGGCGGTGAAGCCTGAAGCCGCGGCCGCCTTCGCCAACCATTTCCCCGGTGTCAACCTGCTCGATCCGACGGCCGTCAGCCAGCGGCAGACGATTTACGGCGCCTGCTACACCCACAACGCCGTCGACTTGAACGACCCTCGCCGAAACCTGCGGTTCCGTTGGTTGGTGGAGGGTACCAAGAAGTTGATCGTCCCCGAACCGGTCCAGGAACCGCAAGCCTCGGTCGAATTGTATGACCTGGCGAGCGACGACCACGAGGAGCACAATCTGGCTGACAAGGATCGGCCCACGGTCACGAGTTTACAAAGCCGGCTCGATCAATGGTGGAAACCCTAGCCCGAGCGCGAGTCAGTTCGCCGGTACAGCTTGGTGGGGGTCCCGACCGGGCCCCGTCGCTCGATCTTCTCCAGGCACCTGCTCCATGCAGTCCGATTGGGGCCACGGTCGGGTCGCCTTGCGGTGGGTCTTCGTCGGTCGAGTAGTTTCCTGCTAGGCGAAGTTCGCGAAGCGCCGTCGAGGAGCAGTCGGAGGCGAAGGCCTGGCTGGTGAAAGCCGGAATGCTGGGTTCGGTAGCCCCAAGCTCCTGGAGGCGGCTGCCACGGAAATACCGCCATTAGACTGAGCGGCGAACGCTATAACGCCTACGACCCACCCACTCGGTAGACGATCCCCCCCAACCGTTGGATTTTCTGCGATCGTTACTTTACTGAGTCCGCTGCGGGATACACTATTGCTCGCCCCCCACCCAGGGTGTCTACCCACCAGACGACAATGGGGAACATGCCTTTGAAAAAGAGTGAGTGAACCTCATGTTACCCAATGTTCATTGGTTTGCTGATTCCAACGAGACGCTGGATCGGATCTCGTCCCGAACTGGTTCGGGGGTGTTCATTGAACGGCATGGCGTCTTCCAGGATGCGTACCCCTATTTCCTGCAAAGCCTTTCGCCGGGAAAGGTCTTGGTGCTCGAGCTTCCCGGGACATCGGCGGCTGCCGAGCATCGGTTGTCGGTGAGTCGCGAGCCGCCTGAGCGCGGCTCGAGCGAGGTCGCTGCTGGGGAAGATTATGGACGCGCCGCGACGGCTGGGCTGATCGCAGCGGAGGGAGGACCGACAGCCTCACGGCCTTGGGAGAGTTTCTCCCGCCAGTTGCAGAAAGCCCTCCCCTTTCGCAACGCTCACGCCCTCCTGTGCATCGGACGCAACGTCCCCTCCGAGTTTGTCGTCGATTGGATGAAGGCTGGGATCTTTTCCTATGCCGATGCGAGCACCAGCCTGGATCGGCTCCATCAAACGCTCCAGCTAGCGATTCGCAGCGGCGAGGCGCTGCGGGAAAAGCATCGCCGTTTCGAAGAGATGCGAGACAACTGGCAACAGTTGAATGACAAGGAAGTAGCTGTCCTGCAGTTGATCCTGGATGGCCATCCTAACAAAGCCATCGCTACCCGTCTGATGGTGAGCCAACGCACTGTCGAAGCCCGACGGCAGAAGATTTTTCAGAAACTGAACACCAAGTCCCTGCCTTACCTGGTGCGCAATTTCTACGAGTGGCAGCAATTGCATCAGGAATTGTATCAGTCGGTGGGCAAGGAAGTCGATCTGGGCTTCAAGCTGTTCCCGATGGGACCTTACGCTCCCTCGACATACGATGCTTCGGCCATCGCTTGACCACGATCCAAGGCATCTGGCAAAGGACGGCCGCTCAATTCCACCTTAGCCGGATCCGCTGCTTCGGGCCGAGCGAGCCATCGCCGAGGCTCATCGAAGAGGACTCGGCGGCCACCCACCTGCTGCCCTCTTCAGATGCAGTACTCTAGGAGCTCGTATTCGACCGAGCTCGGCCAAGGGACTAGGCGCGGCCGATCGCCACCGAACTGTTCGAGGATATTTTGGGCAACGCTCAACGCCTGACCACGAAGTTCGGGAACCGCGATCGTTTCCCACAAGGTGCCTTTGAGCAATGGGCCGATGGCGTACCACGGAGCCCCGACCGTCTCCTGGCCCTTGATCACCTGGAATCCATCATCGACAGCGATCCCCATGTCGAGCGGGTCGAGCGTCAATCGCTGCTGTCCAAGCAGCCGCTGGAGCAACGGATTCGCGGTTTGCGATAGTCGGCTACGGGGGCCGGTGCCGTTCACCACCAGCCCAGCCTCCAGCACAACCCTGGCATCGGCTTCGCCGACGACCGTGACGCGGATACGGTTACCGGCGGTCTCCAAGCCGGTGACCGTCCCTTGGACGACCTTCAGCCGCCCCTCTTCCTGGGCGGACTTCAACTGCTGGTGAACGCCTGGAGCGATCCGGTGACGCGTCACATTCCAACGGGCCGCATACTCCTCGATGAATTGTTTCTTTTCCTCCAAGCTCCACTGCTTCCAGATTTTCTGCGTATACGGTCGAAGCTTGTCGACCACCATCGCGGGGTTAGCCCCCATCCGACGCAAACGCTGGCAGTGTTCCTCGATCAGTGAGACCAACTCCGAAAGCCGCAGCAGCGAAGGATCGCTCGGCGGGAATTCGGGATACTCGATACCGCGAAAATGCGATTGCGGTAACAGGCCGTGCCGGGAGACCGCATAGATCGTCCCCTGCCATCCCTGCGATAGCAGCGTCAGCAAAGCATCGACCGTCGTCAAACCGGTTCCCAGGAGCACCACCGTTTCGGATTTGTCAGGCAACCTGTCGGTCCAATCGATCCAAGGGTTCTCGCAGTAATGCGGGTGCCGAAAGGCTTGCTCGCCGCCGAACTCCGCCGGCGGTTGGTTGCCCAACGCCAAGACAACAGACTCAGCCACCAGCTTCTCACCATCACTCAGCTGGACTTGCACCCGGCGCTCCGAGACATCTTCGATGTCGACCACCTCCGACTCGACGATTTCGATCTGCACTTCATGGTGTCGTGTCAACGAGACGGCATACGCTTGCAACAGGCCGCGGAGGTAATCGCCATAGACCCGTCGCGGCACAAAGGTTTCCCGCAGGCTGGCCTCGGGTACCTGCTGGTACTCGTAACGGGTGCGAAGCCAGTCGACGAAATGGTTGGGATGATCGGCCAATGCCGACATGTTGCGGGCAGCGACGTTCAACAAATGCTCGGCGTGCCGCGTCCCATAAGCAATCCCGCGCCCCAGCGGAT
>JBILTQ010000390.1:0-5152 GCA_044371435.1 Pirellulaceae bacterium | reverse complement strand
TCAAAGTCACTCCGCGCCTCTTTGACGTTTGGATGCAGTTGCTGCGAGAGGTCCCCGGGAGTGTTTTGTGGTTGCCAGACTGGCATGAGGAGAGTTCGAATAACCTGCGCCGGGAAGCGAAGCGTCGGCAGATCGATCCCGAGCGATTGATTTTCGCCCCACGCTTGCCGCTGCCCCAGCATGTCGCTCGCCAAGCCTTGGCGGACCTCTTCCTGGACACTTACCCCTTCAACGCCCATGGGACGGCGAGCATCGCGCTGCGGAGCGGGGTTCCCATCATCACCCTCGCCGGGTCGACGATGGCCTCGCGGGTGGCTGGCAGTTTGTTGCGACAGCTTCGCCTGGAGGAGTTGGTTACCTATGATGAGTCGAACTACTTGAACCTGGCCCGCGAGTTGGCGCTCGATCCCCGACGGCTCGCTCAAATCCGCCTGCATCTCACCGAACAACTTCCCGGCCATCCGCTTTGGGACGGTGGCAGCTTCGCGAAGAAGTTGGAGTTAGCCTTTCGCATCATGTGGGACCGCTACCAGTCCGGCCAGACGCCGGCCGGCTTTCGCGTGACCCCCGAGGGCTCCGGCGTTTTTCTGGAGGGGGAGACGCCTTGATGACCGAGCTGGATCAGTCAAGAATCGTGTGGCTGGCGCGGCATGGGGCCTCGATCGCTGGACAAGCGAAAGCGGCTGGGAGGGCCCATCTTTTTTAGGAATTGGATGAGCCAAGGAGAAGAAACGTCATGATCAAGCTCCAACTTGGTCGGCATTTTGAGTACTTTGGAGGATTGGCTTCTCTCCAGGGTAAGTTCCCTGGACGCTACGGGTGGACTTTCCCTGCTTGGCATTGGCTTTTCTTCATTGAGTCGTCTTCGGGTAGGAATGGAAACATCGCTATGCCGTGGTGGTTTTTGTGGGGTCGGCGAACGAATCCGCGAAGTAGGACGGATCGGCGGATCGTAGGCCGACGGCTTCGCCGCAGCAGCTTGGGAAGGCCTCGTTCGTTTCAGGATTGTCGACGGTTGCGGCTGGAGAGCTTGGAACGCCGTGTCGTTTTGGCCAGCGCATCCTGGGATGGGCTCGACGATCTCCTTTATGAGCCGACAGCTGTTGGCGATCGGATTCCCGACTTCTCTAACGTCGGTTACCGTGGTGGGATGGTGGGCTTGCCCTTCGTCGCCACCAAGGTGACGGTCAATCCGGGTGCAGGAGACGATACCGCCCTCATCCAAGCCGCCATCGACCAGGTGGAGGCGATGCCGCTCGATCATCGCGGCTTCCGCGGAGCCGTGCTGCTGAAGGCTGGCGAGTATCAAATCGACGGCCAGCTCACCATCCGAGCTAGTGGCGTGGTACTCCGCGGCGAAGGGGACGGTTTGACAGGGACGGTCCTGCGGGCGACCGGAACCACCCAGCGCAGCCTGATCAAGGCTTACGGGTCAGGTTCGCGGAGCACGGTTCCGAATACGACCCATGAAATCATCGACAAGTACGTGCCGGTCGGAGCGCGTAGTTTCCGCGTCGACTCCACCAGCGGCTTAAGTGTGGGAGAAACGGTGATCATCAATCGGCCGACGACCACGGAATGGATTCAAATCATCGGCATGAACCAGCTGGATAATCCATGGGTTGCCGGTAACCACGAACCGAACTGGGATCGGGTGATCACCCGGATCGAGGGGAACACCATCACCGTCGATGCGCCGCTGACCAATTCTTTGGATGTCGATTATGGCGGAGGGAATATCCGGGAGTACAGCTGGTCGGGGCGGATCGAAAATATCGGTATCGAAAGTCTCCGCGGGATTTCGGATTTCGTCAGTCAGACCGACGAGAACCATGCTACCTGGATGGTCGAAATGTCTGCAATGCAGCATGGTTGGGTGCGCGACATCACCGCTGCCAACTTCCGCCAGGGATTGGTGACGTTGACACCGACTTCCAAGTGGATCACGGTCGAGGAGTGTGAAAGTTATACCCCGAAGTCGCCGATCATCGGTGGCGAACGTTATACCTACAATGTAAACGGCCAACTCATCCTGGTCCGTCACGCCTATGCATCCGAAGGGCGTCACGATTACGTCTTCGGTTCGGCGGTTCCAGGGCCGAATGTCTTTGTCTATAGCACTGCGGAAAATGCTTACAGCGACACCGGGCCACATCATCGTTGGTCGACCGGCGGCCTGTTCGACAACTTGGATGTCGATGGCGACCAGATCAACGTCCAGAATCGGGGCAATTACGGGACGGGCCACGGCTTTGCCGGGGCCAACATGGTGATCTGGAATTCGGTGGCGGATGGTTTTATCGTTCATAATCCGCCGACGGCCCAGAACTGGTTGATCGGATCGACCGGACCGATCAGCGGTGGCACCGCGTATGTGGGGCCGCACGATCCGGGCACCGTCGAGTCGCATGGTACGCCGATGCAACCCAAGAGTCTCTATCAAGCACAACTCCAGGCGCGGTTGGCTTATCCCGACCTGGAAGATCGCGAATACTGGCTCGGCGATATCGATGGTTTCTACAGCACCAACGGCACCGGGAATCCTGTGACGGTCGACGGCGACTGGCGGGCGGCCATCGATAACCTGACCACGGCAGCCATCGGCAATTTCGATAACCTGGCGACCCCCCAAGCCATTCCCTTTACCTTGAATTTTCCCTTGGCCTCTGGTGAGCAAATCGTCGGGGCTACCTTAAGCTTGGGATTGAGGGCGACAGCCAACGATCTCAGCGGGAATCGCTTGTATCTTGACAGCCTGAACGATAACCCGAGTTTTCCTGCCTTAGGATGGACCGATATCGCCATGGGGGGGACGACCACCAAGGTCCTCAACTTGCGAGAGCGTTTGGCCACGCTCCAGGATGGTCGCTTGAATGTAGCGCTGCTGGAAAACACGGCGGTCGATTGGGTGGTGCTCAACCTGCAAGTAGCTCCCATCGTCCCGACCAATCTCGTCCAGTTGGGGCCGACGGCGGATGCTACGGTCCGGGGGGGTATCTATGCTGCGCAGAATTTCGGCAGTGATACGACCTTTGCTATCAAGGAAGATTCGAATGCCGATGTCGATCGGCGAGCCTTCCTCAAATTCGATCTATCCTCGATCCGCGGTGAAGTGGTCAGGGCGACGCTGCACTTATCGCCGACCTCGGTGGGAGCAACGCTGGAAAATCGCGTCTCGGCGGTTGCCGAGGATAGTTGGGGGGAAACGAGCATTACCTGGAATAACCAACCCAACGCCTTGCCCTTTGCCAGTTCGATGGTTCGCGCAGGTGGCAACGTGGAATTGCTGTTAACGCCGCTAGTGCAGCGGGCTTTGGAGACCGACGGTTGGCTGTCGCTGCGGCTGGATTCGACGATGAATGTCGGCGGTCCGGGCTTCGTCGGGTATGCGTCGCGCGAGCATAGCAACAGCCAACTGCGTCCGATGTTGCAGATCGAGACCCGGCAGGCCGAGGTGGTCAATCGTCAGTTGTTCTACCATCGCGCGACGAGCTCGGTCTTCGGGAATGGGAGCGGTAATCCGACGGGCGCGATCGATCCGACGAAGGTCGCCTTGCTGCCAGGCCAGACCAGTTCCTTCGCCAACTACACCAATTATTCGCGGGGACTCAATGGCCTAGTCATCGACGTGGCGGATTTGGCCGGGACCCCGACCACCGCTGATTTTGCCTTCGCCGTTTGGGATGGGATGCAAACGGCCGGCTTTGTTCCATCCACCGCGACCCCAACCATCACCGTCCTGCCGGCATCCGGTCTGTCGGGGGCCACGCGGATCAAAGTCGAATTCGCCAATAGCGTCCTGCGCAACGTCTGGCTGCGGGTGATGGTGCTGGCCACGGCGGAGACCGGCTTGGGGGCGAACGATGTCTTCTATTTCGGCAATGCCATCGGGGACATGAATGTGGGAAATATCGGCAGTCCCGTCACGGTGCGGGTCAATGCGACCGACACGTCGATCTTGAGGCAGAATCAATCGCCGGACGCCAATTCGGTGACCGTGAGCAATATCTACGACCTCAATAAGGATGGCCGAGTCAACTCCTCGGATACCAGCCTCGTTCGCCAAAACCAAGCGGCCGCCATCCTCCGCTTCTTCAGCGCTCCCATCGGCCTGTCGCTGGCGCTGAGCGATGATGATTCGCTGACCGCGAGTTGGTATGCTTATGGCGACTGGATGAGCGGCTTGGATCCCCAGAGAAGGCGGGTGGCGAGTCGTTGGCTTGCCTAAGGTACCTGGCCAGCGGTCAGACGAGCGATGATCTTGCTCGGCTGGCCGTCCTCGGGGCAGGGTGGCTGAGACAGACGGCTTGGAAGGATAGGTATGGCATCGACCAAAGGAACGCCGCGTGCTTTGACACGCCACGAAGCGCGGGCGATCGATGAGCGGGCGATCGAAGGCTTGGGGATGAGCGGCTTGGTCTTGATGGAGAACGCTGGAAGGAGTGCCGCGGAATGGCTGCATCAGTATGCTGCGGCCGGTCCGCTGGTCATCCTGGGTGGCCTGGGGAACAACGGAGGCGATGGCTGGGTGCTAGCGCGCCATTGGGAATGTTTGCGGGGCGAACGAGCCCAACTCTTTGTGGTGGCTCCTCCGGAGGTCGAAGTGGCTGGGCGGATGAGTCGTGATGCCCGTGCCAATTATCGAATTCTTGAGTTGGCAGGGAATGCGATTCACCCGCTTCGAACGGGGGACGACGCGGAATTGGCCGCGGCCTGTGCGACTGCCGCCACCATTGTCGATGCCGTCTTGGGAACGGGTAGCCAAGGGGCGTTGCGGCCACCACTGCCACAGATATTCGCGATGGTGAATGCGGCCAAGGCGATGAGGGTCGCCATCGATATTCCGAGCGGGTTGGACTGTGATACCGGGAAGGCTAGCCCCGGTTGTTTTCGAGCCGACCATACCCTGTCTTTCGTCGCCCCAAAAATTGGCTTCGCCGAAGTCCAGGCCGCCGAATGGACTGGGACCGTTCATTGCTTGTCGATCGGTTTGCCCCACAATTTTTTCGATATCGTATAAAAGGCTGCATCCATGCTAGGCGCCAGCGTCGTTCAAGCTTCGCTGCGGCAGAAGAAGTTATCTGGTCTCCCGCGGCTCCGCAGGCGACCGGCGGCTCCTGCCAGCCAAAGTTGCCGGTCAGCTGGTGCGTTT
>JBILTQ010000428.1:0-4480 GCA_044371435.1 Pirellulaceae bacterium | reverse complement strand
ATCTGGCGTACACCCAGCCCCGAGGAAGGCCAGCAAGGCCAAGCCGGTCATCCCGGTATCGGCCTTTGCCCCCGTCCCGCGTCGATCCTTCTCCAACGTTCGCGTCTCGCGCCCTGCGCCGTGCCGCGCAGCATCCCAACTACCCTCGGTCGCCGGAGCTTCAGCCCAACGCTCCTGATTCATCGCCAACCACTCCAAAGCGGCTTCGACCGAGGCTTCGGTCTGCGCATCGCCTCCCATCCGCAGCGTGATCTGACTTCGCTGTTCCGACAGTCGCCCTTGATACATGTCTGGCACCGGCCGTCGATCGCCGCTGCGCAGCCTAGGTTGCGATGCGAGCTCCACTTTCCCCTGCAATTCGGGCTGACCGCCAGTCGCCGCCACCGCTTCCACCGGGGATGGCGGCGTAGCCGGTGGGGGTTCTTCGACCCCTTCGGCCGAATGGGCAGGGCCTTGATTCAGTTCGACCGGGCTATCCTGATTCGCTAACGGCGCATCGATGCTCGGACTCTCCGCCGCCATCACCGCTGCGTTTTCCACCGCGGTCGTCGCGGGCTCGTCGGTCAGCCTTTCGCTCGACGGCAAAACCTCGGGCGGTTGCAACTCCTCGTCGCTTACCCTCGGTTCGCGAGCCTGATTGTCCGCCAGGCCAGGGGTCGGGCTGTCGATGGAGGCCTGTCCCGTTTCGCTGATCGACGAAGGCTCCAAGGTACTGGGGATCGCCAGGTCGTCGACGACCAGCGGTGGAACCTCGGGAACATCGAGGAACTCGATGGTGGTCAAGGACGGGTAGCCTTGCCCAAGCCCCTCGCCATTCCCCGGCCGTTCGACGCGTGTGCCGTAGGCGTACATCAGCAACCAGACATGGGCGAGCACGGCCAACGCGATACACTTGGTCAACGGTTTGCTTTGCCCCCACTTCGTCCGCGAGGCTAAGGACAGCACGATAGCGATGACGGCCGCCACGATCCCCAACGACACGACGGTCACCTGACCCGCCCAACTCAAAGCCAGGATCGGTGGCAGGCTGAAGGCTGGTGTCATCCCACTCCACCCGTGCATGGTATTACCTTACCGGGCCGATGAGTTCTGGTTGGCGACCGAAATCCGTTGCACTCCCGACTGACGCACTGCGGTAAAAACCTCCAACAGCCGCTGGGCTGAAACCCTCGCGTCCGGACGTACGATGACACTCGTCGCCGGCTGTGACCGCACCTGGGCTTGGAGTTGCCGGGTGACATCGGCGGTCGAGACTAAACGCCCGTCGAGATCGATCGCGCCATCCGCCAGGATGTTGACAAACCTCGACGCTCCCGGATCGGTCGCCGCCCCGGTCGGACTGACTCGCGGCAAATCGATCGCGATGTTGCTCTCCGAATCGCGGAATCGTGTTCCGACCATGAAGAAGATCAATAATAGGAAAACGACATCGATCATGCTGGTCAAGTTGATCGTCGGCGTTTCTTCCTGGTGTAACTTCAGCGGCATGACCATCCTCCGCTTAAGCCGCTCGGCGCGATCGATTGCGCGAGCGATTGCCCTCATGCTCCTGCAAGCCTTCGAGACACACCGCTTCGACAACCTGCTGGGCGTATCGATCCATCTCCATCACCAGCCGATCGATCCGACCGACGAAGAACATGTACAGTAGGTAGGCCGGAATCGCCACCAGCAACCCGGCGGCCGTCGTCAACAACGCTTGCGAGATCCCTCCCGCCAGCGCTTCGGGCCGCCCCATCGCGTTGGCCCCAGAAATATCGTTGAAGGTCTGGATCATCCCTAAGACCGTCCCCAACAAACCCAGCAGCGGCGTGACATTGCTGATCGCGCTGAAGATTCGCAGGTAACGTCGTAACTGATTGGTCACTCGCTCTCCAGCATCCAGCACCATCTGCTCGACCTCGACCGCCGGCCGTCCATACCGCTTCAGGGCGGCAGTAAAAATCTGCGATATCGGGCTGGGGTTGCGGGTGCACAATTCCAAAGCTTCGTCCCGATCGAGCTGCTGTTGCTCGAGTTGCTCCAGGATCCGTTTGATGAAGGGACGCGGGATGACTCGGCCAGTTCGCAGGTAGATCAGACGTTCAAAGGCAAAGACCATCATCACGAAAGAGCACAGGGCGATGGGATACATCAGCAGCCCCCCATCGTGGAAAATCTGCAGCAGGTTCCGCACCGGAACCTTGCCTTGAGCAGCCCCGTCGGCGCTGCTAGCACTTGCCGCGACCGGACTTTCCGGGCTGACAGAGGTCGACGTTACCGTGGTAGCCAATCGCGCGTCGGGGGTATAAGACCAGCCACTGCCGGGGACGCCGGATGCCGGCACCGGCATCATCGCTGGCCCGCCTCCCTGGTAGCCAGGATTCATCGGGCGGAATTGAGCCCAGGTCGCATCCGGCCAGGCGATACCACCCAGCCACACACATCCCCACAACCAAACCTTCCTGCGGACCAAGTGCTGGCTGAAAAGAGAGAGAATAAGAGAGAGCCAGTTCATCGCCTTCGGAATCCGTCACCAGCCGTCGCTGGCATGATCATGGCCACATCGAACCACCACGCGTGCCTCTATTCCTTCATCGTCTTCGGAGGTCATCGGCTTTCGGAGGAAACCGTCAGAATTTTTCGAATCTTCCGCCAACGACGGTTTCACCGACTCCATCAACACCGGTGGCGATCGCCAGCGGCTAGGCCCGAGCCTCCCCCTCGGGACCAAGAATGCTAGCAACGATCGCACCTTCCACGCAGGCCCCACAGCCAAGGCCGACAGCCCTCCTCCAACGATGGCGATGGCTGCTGACAACTCGGGAGCCATCCGCGCTCAGCCGATAAGGTCCTCGCCTCACCGCCCCAGCCGTCGGGCCACCGGGCAGAACAAGGCGGCTCTACCTTCCGCGCGCACGGTTGTGTCGACCGGTCTTTCCCGAACGTAACCTCTTGGAGGATTTCAGCTTACCGCTTAAACTTGGCAGCCTTTACCACCAAGAATCTACGGCGGTCATAGTCGAATGAATAAAGCACCGAAAACGGCGATTACCCCAACCCGTCAAGAAAACTACCCGGAATGGTATCAGCAGGTCATCAAAGCGGCCGACATGGCGGAAACCTCGGCCGTCCGCGGTTGCATGGTGATCAAGCCTTGGGGGTACGCGCTGTGGGAAAACATGCAGCGAGTCCTCGACCAGATGTTCAAGGATACCGGCCATCAAAACGCTTACTTCCCGCTCTTCATCCCGATGAGCTACCTGGAACAGGAGGCCAAGCATGTCGAAGGCTTCGCCAAGGAATGCGCCGTCGTCACCCACCATCGCTTGGAACCGGACGGTCAAGGGGGATTGCGGCCGGCCGGTCCGCTCGAAGAACCGTTGATCGTGCGCCCCACCAGCGAGACAATCATCGGCGCTACCTATGCCAAGTGGGTTCAATCGTATCGCGACCTGCCGATCCTGATCAATCAATGGGCGAATGTCGTCCGTTGGGAGATGCGGACACGCTTATTCCTGCGGACGGCGGAATTCCTCTGGCAAGAAGGGCATACGGTGCATGCGACCGCCGACGAAGCCATGGAGGAGACTCGCCGGATGCTGGATGTTTATGCCGATTTCGCGGAAAACTACATGGCCATGCCGGTCATCAAGGGTGAGAAAACCGAGAGGGAACGTTTCCCGGGAGCGGTGACCACCCTATCGATCGAAGCCATGATGCAGGATCGCAAGGCCCTGCAGGCCGGAACATCGCACTTCCTCGGACAGAATTTCTCAAAAGCCCAGGAAATCAAGTTCCAGGACCAGGCGGGGCAAATGGTCTATGCCTGGACGACCAGCTGGGGCGTATCGACCCGGTTGATCGGGGCTTTGATCATGGCCCATGCCGATGACGATGGGCTGGTGTTGCCACCGAGACTGGCCCCTTCGCAAATCGTCATCATGCCGATTTATCGCGATGATCAGCAGCGCAGCGACGTACTGGCCTACTGCCGCAGCTTGAAAGAGGAATTGTCACAGATCGATTTTCATCGGCAGCGGTTGCGGGTCGAGATCGACGATCGCGACCTGCGCGGCGGTGAAAAGAAGTGGTACCACGTCAAACGCGGTGTCCCGCTGCGAGTCGAAATCGGACCCAAGGATCTTGCTGCCAACGCCGTCTTTGTCGGCCGACGTGACACAGGCGAACAGACCGGGATGTCGCGAGCTGACTTCGTCGGCTCCGTGGCTAACTTGCTCGACCAGATGCAATCGCAATTGAAAGAGCGGGCCTTGGCCATGCGTGAAGCCAATACCGTGACGATCACGACCGAAGCTGATTTCCGCGAGTACTTCGGTACCCATCAGGAGGATTCGACGAAGATCTTCGGCGGCTTCGCGCGGTGCCACTTCGCCTCGGAGCAAGCGGTAGAAAAAATCCTCCAGGAATTGAAGGTGACGATCCGCTGCATTCCCCTCGAAGGCGGCAATGTCCCTGGAACGTGCTTCCTCACCGGTCA
>JBILTQ010000387.1:0-5188 GCA_044371435.1 Pirellulaceae bacterium | reverse complement strand
CCCGTAGTCATAGCGGGTCTTCAGCGCGAAGATGGTCACGCCACCTTTGCCGAGCAAGTCCTTCCTGGCGGGAATCTTCAGTCCCTTGCAAACCTTGTCATAGGCAGCTCGGGTCTGGGCTAGCAATTCCTCAACGCCGGCTTGCCCGATATCGCCGATCACCACAAATTCGTCATCGGCCGCCTGCACCGGTTCGACCTTACTGAAGGCCACCTTCCAATGCTCCAAAGCCCGTTGCCGGCGCCGAGCCATCATTTCGGCCGAGGAGGCCGAGGCAACCCAAGCCTGGTCGACGACATTATTCAAACGAGCATCGACCGAATGGCCGTCGAAGCTGGCTCCCTCGGCAATCCACCGCGTGATCTTATCCATCGCTTCCCCCGTCAAGGGAGGGCGACCACCGGCTGGCATGCGATCACCGGCCGTGCCTCGCAATTTTTTGACCAGCAAACTCTCTTCGGGCTGTCCGGCCCGAATCATCGTCCCGCTCTCGCCTCCTTTCCACAATTGGGCGAAACTGTTCATGTTGAGGTCGCCTCGCAATTGGCGAGCATCATAATGGCAACCGCTACACTGCTCGATCAGCAGCGGAGCGATCTCCCGCGCGAAACTCACACTCTCCTTCCCTGTGGGCTTGCGTATCTCTGCCGCCATCGCCCCCTGGCCCGACGCCCGAGCCTGGGCGCTGGCCGGTGGAACAGCCAGGCTTTTGAGGCTGACCGTCGCCCGAGCCCGATCAAAATTGGCCCCCTGGTTGATCCACTCCTTGAGCTTGGCTAACTCCTGCGGTGCCACCTTGCTGCCGCCGCGCGGCATATCACCGCTTTCGATGACTTCGACCAGGCGGCTGTGGTCGGCATCGCGCACCAAAATCACCGAACCGCCCCGGCTTCCTTTGGCCAGGGACTCCATGGTCGCCAACGAGAAGCCCCCCTTGCTCTCGTCGATGTGACAGCGACCGCACTTACTGACCAACCATGGGGCGACATCGGCGATAAAGTCGACTCCTTGGCCAGGCCGCTTCTCGGCCGGGCCGGCCGCCGGAGAGCCCGTGGCTGGCTTCGCCTGCCGCTCGAGCAATTGCTCCCAGGCGGGAAGAGGCTCGAGCAGGATCCCTTCCAACTCCAACTTCTCATAGGCCTTGGCCAAGCCGGCGTGCAACGTCTTGAGCGCCTTGAGTTCATTCGCGTTCGTGACCTGCGCCGCCAACTGCTGCAGACGTTGGTTGGCTTCGTTGAGCATTTTCACCGCCTCGTCGACCTTTCCCGAGCGATAACGCTCGCCGGCCGCTACCACCGTGCGGCGAATACCCTCGGCCTGGTCGGCCGACTGCGCCCACCCAACGGCAACGATGGTCTGGAGGAGCACGCCGAGCGTCCCCACGAGGGCGGCCATGCGGTGAAAGCTGAAACGCGGCCCCACCCCAGCCCCTCGCATCGAACGAGCCACGGGAAGAACCAGCTTTCGCCTCCGCAGGAACTTTTCGCCGCAGTCCCCGGCGGATGGGGGTGTTTCGAGGCCCCGAGGAGTTACGGCATGAAGAGAGTCCACTTGCCAGGCATGAGCCGAAAAATCGATCGACATGATGGTTTTCACCTGTTCGTTCTTCGAAAGCATAGGCCGTTCGCCCCTCCATCGAGACGTGGCCAGCTTCCAAGGGTCCCTGCCGGCCGAGGCGGAGCGGACGGGCGGGGCTTGGGGCGGCGATGAGCGATTCGGTCGAGGTACGTGAAAGCTTTTTGCCAAAGTGTCCCGCCCGAACACCAAGCTCGATGGCCGGGCGAGCGATACACTTCCCGAGCGAAACGGCCGCGTTCGAAGTACCCAATCAAAGCCAAGCCTGGAAAACGACTCATCGGAGAAGCCAAAGCAGGCTGGCGATTCCCAGCACCGCGATGGCGCCGAGGACGACTACCCATATCCAAGGAGGGACGCCGGTCTTGACCGAACTTGGCCGGGCAGAAGCCTGAGGAAGTTTTTTCCGCGCAGCCGCCACCTTCGCGCTGGGCGAGGGTACTCGGGGTAACGGGATCGCCTTGTTCTGACGGGGGTCGCTGACGGGAAGGCCCGGAGCCGGCCCCTGGACGCTCGAAGTCCGGCCCGAGCCCGACTTGGCGGGGGCGGGGCGGCTGGAGTCATGTTCGAGATCGATCCGACTGCCGATATCCGACCCCGGGTTGACGGCGAGGGCTCGCAACGCCCCGCTGTCGGACGCTGACAAGGCGACCATCGAGCCGCTGCGGGGACCAAGGCTGCCGCTGAGGGTGTCTCCCCCTCGGTTGCTCACCGTCTCTTGATCGCGGGGATTGCCGACGACCGAACTGCCCGAACCGCTCCCGGACGGTCGGGAACCCGAAGTTGGACCGGCGACGGCGAGCGGCTTGGAAGGAAGGGGCGATTTGCTGGCTGCGACCGACTTGCGATAAGCGATCAGCCAGGCGTCCAGGACTTCAGCAACCTGGGCGCAATCGCGATAACGGTAGCGACGATCCTTCTGCATCATCTTGACGCAGATCCCATCGAGCTCCCCCGGGCAGTCCGGACGATCCTTGCGAATTTCCTCCGGCGTCGCCGTCTGATGCTTGGCGATCCGCTCGGCAATGCTGCCGGAAGGGAACGGTGGATGGCCGGTGAGCAGGTAGTACAGGCTACAACCGAGGCCATAGATGTCAGCGCGAAAATCGATATTGTGGCTGTTGACCGCCTGCTCGGGAGCCAAATAATCGGCCGTCCCCAAAACCTTGTCGTTGTGCTCCATCGTCACCGACGATTGCGACTCATCGGTGTACATCGCCAAGCCAAGATCGAGGACCTTGACAACCCCATCGCGGCTGAGGAAGAGGTTGGCCGGTTTGACATCGCGATGGATCAAGCCTTTCTCGTGGGCGTGCTGCAGTCCTTTGGCGGCTTGCGAGATGTAATCGGCGGCAAGGGCATAGTCCAACGGGCCATGCTTGCGCACCAGCGTCTGCAGGTCGTGACCGTCGACATACTCCATCACCAGATAATGCGTGTCGCCGTCGTTATCGATATCGTAGGCCCGCACGATGTTGGGATGATTCAACGAGGCCACCGCCTTGGCTTCCTGCTGGAAGCGTTGCAGGTAGGAACTTTTGCCCAGCTTGCTTTTCGGCAGGACTTTGATGGCCCGATAACACTTCATCAAGGTATGTTCGGCCAAATAGACGGTGCTCATCCCTCCCGTACCTAGATGGCCCAACAGCTTATGTTTGCCGAGGAAGAAGCCCTTGTACCTTCCCTGGAGCAGCTTCTCGCAATGCCAACGCGTTAACAGCCCTTCGGTCTCCAAGGCTTTGGCCAACTCCACCGGGTCTTGGGGGATGCCACCCGTGGCCTGCCTCACTTTTTCCACGAAGCTTCCCAAACGAACATCGTCGACCAGTCGACTTTTCTCGACACACTTCAGGAATTCCTCGGCAGAGACCTTGGGCATAGAGTGGGTCGCGTTTTGAAGGCCAACGCGTAAATGAGAAAAGACACCTTCCTGGAACCATCGCTATGAAGCATGATACAAACCGCCGAGCCTCGCAACCATAGTCGATGCCGGGCAAGGGTAAGCGATTTTACTTCCGCGGGCAACTATTCCGGTTGTAACGGAAACGCCATTTTTTTCGAATGAATTTCCAATCGTGAGTCAGACAGTCCCAAGGGTGAGCGACTTGGTGGTATGTGGTGGTGGCGCGATCGGGCTTGCCTTGGCCTGGCGTGCCGCCCGCGAGGGACTACGGGTTGCAGTCATCGATCAACGTTCCCTCGGGCGCGGCGCGTCGTGGGCCGGGGCGGGGATCCTGCCGCCCGGTGCTCGCCGCGCGGTCTTCGACCCGATCGAAGCTCTGCGGGCCGCCTCCCACGCCATGTTTCCCGAGTGGTGCCAACGCTTGAGCGAAGAGAGCGGCGTCGATGTCGGATTCCGCAAGTGCGGGGGGCTCTATGTGGCTCGGACTCCCGTCGAGGCGGCCACGCTCAGGGCCAATGAGGCGTGGTGGGACGAACACGGCATCGAATACCACCGCTGGAGTCGACCGGACTGGACGCACTTCACCAGCCAACTCGGCGGCGGAGGCGAGGACTGGCAAGCCGCCTGGTACATGCCCGACGAATGGCAGGTGCGCAACCCGCATTACCTGAAAGCCCTGCGGCTGGCAGGCCAGCAGCGGGGAGTCGACTACCTCGAAGAGGAGCCGGTCGTGGAACTCCGACCGCTCGACGAGGCGGAGGCAGCGGTCGAGGTCCGGACCACCCGCCACCGCTACCGAGCCCGCGCGGTTTGCTTGACCACCGGGGCATGGACCCCGTTGCTGCCAGCAGCTAGCTTACCAGCGACAGGGATTTTCCCCGTCCGTGGCCAGATGCTGCTGCTCAAACTACCGCAAGCTCCCTTCGCGCCGGTGATCAACGAAGGTCATCGCTACCTCGTCCCGCGCGACGATGGCCATGTGCTGATCGGTTCCTGTGAAGAAGAAGTCGGCTACGATGAGCGGACGACCCCTTCCATGCTAGCCGAGCTCAGGGAGTGGGGATGGTCGCTGGCGCCTCGGTTGCGGCAGGCCGAAGAGCTCAAGGCCTGGGCGGGGTTACGCCCAGGCTCGCTCGACGGTTTGCCCTACCTGGGGGCTGTTCCAGGATGGCCGAAGGTGTATCTTGCAGCCGGTCATTATCGCCATGGCTTGCACTTCTCCCCAATCACCGCCGAATGCCTCCTCAGCTTGATCCAAGATCGCCCCGCTCCGCTCGACCTCCGTCCCTTCTCGGTGACTCGCGGGCAAACCTTTCAGCGTCGCCCCCCCATGACGCCTGGCTCTCGCTAGCCTTGCGCACCCATGATGGTCGGAAGTTACCCTTCCTGACCGGCGATCGATCTCGGCTATTCTTGACCGTCGACGATATCGGCTTCGCTCAACAGCCGCATCCCTTTGCGGTTGAGGGTCTCCAGGGCCCCCTCCGTGTTATCGACCATGATGGCCACGGCCGGTTCGCCATGCGGTCGAATAATCAGCGGGTATGCTTGGATGATATTGATTTCGGCTTGCAGCAGGGCGGTGCAGATCTGCAGCAGGGGTTGGTTGCCTTCCGGCAGTTCGACCCCGATCAGATCGCTTTCGATAATCGCCAAGCCGGCCCGCTCCAAAATCTCGCGACCACGTTCTGGATGGGAAACTAGAAAACG
>JBILTQ010000629.1:0-5193 GCA_044371435.1 Pirellulaceae bacterium | reverse complement strand
CCAAATCGTGCGGGGATGTTGACGCATCCTGCATGGTTGATTGCTCATTCACTCAATGACAGCACGGACCCCATTCGTCGAGGCAAATGGGTAAGGGAACATTTACTGGGAGGTGTGATACCGGATATTCCCATCACCGTGGATGCCTCTGTTCCAGAAGACCATACGAAAACGTTGAGAGAACGATTGCGAAAAACGGAGGTCGCTGAATGCTGGCGATGCCATAAGAAGATGAACCCCCTCGGGTATGCCTTCGAAATTTACGATGACTTCGGTCGGTATCGAACAGAGGAAAGTCTGAGCAAGGGAGATACCAAACCGGTCAATGCCAAAAGTGAATTGGTAGACACAAACGAGATGGCATTGGATGGCGAATTTAAGGATGCGTTGGAACTCATTCATCGACTGGCCGAATCAGATAAGGTTCGTCAATGCATGATCCGGCATGTGTTTCGCTATTTTATGGGTAGAAATGAATTGCTCAGCGATTCAAAAACGCTCATTGCTGCTGATCGTGCCTATTTGGAAAGTGGCGGCAGTTTTAACGCACTTTTGATTTCGATCCTTTCGTCCGACTCGTTTCTTTACCGCAAAACGCTTGAACCTACTGCAAGGGACTCACAATGAATTTTACGCGACGCGACACACTCAAGAATCTTTCCTTAGGGGCGGGCGCTTTTTTGCTGTCGCCTTTCCTGCGTCAGGTAGAACTCCAGGCTGCAGGCAACTCGATGGCGATCCCCAATCGTTTTGTGTTTGTTGTCAAATCGAGCGGCATCATTCCCGATGGAATAACACCTGACGCATTCAAAGGCAAAGATGCGAGCAGCAGCTTATTCAATCAGGAGCTAACGAACGTCGCTCTACCTTCATCAATGCGGGCGTTGGAGCCTTTTAAAGATCAGCTTTCGATCGTGCAGGGACTCTCGGGGAAGATGTGCCGAGGTGGTCACTCCAGTTGGTTTGGCATGATGGGTGTCTACATGACGGGAGGTGAATTTGACGCAGGTGCGGTGATTAGAGCCACTGCGGATGCAGAATTGGCCAAACTCAACCCAGCGCCTTTCAATCATTTAGGACTGGCGATCAGAGGGAAGGCGTTGAGCAGTGACTATGGTGGAACCATGTATCCTGGGATCACGGCCGTCGGGCCTGGACAAGAGCTTCCCTTTCAGGGGTCTCCCGATATTGCCTATGAACAACTGTTTGGCTCTGCCGTTTCGTCGAGTAATGGGGCTGAAAAGAGGTTCAAGATGCAAGGGAACCTTCTCGACTTCATGGTGGATGATATCAAAAAGGTTTCGAACGCTATTCCCTCGTCGGAACAGGGCAAGATGGACGCCTACCTTAATGCTTTTGAGGAGCTTCAGGTACGTCACAGTAAATTGTCGAGCATGAAACACCAGATCGCGGCAAACGCGCCTGGTTACTCTGATAAATTCACTTCGACAGTTGAGGAGGTTCGTCAGGAAGCTCAATTTGATTTAGCCACCGCTGCATTGATTGCAGGCCTTACCAACGTGGTTACCATTCGCTTGGATAATGTCGACATGACCTATAAAAGACTCGGTATCGACGAACATAACCACGGGATCGGGCACAACGAAGGAACTAAGAGCCAGGCGGAATATCGTGAAATCATCCAAAAACATCATTCAGAACTTCTGGCTACGATGGCCGGGAAACTGAAAGCTGTTCCTGAGGGTGATGGAGACATGCTTGATAATACGATGATTATTTTCCTCTCTGATTCGAGCGATAATCACCATGGGACTGGAATGGAGTGGCCTTATCTGATTGTTGGCGGAGGCGGCGGTAAACTCAAGCTTCCAGGTCGTTATCTGCGTTATCCCAAATATGGCGACAAGGGCTGTCGCACCATCGGCGACTGGTGGACCACTCTACTCCACGCCTACGGCAACCCCATAAAATATTATGGCAACGAAGATCTTGTGCTCAAGCAAAATGGTTGCTCCCATGCAGGACCGCTTGAGGAGCTTATTGTTTGATCGTGGTGCTGCCGATTGTCACTGTCTTGTTTTGCCGACTCTATTAAATAAGGTTCCGATTTGTGATGTTGCGATACTTGGTTGTACTGTTAGTCGCTTCTTTTTCGCTTTATGTCGAAGCTCGAGAGGTCGAGCATCCGAGTCGCGACGGAACCCTATATCTGTTCTCATTTGGTGTTGGTGCGCCGATAGAAGAACCACCTGTCGACGATCTTTATGGGCGCGATGCTGGTTTTATTGTGGAGTCCTTGAAGCGTTCACCTGCGGCTTGGAAGCGAGTCGAGACTAGGTTCGCTTCTGGATTGGAATGTACGTCCGACCGATTGGTCTCTGAGTTGAATCGATTGGTTAAAGAGGCGAAGCCTGGTGATCTTGTTTTTGTTCATGTCAGCACGCATGGAACGACCGAGGATGGACTATTGCAGTTGGATAGCGAGAAAGAAAAAGCTATTGATGCAAACGTTATTTGCGCCAGCCTGGCCAAATTGCCTTGTCCATCGCTGGTGACGATCGATGCTTGCCAGGCTGGTGGTGCGGTGCGAAGTGATTTGCCCAAGCAGAGTGCCTGGCTGCTGGGCTGCTCTGAGACGCAGTCGACAAGCGGACAGATCGACGATCCGAAAGTTCCACATGGGTTCCTCATTCTTGCATTGTGTGAGGCTTTGCGAGGGGATGCAGACTCGAACAGAGACGGCTTGGTTACTATTGGTGAGTTATTCAAGTGGGTCCCACCACGAGCGACGGACTTAGCCAAAGGCGTTTGTGAGCAAGAAGCTGTGGTAGTGCTACCAGATGACCTTGCCAAACTGCCTCTAACACGCGTTTTGCCCGGTGAGCACAAACCATTATGGACCCATAGGTAATCATGATTCACGAAATCTCTCGTCGACGGTTTGCTAAAACAGCAGCGGCAACGGTTGGGTTGCCAGTGATTCTGCCCTCAGGACTTCTGGCAAGGCAATCTTCCAATGAGAAACTCTCGTTTGCCTGCATCGGAGTGGGTGGGCAGATGCGAGGCTATCTGATTCCAGAACTCAACAAGTTGGATCAAAAGATTGTTGCCATTTGCGACGTTGAAAAGCGACAGCTCGATAGCGCTTTGCAGGTAAACGAGTTGAAAGAAGCTCGGCCCTATCACGACTATCGTGATCTACTTGCCAAAGAATCTGGAGTTGATGCCGTGATCATCGCGACACCTGATCACTGGCATGTGCCTATTTGCGAAGCGGCGTTGAAGACGGGCAAACATGTCTATTGCGAAAAGCCGCTCGCGCATTCCGTGGCAGAATGTCGTGCGCTGGAGAAGCTTGCACTCAGTCATCCGAAGCTGGCAACTCAAACAGGCAACCAGGTTTGTTCGACAGAGGGATTTCGCCGAAGCTTCGAAGTCATCCAATCGGGACTGCTTGGGAACATCAGTGAAGTACACGTTTGGCATCCAGCCCATAGCTGGCCCAATGGAGTTGATCGGCCGTCAATGAGCGATCCGATTCCAGAGGGGCTCGACTGGAACTTCTGGCTCGGTACGGCCCCAGCTCGGCATTACAACAAGGACATCTACCATCCTGGCAAATGGCGAGGCTGGTACGATTTCGGTGGTGGCTCGCTGGCTGACTTTTGCTGCCACGGTTTCCAACTTGCTTATCGTGCTCTTGATCTGGGTGCTCCAACACGGATCGACGCAACTGGCGAAAACCTTGGGCATGAATCATACCCGACTCACTGCACTGTTAACTTTGAGTTCGCGGCAAAGGGCAATCGAGGCCCGGTGAAGCTAATATTTTATTCCGGCGACAACAATCTTCCGCCAAGCGAGGTGACTCGCGGATCTGTCGATACGATGGGATGTCTCGTCGTGGGCAGCGAAGGAACGCTGTCCGCGGGACTTTGGAACACCGGTTGCCAGGTTCGACTTAAAGGCGCAGATAAGTTTCGCGGAGCCGATCAGCCGGAAGTGGCGAAGATCCCCAGGACCCAACCTCGCATCGATGCAGAAGCTCTGAAATGGGATCCCGCAAAAACAGCCAAAGGTGATCGCCCACGCTGGAGTAAAGTTAACAACTCACACATGTTCGAATGGGTGCTTGCCTGTGCGGGCGATGCGAAGACCTATTCCCCTTTTGAGATTGGTGCGAGAATCACGGAGATCGGCATGCTGGGAGTTCTCGCGTTGCGACTGCAAAAGCCAATCGTTTGGGACGCGGAGAACTGCCGAGCCACCGATCTACCGGAAGCAGATGCGATCATTGATCCCAAGCCTTCAACGACCGCGTATTTGCCACGGTAGCATGCTTGATCTGGAAAATCTGCGGGAACCGTTTTTCCGACTTATATTATGAAACTATCTCTCAGTCTTCATTACTCATCCGCTCAATTTTGGTAATTTCGAGAATTTCGAAAGACGAATGCGTTCTTTGATGTTCGATCGATCGGCGGCATGGTATTGATGCTGATTGGTCAAGGGATACGCGTAATGGGTGTATGAGGCATTGCGGGCTCTAGAGGTATCCTCGATCCTGACCGAGCGAGAATGGAATTGAAACTATACAGCAAGATGGTTGGCGGTATGGAAGGAGACGTACTCAACGAGTCGGGTATCCCTGTTGTATTGGGTGCACAAGGGGATCCTTTGGTTATCACCCGTTGCAAGGCATGTAGGAATCTCAACGATGAAGATGCCAAGTTTTCCAAAAATGCGGAGATGCCCTTTAGCTCCAGGATCCACGAGTCATATTCAACTGGAATAGTAACGAGAGTCTTCACGAAAAGTGTTGCTTCCGCTGTACTCGTCTCATCCTGCGAACTTTAGGCAACCCGCCAGTTCGCAGAGTGAGAGGTTATCTTTCGCGACGCATCGATTGCTGAAATCCCCGGTGTTTTGGGCATTTTCAATTTTTCGCCCCCAGCTTGTCGCGATCTCGCTCTTCTTACCGCGAGCGAATTTTCCGAATGTTGCGTCCGTCTGAACGCTATTTTCTACCGCGAACTATCGCGCTCTCTAGTTGATAAGTGGATGCTTGTTACAACGCCGATTGCTTCCGACCCAACGAACCGGACACCAAACTAACCGACCGCCGGGTTAACTGCTGGGCAGATACCGGAGATTGCGGCCAAATAAAACGGGCTGGAAACTGACCATTCAGTTGAGCTCGAATCATTCGGCCACGATCGGTATAGTAAAACC
>JBILTQ010000084.1:0-17105 GCA_044371435.1 Pirellulaceae bacterium | reverse complement strand
CGCTGCAAATTCATCATCACCCGAGGTGCGATCGAGGGGCAGTTATAGGGATCAGAGGAGTTGGTGAAGGGTGATACTGCCTTGCCCGGCAAGGCGGCGGTGGTCGGACCGGGCTAGTTTCGCTGGAGGGCTCGGCGGCACCACCAGAGCCGATGGGCTGGTCGGGGGACGCCTGGTCCTGCCACTCGATTTTTCTCAACGGTCAGCCTCATCTAGTTTCGGTTCCGATCGTCGCGAAGAACCGGAAAATCGAGCATACATGGCTGTATTTTGACGGTGGCTCCCCTAAGATGAAGTTTTGCCCGGCTTTCCTTTGCTAGCATCCTCCCATGAACAGCCCTCGTTTTTCTCTCGTTGCGGTCGCTATCGGTTTGCTTTTGATAGGGTCGGGCCGGGGCCTTACCGCTCAGCCACCCAATGTGCTGCTGCTTTGCGTCGACGACCTCAAACCGATCCTGGGCTGCTACGGCGATCCATTTGCCAAGACACCCCATCTGGATCGGCTTGCCCAGCGCGGCGTGGTTTTTCTGTCGGCTTACTGCAACCAGGCGGTTTGTAGTCCATCGCGGAATGCTTTGATGACCAGCCTTCGGCCGCAGACTTTAGGCATCTATGAGCTCTCGACGAATTTCCGGGTGGGACGTCCGGAGGCCATCACGGTCGCCCAGCATTTCCGCGGTCATGGTTATCAAACGGAATCCTTGGGCAAGATCTTTCATGTGGGGCATGGGAACTTCGACGATCCGCAGTCCTGGTCTGTTCCGTCGTGGCGTCCGAAGACCCCGACCTACCAGTTGGCGGTTAGCACTTCTTTGCCGGCCAAGCCCAGAGACAACGGTCCGAAAGGGGCAGCGACCGAAGCCGCCGAAGTCGAGGACACGGCCTATGCCGACGGCAGTTTGGCGGACGAGCTTATCCAGCGTCTGAAGGGGGCCGCCGCCAGGCCTTCGACGCCGTTCTTCATTGCGGGAGGCTTCATTCGTCCCCACTTGCCGTTCGTGGCTCCCCAAAAATATTGGGACTTGTACGACCCACAGCAGTTACCGATGCCCAAGGTGTTAATGCCGCCCGCAGGTGCCCCTGGCTACGCGCCGCAGTTTGGCGGCGAGTTGCGAAGTTATGCCGATATGCCGAACGAGGGACCGATCGGCGAGGCGGACACGCGGCGACTGATTCACGGTTACTATGCGGCTACCAGCTACATGGATGCCCAGTTGGGTCGGGTGCTCGATAGTATGGACGAGCTGAAGCTGTGGGATTCGACGATCGTACTCCTTTGGGGCGATCACGGTTGGCATCTCGGTGATCACGGGATGTGGTGCAAGCATACCAATTACGAACAAGCTACTCGCATTCCCGTCATCGTGGCGGCACCAGCCTTGGCGTCGAATGCCAAGACCGCTGCGATGATCGAGACGGTGGATATCTATCCGACCCTTTGTGAATTGAGCGGTTTGCCGGTTCCCGCTGGGCTGGATGGGAAGAGTTTCGCCCACGTCTTGAAGAGTCCGGCCAGCCTCGCCCGGGAGTCGGTAACGCACGTCTATCCCCGTAGTCAATTGTTGGGAAGGGCGATTCGTACCCCTCGTTACCGGCTTGTCGAATGGAAGAAACCGGGGGCCGAGGCAGCGACGGCGGAAGTCGAGTTGTATGACTACGAAACCGATCCCCTCGAGACCAGAAACCTGGCGGCGGAAAACCCGGCCGTGGTTCAGCGGTTAAGGCAACTGCTCGCCGAACAACCCGAAGCCAGGCCACCGGTGACATCGGGCAAAGTATCTTCCAAAACGCCTCCCGCTGCGGGTGATTCCAAGAAAAAAGCCAAGGATAAGAAGAAAAAGAAGGCCGCGGCCTGAGTGGCGACGGTAACGGGAGCAGCCGATCCTGGGCATGGTTGTCTTAATCGAAGCGAGTCTCTTGCCCCTCCCCGCCGCTCAAGCTTTGCTGGCTCACCATCGAGGGTCGCGACGGTGGCCTCGCGAGAACATCGTTCGAACATCAGGGAGAGCTTCATGCATCACCGTATCGTCGTCAACGGATGGTCCGCCGTCCTCGGAGGGATGGTTTGCCTCGGGCAAATCGTCACCAGCCTCACGGCCAACGCTCAGACAACCCAGCCAAAACGTGTTCAACTCGCAGTTGAAGTTGTCGAGAGTTTGGAAACGCATCCGGATATGGTCTATGCGCGTTATGGCGATCGCCAGCTGAGGCTCGATCTTTACCGCCCTCGTAAATCCTCAGAAAAGTTGCCAGCCATCCTCTGTATTCACGGCGGCGGCTGGTTTCAAGGGGACCGATCGGCGATGCGACCGTTGGCCCAAGCCCTGGCGGCGCGCGGTTACGTGACCATCACCATCAGTTATCGTTTATCGGGGGAGGCAAAATTCCCGGCTGCCATCCAGGACTGCAAAGCTGCCGTGCGCTGGCTACGGTCTGAGGCGGAAGGCTTCGGGGTGGATGCACGCGCTATCGGCGTCACCGGATTGTCGGCTGGGGGGCATCTGGCGGCCTTGCTCGCCACCAGCGGCGGGGTGGCGAGTCTGGAAGGGGATGGTGGACACCCAGAGTACTCAAGTTCTGTCCAGGCATGCATGGCGATGGGCGCGCAGAGCGATCTCCAGAGTGAGCGAATCCGCGGCTTATCGCAGGCGGCCGAGGACCGCTTCTATCGCTCGTTCCTCGGCGGGAACGCAGTCGATCTGCCCCAGGTTTACGCTTTAGCCTCTCCTCGCTATCACCTCGATGCCAAGGATCCACCGCTTGCCTTCATGACGGGCGAACGCGATGACCTCAGCACCCGCGCGGAGGCTATTCGCCAGGACCTCCGACATCTCGGAATCAGCACCGGTTTGACGGTTTTACCGGATGCCCCCCACGCCTTCCTCAATCAGCCAGCAGCCTTCGATCAGTGCGTGATGGAGTGCGACCACTTCTTTGCTACCCATTTGAAAAATTTCCAGCCGAAGTCGCCGTAAGCATTCACCAGGGAAGTTGAGGGTACCGGGCCTGCGTCCTTGCCGACATCGCCTATCGCGCCAGCCGCTTGGATGTTTGCGAGGGAGACGGATGGAGCTTCGTACATGGCGGGGATTCACCGACGGCTGATGGCTAGGAAGTGGCTCCCCTCAGAGGACGGTGAGTCCTTCATTCCGTCGTTCCAGCCAAAGACGGACTTCGGGGAGTTTCCCATAGGCAAAGGCCAAGAGGGCGATCGGGTGAACGGTAGGTTTATCGGTGCCCTGTTCCATTTGTAGTTTGCAGGATGTGCACTCGGTGGTACCGAATTGCGAGGCGGTCGACTGCATCTTGCTGATCAGCGGCCAACCGATCCGCAGCGAAGTGCGATAGTTTTCGAGGCGAAGGCCATAGGTGCCAGCCATCCCGCTGCAACCAGCTTCTGCATCCAGTACCTGCAGACCAGGGATAAGCCGCATCAGGTTGCGTCCAGGTTGGTCGGTATCGATGGCCCTCAAGTGGCAGGGCAGGTGGTAGATGGTCGACATGGTCAAGGGTTGGAAGTCCAATTCCAACTCATTGCTTTGGTGCATACTCCAGAGATAACGCCCGGCATCCCAGGTATGTTTGGCGACCAAACGCGAATCTTCATCATCGACCAGATTGAGATATTCATGTTTGAGAAATAGAGTTGCCGATGGTTCCGTGGTCACGATCTCATAACCCTGACGGACCGACTCGGCGAGCAAACGCAAGGTCGACGCCGATAGCTTCCGAACCCGCTCGATATCTCCCATGGCGATCTTGGTCATCCAGGTGGGGCTTTGGTTGAGGGGGACATAGACGTCGACCCGATGATGATGAAGGATTTCCACCAAGGCTCTCCCGACCAGTGGGTTATGCCAGTTGGCATAGTGATCGACAAAGTAAAGGACCTTGCGTCCGCCGGATCGCTTGGGGCGGTTCAAGCGTTTCTTGGCGGCCCAGGCGAGGAAGGTTTGTTTGGCGAGCGTCGGCAGACGCCTTCCTTGGGCGATGCCGGTAAACCTTTCCAGCAACCAACGCATGGCCGGGCTCTGCAATCCCCAGTTAGCCAGGCTGGGGAAATGGGATGCGTTGGAGGCCAACAGGTCGAGTCGCGATAGCAGGATATCACTGAGTCGTAGCCCATGGGCCGCCGTGTACTGGGCTTTGAACTCGGTCACTAATTTAGGGATATCGACACTGGCCGGGCAATCAACGCGGCATTGATGACAATGAAAACACAGGTCGGCGACCGCTTTCATTTCGTCGCGTTCCAGCGTCTGCAAAGGAAGTTTTCCGGCGAGCAGGCCACGCATGAGATTGGCTTTGCCGCGTGGGGAGGACTCTTCATTGCGGCCCAGGCGAAACATCGGACACATGCGTTCGTTATCCGCCGTGGTTCGGCAGCGCCCGCACCCATTGCAACTCTGTGCCACCCCTGCCAGCGACTGGTTCTCATTCCAGTGCAAAATTGGGATGAGGATATTTTTGTGTGGGGTGGTGCGCTGGATAGCATCCTCGCTGGGCTCCGACCTGACGATAGGTGTATTCTCTGCCGTCATCGGTTTGGGGTGGTCGACCGACGCGTCGGCGGCTGAACGGTGTTCGCTTGTCCATGGCCGGAGATTGTCAGTAACACGTTGCGGTGCATCCGACACGACCTTACCGGGATTCAAGATTCCGGTGGGATCGAAAAGCTCCTTGATCCGACGCATGATTGGGTACAGGCTTCCCAATTGCCTGCGGGCATACCAGGAACGGCTCAACCCCAGCGCATGTTCTCCGGCGATCGTTCCTTGGAATTCCAAGACGCGTTCGTAGAGTTGTTCTGCCAGGTTCTGCATCTTGGTCATGTCGGAGGGATTGGCCAGATCGAGGAAAGGACGGATGTGCAGTTGTCCGTGGGCGGCATGTGAGAAAATCGTGGCGGTCACTCGTTCCGCTTTGAGAATATTTTGAGCCTCTACGATGAAATCACCCAAACGATGCGGCGGGATCGCGATATCATCGATGAAAGGCAGCGGACGATCCGATCCTTTGATGCGGTATAACCTTGGGATTACCCTACGGCAGAGACGCCAATAAAAATCCCGCTCGCGATCATCGGTGGTAATTCGCGAAGCCGTCATCGAAGTTGCTCGACGCTGGACACGGGCGACCAGGTTCGTCAAGCGACCTCGCACCTCATTGGCATCTTCCCCCTGTTGTTCGATCAGCAGCATGGCTTCAGCGCCGCGAGGGAGTAGGGCATCATAGCGGGGATCGATTTCACGGGCGATTTCCAGCAGGCGACGATCCATCATGTCGCAGGCCGAGACTTCGTCCCTACGGGCCTCGAGCGACATACGGGCCGCGGATTCCAGCCGATCGAAAAAGAGGAGGACTACGCCGCGCACCGCCGGACGACGCTCCAGTCGAATCGTGGCTTCGGTAATCACCGCCAGGGTTCCCTCGGCGCCGCACTGGAGACGGGCCAGATCGACCCACTCGGGATGAATGCACTGATCGATTCGATACCCGCACCCGCGAGCCACACCGCGCCACGGCAAATGCTGGAATTCATGGCGATTCGCCCAGAGAAGTTGGCCGATCTCGCTTGCCAGGCGTTCGGTGGACGAGGCTGGATTGGCGATGCCCGACCAGGGAATTCGGGCCAGACGGACCGCTTCCCCGGAGGTCAGAACCGCCTCCATCGACAGGATGGTGGAACCGGCGGAGCCATAGCGGAGGAAATGGCTGCCCGAGGTATCGACCGCCAGGACACTCCCGATCGTGGTCACGGCTCGGGTAGCCGGGTCTGGTCCGTAGAGCAAACCCCGCGTTTCGAGATAGCGATTCAGGTCCGCCAGGACTAAACCGGGTTGTACCCGGATGGTTCGCTGTTCCTCGTCGAGGTGGATGACGCGCCGCATATAGCGAGAAAAGTCCAGGACCAGCCCGGCTCCCAAGGCTTGTCCAGCCAAACCAGTTCCACCTCCCCGAGGAAAAAGTGAAAGCTGCTGCTCGGCAGCGTACTTGACCGTTTGAGCGACGTCGGCCGCGTGGCGCGGACGGACTACCCCCAACGGCATCAGCTCGTAGACGCCGGCATCGGAAGCATATAACTGGGTATGGATTGGGTCACAAAAAACGTCCCCATCCAGAAGGCCTCGCAAATCGGCCTGAACTCGAAGTCGCTCTGCATCCATAGCCTGCCTATCATCCCTTGCTGGCGGGTTCGGGTCTAGGGAAGTTCTCCGGGAATCGCCGTAAAATCACTGGAACGTCGGCTCATTCACGCTGGACCGCCGAGGTGAAACTAGCCGATGAGCCACACCGCTGGCTTGGCAACCAGCGGGTGTTCCGGTTGGGGAACGCCGCAAAGACCCGTCGGAGGTACGCAGACGATTACAGCGGACGGTCGTAGAGGCGGTAGGTTTTGGTAAGCTTGGCTCCGCCGACCTGCAAGGTACCACGCGACAGTTGGTTGCTCTCCAACACCCAGGAAAACTCGCAATGGGTAAAACCGCGTTTCAACAGTCCGGGTAGCATGCGATGCAGGGCGACGACGCCTAAACCCCAGCGTTGGAATTCAGGCAGGATATTGTTGCTGACCATGCGGACCCGATGAATATTTTTGCGGCCGAAGAGTAGGTGGAGGAAGCCAAAGGGGAACAACCGACCATCGATTTTTTTGATGATCGGGTTGAAGTCGAGTAGTCCCAGGGCTACCCCTACGGTTCGGCCTTCCACTTCGATCACCGTCGTCGCTTCGGGGTCGATGAGAAACTTGAGCGAGTCGGCGATGTGCTGGGCTTCTTTGGGGGTAAGCGGGACAAAACCCCAGGTACCGATCAACGCTCGATTGTAGATGTCGACGAACAGGGCGGCTTCTTTGCCGAGTTGCCGGCGATCGGCTTGCCGCAGGATCGGCTGGAAACGCCGGGTGACTTCCTCGATCACAAAGTGGAATTTCGGATCGAGTGAATCCAGTTGCGAAGCGCTGCCTTCAAAGGCATAGAGATCCTGGGTTTTGCTGAAGCCGGAAGCCAGGATGAGCTTCTCATAGTAGGGCCAATTGTAGGTCATCTGGAAGGTCGGCGGCGAATCAAAGCCGTCGACCAGACAACCGATCTCATAATTGAGCGAGGGATTGCACGGGCCGCGGACATCGGTCATCCCCTGGCTTCGCAGATAATCCAAGCCAGCGTCGAAGAGTAGCTTGGAAGCTTCGAGATCATCCTCGCAATCGAAGAAGCCGAAAAAACCGCGTTGTTCCTGGTAGCGTTCGATATGACCATAATTCACGATGGCGGCGATCCGTCCGACCGTCTGCCCGTCGCGCCGTGCGATGAATGTTCGAACGAGATTGCGCTCGTAAAAAGGGTGGGGATAGAAACCCGCCAGTTCCTGCTGGTTACGGCGAAGCGGTGGAATCCAATTCGGGTCGTTCGCATAAAGCCGCCAGAGGAGTTGCATGAATTCCCGCTGCTGGCGACGGGTAGTCACTTGTTCGACTGTATACTTGGCCACGCAGACCTCGCTTACTTGGGGGATGCACGGAGATTTTTCAGGGCAGCCTCGGCGGATTCCCGTTGGCTGGTCAATTCGGCCAGCGCGGCTCGTTCCTTGGCGACTACCGCCGCTGGAGCTCGAGCCACAAAACTCTCGTTCGACAATTTACCCTGCTTGTCGTGGATCTGCTTGAGCAGGTTCTCCAGCAATTTCTCGTTGCGGGCGATTTCCGCCGCGACATCGATGAATTTCCCCAAATCCACGTAAACGTCCATTTCCTCCAGGGCAATATGGGCTTGGACGGCAGGCAGTTTCGCTTGGCTCCCCCAGCTTTGCACGGTGGCGTTGGCCATCGATTGCAGCAGCGGACGCATCGGGAGCAGTAAGGCCTCGATACTCTCCTGGGAACGGACGCTGAACTCGATGGTTTCCTTGGGGGGAATGTTTTGACGCGATCGAATCTCTCGAATCGCTCCCAATAAATCCACGAAGCAGGCAAATTGAGCTTCGATGGCTGGATTGCGATCCGTCGCCTGGACCGTCGGCCAATCCGCGCGAATCAACCACGGCGACGCAGCTTCCGATGAATGCAGGCAGCGCCGGGGATAGAGACGATTGAGGTGCTGCCAAATCTCTTCCGTGACGAAAGGAGTCAGCGGGTGGAGCAGACGAAGCATCGCATCCAAGGTATGCGCCAGGATGGCCTGGACCATTTCTCGCGAATGCGGTTCCTGCAACCGCGGCTTGGCCATCTCCAGGTACAGGCTACAGAAATGATCCCAAGCAAACTCGTAGAGGGTCCGGGCGGCCTCGCTGTAGCGGTAGTGCTTCAGGTCTTCGGTGACCGCTGCAGTAACGGTCGCCAACCGCGAAAGAATCCAGCGATCCTCCAGCGGCAGCCGTTGCGTATCGATGGTGACAGCGTCCGCTTGGAAGCCGTCGAGATTCATCATCACGAACCGCGAGGCATTCCACAGTTTGTTGATGAAATTCCGGGCGACTTCAAAACGTTCGCTGACGACCGGCGCCCGCGGCAGGGCCCGGTCGCTTTCCGTTTCGGCCCATTGCGTGGAAAATGGCCGATGGCACTTGTCGCATACCAGGCTCGGCTTTTGCCGATTTTCCTTGGTTTGATTGACGAGGTGCTCGCAATGCGGGCATTCGAACTGCACCGGCATGCGCACGTCTTGAGTATCCGTGGTCAGCCAAGCCAAACCAAAACGCAAGGCGTCGGGGCCAAATTTGTCGATGACATCGATCGGATCGACACCGTTACCTTTGCTCTTCGACATCGTTTCCCCGTAGCCGTCGAGGATCTTCGGGTGGATGAAGACCTCGCGGAAGGGAATCGTCTTGACGTTGTTAAGGCTCATCAGGACCATCCTGGCAACCCACAAGGTGATGATGTCGCGCGAGGTGATGAGGGTTTGGGTGGGATAGAAGTAATCCATCTCCGGGGTAGCCTCCGGCCAGCCCAGGGTCGAGTGGGGCCAGAGAGCCGAACTGAACCAGGTGTCCAGTACGTCTTCCTGACGGACCAGACCCAAACTTTCCACCTTCCGCTCAAGCCCATGGTCCTCATCGCGGATGCAGCAATGAACGACCACCTCGGCTTCCTGGCTGGTTTCCAGCGAAAGCTCCAGCGCCCCCGCCTTGGCTTCGGGGAGGCTTCGAAGTTTTGCCAGCAGCGAGTCCGCGGCCGCTGCCGAGGGTAGGGATTGGCTCCAGATCGGGATCTGATGCCCCCACCATAGCTGCCGGCCGACCGGCCAGTCGCGTTTTTCGCCAAGCCAGTCCAGGTAGCTCTTGGCGTAACGTTCCGGATAGATTTTTACCCGCCCATCCTGCACCGCATCCATGGCGGATTGGGCTAAAAGCTCCATCCGGACGAACCATTGGTCGGCCAGGAAGGGTTCGATCGGCGTCTTGCTTCGATCGGAATGGGCCAGGTCGATATCGCGGTCTTCCGTCCGCTCGAGCAATCCCAGACCATCGAGCTCCTCGACGATTTTCTGACGAGCTTTCGTCATCGTCAGCCCGCGATAAGGGCCGGCCTCGGCATTCAGCGTTCCGTCGCCATTCATGATGTTGATCATCGGAAGACGGCAACGCAGTCCGACTTCATAGTCGTTCGGATCATGGGCAGGAGTGATTTTCACGCAGCCGCTTCCTAACTCCGGCTTGGCCCACTCGTCGCAGACCAGCGGGATCGGACGGTTCAGCAACGGCAGGTTCAACCGTCGACCACGACGCGCCATGTCGGCCAGAATCTCCAGTTGCGGCAGCAGTTCCTCTCGCCGCTGGAGTAAATCGTCGAGTTGCATTTGCAGCAGTGGTTTCTCTTTGGCAGCGGCCTGTGCCAGCCGCTCGCGGAGTTGGCTTTCCGTCTTGGTCAAAGCTGCCGCCGGATGGGGATGCACCGCGACCGCTGAATCTCCCAGCATGGTTTCGGGGCGGGTGGTGGCGATGATGACATAGCTTGGCTCCCCAGGCTCAGGATCGATCACCGGATAGCGAAAATGCCAGAAGTGCCCCTTCACCACCTCGTGGAAGACTTCATCGTCGCTGACGGCTGTTTGCAGGTAGGTGTCCCAATTGACCAGGCGTTTGCCGCGGTAGATCAATCCTTGCCGGAACAGATCGAAAAAGGTCACCCGTACGGCGCGGGCACATTGGTCATCCAGGGTGAAACGTGTCCGGCGCCAATCACAGGAACTTCCGAGGCGTTTCAATTGCCCGAGGATTCTGGCTTCATATTGTGCCTTCCAGGCCCAGATGCGGGCGACCAGTTGCTCGCGTCCCAAATCATGGCGTGTCTTGTTTTCGAGCTCCTTGAGGCGCCGTTCGACGACGGCCTGCGTCGCAATCCCGGCATGATCGGTCCCCGGCACCCACAGGGCTTCATATCCCAGCATGCGATGCAGACGAATCTGGACATCCTGCAGGGTGTTGTTCAACGCATGCCCCAGGTGCAAGGCCCCGGTGACGTTCGGCGGTGGAATGACGATCGTATACGGCTGTTTCGCCGGGTTGACCTCGGCATGGAAACAACCGGCTGCTTCCCAGTCCGCGAAGATGGCGTTGGCTCTTTCCGAGAAATCAAAACGATTGGGGATGTCGTTACCGGGAGAAGTCATTTCTGCGGATTACTCTTGTGTAGTTTGTATTCGACAGCATCGATCAAGGCCAGCCAGCTAGCTTCGATGATGTTTTCGCTAACGCCTATCGTTCGCCAGGTATCGGTGTCGTCGGTGCTCTCGATGTTGACTCGAATGCGAGCAGCCGTACCCTCCTGACCATTGACTACGCGAACTTTGTAATCGACCAGCCGCATGGAATCCAGGCAAGGATAGAAAGTTGCCAGGGCTTTGCGAAGAGCAGCATCCAGGGCATTGACCGGACCGTGGCCTTCGGCTGCCTCGAAGCGGACCTGGTCGTTGACCTGGACCTTGAGGATGGCTTCGGCATATACCTGGTTGGCTTCCAGTTCTTTCCCGCTGGCAATCGCATTATCGCCAGCCACGATTTGGTATTTGATCGGCTGGAAGTGTGCCTGGAAAGTCTGGTTGCAGCGGCGAACCAGCAGGTCGAAGGAGGCTTCGGCCGCCTCATACTGGTACCCTTGATTCTCTCGCGACACGACCTCCGCCAGGATCTGATCGAGCACGCCGCGATCCTTATGCACATTGTGTTGGCTGGTCATGGCGATGATGTTCGAACGACCGGAAAGCTCGCTCACCAGGATCCGCCTTTCGTTACCGACCAGCGCCGGGTCGAGGTGTTCATAGGTGTGGGCCGCTTTATTGACCGCATGCACGTGCATCCCTCCCTTGTGGGCGAAGGCGCTTTGACCGACGAACGGTTGACCTGTCCGCAATTGCAGGTTGGCGGTTTCGTAGACGTAACGCGACAACTCCGTAAGCGGAGCCAGCGACCGGCCCCCCAGCACCTGGTACCCCGTTTTTTTCAAAGCCAGGTTGGCCATGACACAAACCAGGTCGGCGTTGCCACAACGTTCACCGATGCCATTGATCGTGCCTTGCACCTGTTCGCAACCGGCATCGATCGCCGCCAAGGAATTGGCGGTCGCCAAATCACCATCGTTGTGGCAATGGATGCCGAGTCGGGCGGCGGTGCCGAGCAAGCCCTGCCTGGCTGCCTGGACGGTAGCCGCCACCTGTTCGGGCAAGGCGCCGCCATTGGTGTCGCAGAGTACAATCCAGCCCGCACCGGCCTCGGCGGCGGCGCGGATCGCCTGCAAGGCGTAGGTGGGATTGGCGCGATACCCGTCAAAGAAATGCTCCGCGTCATAGACAACCTCGGCGTAGCGTGCGAGGAAAGCGGTGCTCTCGCCGATCATGTCGAGATTTTCCTGGAGCGAAACCCCCAGAATATCGGTCGCATGGAAATCCCAAGATTTACCGACCAAAGTGATCACCGGCGCTTGGGCCGCTACCAAAGCTTGCATTCCCGGATCGTCGGCCGCCGACAAGCCGCGGCGACGCGTCATACCGAAGGCGGCGATTCGCGACGCACCGAGTTGGAAACGCCGGATCTCTTGGAAAAACCTGGCATCTTTTTCATTGGACAACGGATACCCGCCTTCGATCATGTCGATACCCATTTCCGACAGACGCACGGCGATATTCAGCTTGTCCTGTAAGGAGAGCGAGACTCCTTCGCCCTGGGTTCCGTCACGGAGCGTCGTGTCATAGACCATGATCGATCGCATGCTATTACCTGTCGGTAGTTGAATGGGGTGCATAAACAAAAAACCCCTGGAGCGTCACAGCTTCAGGGGTTTGGAAAGTGGGTCAGTAAAACTTGACTCCCCCCTAAGCGGACACCTCCCCGCGAGGGCTGATGATAATAATCACGGGAATCGATATTGGCATGGGAACTCGCATAAGTACCCTATAGAGTATTCGGTCAGCTTGGCACTGTCAATCAAGCCACGGCGCCTGTGGCTGCCACCATCCTGCGGAAATTATGCGGTTTACCATCGATTCACCTTCGCGCTTCCCCGCCTTGGAGTTGACGCTTGATCCGGGTGAGGAGTTGCTCGTCGATCCCGCGTCGATCGTAACGATGTCGCCGAGCACTGAGTTCTCCGTGGCTCGCGCCCGACCGGTGATGGCTGGGCGTTGGTGGGGATCGCTGGGGGATAAGCCCGCTGCCGACCCTTTCCACACCGCCCTGTTGCGAGCCGAAGCGGCGGCAGCCCAAGTACGGCTTGCCTCGCCTCGTCAGGGAACGATCGCTGCCCTCGTATTGAAGCCGGCCGAGGAATACTTCCTTGTCCAGAGTCATTTCCTGGCCTGTGCAGCCGGACTGAGCTTGAGCCACCAGGTGCTGAAGTCGTCGTTGCCGGCGGTGCGCAACAAACAGCCGCCGTCCTTGTCGCTTTTGCAGCTAGCTGGGCCAGGCGAAGTTTTCGTCGATTGCCAAGGTGAGTATCAACAGCAGGAGCTTGGCGAGGACGAATCCTTATGGGTCAGTGTTCGCTGTTTGATCGGCTTCGATGGCAATCTTCAGATCGATTGGGGACGCTCGCTGCGGGAAGTTCGGCAACCGATTAGCCGCCGTTACCAGGAGGCTTTCCTGCGGGCCATTGGCCCGGGTCGCATCGCCTATCAAACTCGGCCAGGCAGAGGCGGGGTCGCGATTTGACGTTCCTAGGAAACGTCGGGTTCGCGATACTGAGGACCGCTGGCGTTTCTCCGGCGGCCGCTTGACGCCGGTCCATTCTGACCGACAGCGTGTAGCTGCTGTCACCATGTTCCTCGATGAAAGTCCGCTCAATGACAGACCTCGAACTCCTTCCTTTGATCCAGGCGGCCTTGGCTGAATTCAAAGACCCTGAAAGCGGCAAGCCGGTGGGGAAGACCGCTCAGATCGTCGATTTGCGGGTGGCCGGGGGGGTCGTCCATTGCCGTCTGTTGCTCTCGAGCCACTCCCAGCCGATTGCCCAGGAAACGGCCGATGCCCTTCGCGATTTCCTGGCAACCCGCGCACCGGGTGTGCAGGCAATTGAGGTGACCTTGGGAAAGCTGTCGCGTCCTCCGGCGACGATCGGGCAGATCGGGCTCAAGGTGAAAAGTGTGATTGCCGTCGGGGCTGGCAAAGGCGGGGTTGGCAAGAGTACCCTGGCGGCTTCCTTGGCTATCCTGCTGGAGAAACTGGGCTCCAAGGTAGGCTTGATGGATGCAGACGTTTATGGGCCAAGCATCCCTCATCTATTAGGCTTGCAGGGACGCCCGGAAATTATCGACGGCAAGATCCAACCAATCTTCAGCGGCGACATGCCGGTGATGTCGATGGGCTTCCTGGTGGAACGCCATCAAGCGGTGGTTTGGCGAGGACCGATGCTACACGGTTCCATCCAGCAATTTCTCCGCGACACGGCGTGGGGTGAGCTGGATTACCTGATCATCGATATGCCGCCCGGGACCGGTGATGTGGCTTTGACCCTCTCTCAGATGCTTCCCTTGGCGGGAGCGGTGATCGTCTGTACGCCCCAGGAAGTCGCGTTATTGGATGCGGGCAAGGCGATGGCGATGTTCGAAAAGACCAAGGTGCCTATCCTCGGAATTGTGGAAAATATGAGTGGCTTCCTTTGCCCGGATAATGGCAAGGTTTACGAAATATTTGGACGGGGCGGTGCACGGCAGATGGCCGAGCAATCGCAGGTGCCCTTCCTCGGCGATATCCCATTGACCATCGCGGTGCGCGCGTTGTCCGACGAGGGACGATTGCGCGAAGCACTGGACGATCCGACCGCTGCCCAACCGGTGGAGAAAATTGCCAGGGCCCTCGTTCGTTCGTTGGCGTCTCGCGCTGCCCTGCACGCGGCCCCCGCCCCACTGCCGGTACTCGGTTAGGCGGTTGCTGGGATGGCTTCCTCGCGACGCAGGCCTTCTCCTACCCGTGTCGCAGGTCGCCAACGTTCGGCCGAATCACTTGCGGCCGGAAGGTGGTAGGGCCTGGCCTGCTCACTTCCTCGCCACTTGGTGTCCTGGTCTAAAAACACAAATCGCCGTCAACGTATTCACTACGCTCACGGCGACTTGTATTTTCGTTGATGATTCAGCTTGAACAAGAGAGTTCAAACTGTTGGTCGCAACGGTTTCACTAAGCAGCGGGACCCTTGGTCGGGGCCTTCTTCTTAGCTGCCTTCTTCTTGGAAGCCTTCTTAGAAGCCTTCTTCTTGACGGCCTTCTTAGCAGCCTTCTTGCCTACCTTCTTCTTGGTAGCTTTCTTCGTTGCTCCAGCTTTTTTCTTGGCCACGGATTTCTCCTCCGATAACAGGAACAAGGTTGTTCGAAAAGACTGAATCGAAGCAGAGACTCAGACTTCCGTATTGAACAACCCGAGACTAAATCCCTCGAGTCGATTTCCTTCTGGCGGCTACCTAGGCTACCGTGAACCAGCACTCACAATCATTGTGAGGCGTGCTATGCGGTTGTCATCAGTGACCACCTCGAACGTCTCGACCCTCAGGTACCTACGTTCAATGACAGTATTTGTACGAAACGCTTCGTTGAATGCAACATCTTTTCGACATTTTTTCCACCGGGAAACAACATTTTTTCCAGTGTCTCGCAGAGGAGTGACTGTCGTGACCATCGACTGCAAGGTGGACGCCGCGAAATGAGTCGTCGCGACATCGAGTGAAAACGCATCGATTTCACTCGCATAAAAATCAATCAAATCTGCGACAAAAATAATTTTCTGCGCATTGATTTGTAATGATAATTTTCCTGCGTGTCGGCTTGTTGAAGCCAGGAGGAGGTGCTTATCGCAACGAGGGTGGGGGGCATCGAGCGTCGGAAAATTTTTTGAAAATTTTTTTCGAAGGCGGTGCGAAATCGATGGATCCGCCGAGAAAAACATCATCGCAGCGCGTCGTCGCCAGCGATCGACGTGGCTTGAAACCAGTCCCTATCGCGTGCCAAATGGATCCTGCAGCGATTGGAAATTGAGGATGGCCAGCACCATAAAGAACAGACCGATGGTGGGGAGTTGTTGGCTGTAGCCCCAGATCGCAATCACGGTACCGACCGCCAGGCTGAAGACGACGGTTTCGCGATAACCGTCCGACTGCTGGAAATAGCCGATGAGTTGCTGGGCGATATGTCCACCATCCATCGGAAGGACCGGTACCAGATTCAAGAGAGCCCAAAAAACGCTGGTCAAGACCGAGGCTTCAATCAACCCCATCGTCAAGGCATTGTTGGGGAGTGCGCCATCAGGCAGCGGGATAGCCCAACGCAGCAGGTAGCCGGCTTGTCCGATCGAAAACCCCATCCCGCCGGCGACGCCAGCGACCAACAGGCCAAAGGCCAACTGCAGCAACGGACCGGCGGCCGAGATGACTACCTTCTCCCAGCGATCACCTCGTCTGCCACGCCGGCCTGCCATCCAATCGGGGATGGCGATTCCGCCGAAATGGTAAAGCACAATATAGGATGCTTGGCCGTACCATCGCATGGCCAAGGCGTGTCCAAGTTCGTGGATCAGGATCGAGAGGAAGCTGACTCCAACCCAAACCAAAAGGAGCGAGAAGGGCCCCGGTGACGCCAAATCGAGCAGCTGATATTCCCGATCCAACCCTCGTGCCCAATCGTAACCCCAAGCCGCCGAAACGACCCAGAAAAGCCAGGTGACACGGACACGAAAACCCGCGAGGACAAACTGCCAATCGTAGGGACTTCGAGCCGGTTCGGAAAACATGATGGTGTCAGCCTTTCAGCGGCAAAATGATGTTCGAGGGGAATGAAGCGATGCAGTATAACCATGTTCTTGCGAGAAACAGCCACGCGGACCGCCGCTCGGGCTGGATACCGTGCCTCAGGAGAGACGGAAGATGACGCATTTTTTCGGGATAACCGAGTACCGCGGTTTCGTGGTGAAACCAACTGTTTTCTTCGCCGCTGCCTGGATGGCAATCCTCCTGGGGGAACCGCATGGGTTCGCTGGCGACAGCCAAGGGCCCGTCGTTGAAGCTGGCTCGCGGCAGCCGTCCCCATCGGCACCGCCAGCCTCCGAGCGACTGCTCCCGGATGATCCGCTCTATCGGGCCATCCTCGAGGAATTGCGGAGTGGCCGACAGCCGCTGGCGACACCTCGACCGTCCCAGGATGCCGCGAGACTGGAATCCGACCAGTCGGTATCCGCAACCGGTAAGGCGGCTAAGGGGCTCAACCGCGATCAGGATTGGAGGGCCATCGAACTGATGCTGAAGGCTGCGAGGCTTCTCGATCGTGAGACGGTCCTGCAGGCCAACGCGGCCGCACCGGAGACCATTGCCAAGCGACGGGCTTGGGGGATGGCCCTCCGTCGGCAGGTCGAACAAATCCTTCAAGAATCCGCTTCGGAATCGTCGAGGTGAAAAGCGTGCAGTAGCCGATGGAAAAGTGGTGATAGCAAAACACCAGCAGCCCCAACAAATACGAGACCACTGAATAAGGCGTAGAAGGAGGCGAAAAGCTTGGCGGGCACGCTGGTCATCTCATCGACCGGGCCCATCCCTCCGAGAATCATCGCGGCATTCAGCAGGGAATCGATCCAGTTCAGTCGGGCGATCCAGTGATAACCCGCCATCCCTAGCAGCAACATGAGGCCAATCAACG